>CAYQCB010000001.1:0-48069 GCA_964415875.1 uncultured Candidatus Saccharibacteria bacterium
TAAGAGGTGGCACACTCGCACTCGCACACAACGGCAATTTGCCCTCGACAAAAGCCCTTGAAGCGTTTCTGGATGAGCGCGGACTACCCACGGAACACTTTTCAGACTCACGGTTAATTGCAGAGGCCATTTCAGCACACATGGGCGATGGCCTCTCCGTCGAAGACGCAGTCGCCGCAACCTATCCGCTTATGACTGGCGCTTTCTCAATAGTTATTCTGGTGGCCGACAAGCTGATCGCGCTGCGAGACTCGCACGGCATTCGCCCGCTCTCACTTGCCCGCCTCAACGGCGGGTTTGTTGTTTCCTCTGAGACGTGCGCTTTTGGCCCCATGGGGGCTGTGTTTGAGCGCGACGTTCGTGCCGGAGAAATGATTGTGCTCAGCGAGCAGGGTCTCTCAAGCCGGCAGCTGTCTCCGGGAAAGGAGCAGCTCGACGCCTTTGAATTCGTCTATTTTTCGCGTACCGATAGCACTTTGCTTGGCCAGTCGGTGTACGCAGTGCGCCGTCGCTTTGGCGCCATACTCGCGCGCGAAGCAAACGTCGAGGTAGACATTGTCGTGCCGGTGCCCGAGACCGGCATTCCTGTAGCAGCAGGGTTTGCTGAGGCAGCTCTCGTCACCTACGAGCCAGCTATTGCAAAAAATAGATACATCCACCGCACGTTCATAGCTCCCGATCAGCACTTGCGCGAACAGGGGGTGAAAATGAAGCTCGCCCCTATTAAAGAAGCAATTTCCGGGAAACGCGTTGCTCTGGTAGACGACTCGGTGGTGCGCGGCACCACCTCAAAGCAAATCGTCGCCATGCTTTTTGAAGCGGGCGCAAAAGAAGTACACTTTCTGGTCTCCTCTCCACCCGTAAAGTATCCGGACTTTTACGGCATCGATACGCCAAAGCAAAGCGGCTTGCTTGCGGCTAACCACTCCGTAGAAGAAATGCGCAGCTA
Organism: uncultured Candidatus Saccharibacteria bacterium; assembly: GCA_964415875.1. GTDB lineage: Bacteria > Patescibacteriota > Minisyncoccia > Phycocordibacterales > Phycocordibacteraceae > C7867-001. The sequence continues at coordinate 950 of CAYQCB010000001.1, forward strand.
CCTTGGCGCCACTTCCCTACACTTTCTTTCGCTCGAGGGGCTCATAGAAGGCGTGGGTGTGCCTCGAGAGAACCTGTGTCTCTCCTGCTTCACGGGCGAGTACCCCATCGACCTCCTCGAACGCGCGAACGAGGTCACGCCACGCGCTTAAAGAAGCCACAACACTTTGCCTCCAAATGCCTCTCTGCGGACACGCCGTGTCCACAGAGAGCTCGTTGTACCACTTCTACACTAGGCCACTCTAGTAAACCCCCTGAGGACACGCCGTGTCCTCAGGGGGTTCAAGTGGTCGTTGCTGCGGCCAAGACTAAGGCGCAGAAAAATACGCCCCCACCAGCAGACCTAGAAAAATCAGTAAACTAATCAAAGACGTAAGGAGCAGGAGGAGGAAATTACCCAAATCCTGCTTTGAGTGAGTCGGCCCACCATGCTGATACCGCCTCACAGACACAATGAGAAGATACACGGCTAAATACCCGGCCGGTAGGATAACAAAAATCGGCGCCAGCGGGGCAGTACCACCGGGGTCAAAAAGCGGCACAAGAAATGGTGAAATAGCTACCAAAGAGAGCACCGCAGTCGTGGCAACTGCAATTTGCCATGCAAGCATCCCGCCGTCAGAGGCGTTGTGCCTTACTTCACTGTAGATTGCTCTCAATACCTGCGTTAATCCAGTTACATACACGGCCAGACCTACCACGTAACAAACCAACAGTAAAATAAGTTGCACCGAGTCGAGAAAACTAGACACTATTCCAAATACAATAACCGCAATAGCAGCAAGCGGCGCCCAGACCTGCGCGGCGATTTCAAGCACGTCAGAAATGATAGAGGCGCGTTTACTTTTTATACTCAACACTTTTATGTAAAACTTCACGTGACTAGCTACGACATAAATAATGCTTGCACTCAGGAAAAAGATGCCTGCGTCCTGTGCCGCGTCGAGTCGATAATAGGGAAAGAGGTCAATCCATGTCCCAGGAGGTGGCCCGAGTCCAATTGTGAATATGAACCCAAGTAAAATAGGTGTGCTGATGAGAGCAAGTTTTCTCCACACAAAAAGGGTTGCCCTACGACTTACTGCTAGAGCAAAAAGCACGCCCGCATACGCCCATGTTGCGTATATAAAGAGCGGCACAGCAACTGCTGACACATAGGCATCTACACAACTTGCACCTTGTCCGCCAAGATACACGTGTCGACATATGTGGAACACCAGCGGATGTGCACTCACAAATGCGAGAACGAGCAAAAAGCTCGCAACAAGCAACACTTGCAATCTCGCACTTATTGAAACGTAGTTTGATTCAATAAGTTCTTTCATTTAGTAAGAGACTCACTCTTCGAGAGCCGATATGACTTTATATACCTCCAGACGACCAAGACAAAGGTAACTACGGAGAATACCTGCCCCGCAAGTTCTGCAGCATTCACTCGATAAAACGGAAAAGGGTCGAGAAAGGTGCCGGGCGCCTGCATAACGGGAGTTAGCACAATGAACAGAACTGCGATTATTGTGTAATATGGCACAAATCTCAGCCAAGAACGGAATATCGACTCCTTGACGAAAAGAGTGAGCAGAACTGCCGGCCAGGCATACAAAAAGAAGTAGTAAACTGGCTGAGTAAATGGTTCATGGAAGCGATCGATCCATGTGCCATAACAGGTACGATTCGTAATTATGCACCAATAACTTACAGGAGCGGAAATCAGCCCTAAAAATGTAAGCACTACTGACGCTATCTTAGTGTTCATAATTTTGAGTAACGAGCAATTTTAATTCTTCAAGCATAGCAGTAATTTCTTGGGCTTCTTGAGGAGATACAGTGTTTTGTGGGGCACGGGCTTGCCAACGGCTCGGCATTTTTGAGGTGATTGAGAGATACTTTTCGAGCGCCTCGATCTGAAACACAATTGTACGGGCGAGTATTTTTTCAATCCCAACAGAGATCTTTTTCCGCAAACCCTTCAGAGCACTATCCCGCGTAGACATTGTATCTATGAGCGCGAGATTTCTATTAATTCCTTTCAACTGCGTATCTAGCTGCCGTTGCATGTTCTTTGATAAGCTAAGCGTTACAACGGCTTTCTCCATATAGGAGATATAGTCTGTGGCTGATACGGCTTCTGTAAATTGCGTCGTCGTACCCACACTTGGCTTAATGGCGAAGTCTGCACTACCGTCGCCATTTTCGTCCACCGACAACGCTGAAGCGTCGGCTATGCCGTTTGAAATAGTTAAGTGTACCGTGGTGCTGGTCGAAACAGGCACATCTGCAATAGTTGCTGTGGCCACGAGTGTCCCCCCAAGAGACTCCTCAATGTCGAGTGAGAACATGCCTGAGGCCAGTCCACTTAAGTTCAACTGGTATTGACTGCCTGCTGGAGCAATCAGATACTGCACCTCTCCAAACTGGCCGTACTGCGCACCAGGAATGTTTTCTGTAACAGTGCTGCTTGCGGACAAGCCTGTCGTTTCGCCTTCAGCGTTACTCAACTGAAGAGTGAGTGGAGAGTGGAGGATGAATATGAGTTTTTTATCTTGGGTCAGGGGAGTAGGAGAGCTTGTCGATATTCCGAATGGTAGGGCATTTTGAGTTGACCCAAGCAAACTGGCAATTAAATCTCCGAGTTGGGTTACTCCAAAAATATTTGCATGTGATATTTTAGATTTTTGCGCTTTGTTTATTGAATGTAAATCGACCCAAAACCGTTTTACATTTGTACTGCTCGCCATAGCGAGGGCGCTCGGCACCGGAACAGTACCATCCCCGTCCTCCGTGAAAATTGGTATATATGAGCGCGGTTGTTCCTCAAACGCCACTGCTGGACCTGCAGCAGACTTGGTTCCGTACATGGTGTAGAAATCTATTCCGGCCACAGTGTCTATTCCCCACCCTGCAATTTGGTCAACCTCAATACCCGTTGGAGGCACCCAGCGGTCGAGTGTATTGTGAATGGTGTTTGCATATTGCACGAGCGCTGAATTTGCGATTTCTGGATCTTTCAAGTCACTCGCCTCAGGGTCTGCTCGCGACGCCAGCGTCCCCAAAAGAAAATTATCAAACGTATCTCTATCTATTATAGAATTCCCATATGCAGCCTCTTCAGCAGCATAGGCCGGCCCCGAGAAATGCACCACGGGGTGGGTCGGCTCAGTAATAATCGAGGTGAAGTAGTCCACCGACGGCAACAAGTGATAGGCCATCGGAGAGTTCTGTGCGAGTGCTCTCGCGGCAGCATTTGAAACAACACCAATACCGTAATCATAAATGCCGGCATTGTAACCAAGCAGAAGACTGCCAACGGCTGCAGGCGCGCCAGTTTGCGGTACGGCAACCATGATCACGCGGTCTACCAAAGTAGCGGCCTGGTTGCCAAGGCGTGCGAGCAACGCCTTGGCAACCAGGCCGCCATTTGAGTGCGCAATGATGGTCACCTTCCCTGTTTTCGAACTGGCAGCCAAACGCCGCAGCATTTGTTCAATATACGGCGTGTCAGTGGCCGTCGCATAGTTAATGTTGCCATTCGTCTCTGCGCCCCTCGTAAGCAAATCGTTCAGTGACAGCCGCCAGTCATACGCCGCAGGGGACCAATCGTTTATGGTGCCCGCCGCTTTGAGCGATTGCATTTGATCAATAACTGGCTGATATATGGCGCCACCAGCCGAGTCAATAATGTCGCCGTCCTTTGCGTAGATGTCCGAGCATTCGCTTTTACCAGACGTGGTAAGTGCTAATTTAGCAACCTTTGAGTCGCCCGCACCAAAGACCACTCCCCAAAAACCAGAATACGGCTCCCACAACTTCTCTTCAGCAGTGCCACCACACGCCGTCCCCTCATACAACCGACTGCCCTCAATGCCCGGTAGAAAAAGCACGTTGTCAGTGCACGCTCCAGGCACCGCACAGGGATCTGGCACCGATGGGTCCACCGTGAGCCATGGAGTGTACGTAACAGCCCCCTCTATGCCATTTCCGCTTCCAGCCACATTCGCTAGCGTGTCATGCGGCCCCGAGGCACTGCCCCACCAATCATCTCGAGCATCGATAGCGGTACTCGCGTCATTTAATACGCCGAGATCTGTATTGTCGTGAATGCTTGAATCGTGTACCACGACTGAGTCATGGCCTTCCGAATACATGCCCGTTGCATTGTGATCGATTTCACTGTGTGCAACCAAAAGAGAACCTCCTCTCATATAGATGCCGTCGTCTGTGTTATTAAAAATGTGCGTGTTGTGCAACGTAAGCATCCCTCCAGCAACCGTTATACCGACTTCGTGATTTGAGACCTGCGAATCAGAAAGCGTGGTAGTACCAGACCACTGGCCAAAACCGTCATATGCATTGTGCGTGAAGGTCATGTGCGAAAGCATCAGCACTCCTCCAGCATTTGCTATTCCTGTACGAGGAACAGGTGTGATATACCCGCCACCATAGCGAACAGTCGCGTACGAGACCGTACCACTTGAGCCTGGCTCAAATTCCACATGCATCCATTGTCCGTCGGTTGGCGTACTACTTGCCTCTCCACTGGTAAGGCCACCAACAGAATCATCCTCTGTCGACGTGAAAAAGATGGGACTATCTGCTGTCCCCTCTGCCACAAGCGCTCCATACACCAGCATTCCGTTTTCTTTCCCAAATTTCACCACAACGCCAGGATCAATATGGAGCGATGCACCAGCCAACACACTGAACAAAGTCACGCCATTGTAAGTCCGCGGCATTTCTACAACGTACGGACTCTCGGAAAGTGTCCAGTGAGTGTCAGTAGCAATATTACTTGTGACCGCCGTTGCCGCACGCGCGGACACGGGGAAACCGCAGCATCCGACAATTGCCAAGACTGCAGTGAGCCCTATTCGTCTGGGCATGCGCAAGCGCATGGCGAGCCCCTTCATATTTTTACCGTAACATATGAAATACGTGCGCAAGTCACCGGGTGTGGAAAGATGCGAAACCAAAACAGGACACTCCTTTTACTTACGGCTTCACAAGTTTACCCACACACCCTCTCCCTGTGCACAGAGCGTGGCACTGCGTAGCCTCAAGAGGGTACACTGTACGCAATGACTCCTGACGAACTCAAGAAACATATACAAGGCGCTATACAAGGAGAAGTAAAAGACGATGCCGAGTCACTTAAAAAAGCGAGCCGCGATACTTCTCTTTTCGTGCGAGTACCAGAACTCGTCGTGTGCCCAAAGGACACCGCGGACGTGTGCGCCATTGTGAAAGCCGTGAGCGCCTCTCATGCTGCTGGTAGCGGCGCTGTGCTTGCTGCGCGCTCGGCCGGTACCGACATGAGCGGCGGCCCGCTCACTACTGGCGTCGTCGTCTCCTTCACTGAACACATGAATCGCGTGCTTTCGGTTGAAGCTGACGCCTTGGGTGGTGTAGCTGAAACAGAGCCTGGTGTGTTCTACCGAGATTTTGAAGTGGAAACGCTCAAAAAAGATCTCATACTTCCCTCCTTTCCTGCCTCTCGTGAGCTCTGTGCCATGGGCGGTATTGTCTCAAACAACTCGGGCGGCGAACGCACGCTCGAGTACGGCAAGACAGAAAAATATGTCGAGGAGCTTGACGTGGTGCTCTCCGACGGATCAACTGCCACCTTTAAAGCGCTCACTCCCTCCGAACTCTCTGAAAAGAAAAAACTCGAGACGCTTGAGGGGAAGATATACCGAGACATGCACGCGCTCGTCATCAACTCCGCAGAAGTCATTTCGGCGCACCGCCCCAAGGTTTCAAAAAACTCGGCTGGTTACGCGCTCTGGAGCATCCTCGACTCGAAAACCGGACTTTTCAACCTCGCAAAACTCATCGTTGGCTCGCAAGGCACGCTCGCTCTCTGGACGCGAGCAAAGTTGCGCCTCGTGAAGCCAAAAGATCACCGCGCCATGCTGGTGGTCTTCCTCTACGAGCTCACGCACCTCCCTGAAATCGTAGAGAAGGTGCTCCCGTTGCGCCCTGAGTCGTTTGAGAGCTACGACAATCACACCTTTGAGCTTGCTGTGAAATTTTTGCCCGAGATGCTCTCGCAAATGGGCTTCGTAAAAGCCGCTCGACTCGGCATTGATTTCATCCCTGAGGCCGCTATGGTCGCCACCGGCGGCGTTCCTCAAATGATTCTCATGGCTGAATTTGCGGAAGACACTATAGAAGAGGCAGACCGAAAGGCGCTTGCGGCACAAAAAGCCCTCGAAGGATTCCATGTGCGCACAAAAATTGAGAAGAACGAAAAGGAATCCGAGAAATACTGGATCGTCCGTCGAGAAAGTTTCTCCCTCTTGCGCAAGAGCCTCCACGGCATGTACGCTTCGCCGTTTATCGACGACTTTGTGGTGCCTCCGTCGTGCTACCCGAGCTTCTTGCCCAAACTTGAAGCGATTCTCCAAGAATATAAGTCACACTTCGTGTACACCGTCGCCGGGCACATTGGCAATGGTAACTTCCACATCATTCCGCTCATGGATCTCTCAAAGGCAGAGAATCGCGCCATCGTACTCGAGCTGGCGCCAAAAGTGTATGAGCTCGTCATTTCTGAGGGTGGCACCACCACCGGCGAACACAACGACGGCATCATCCGCACGCCGTACCTCTCCATGCTTTTTGGAAAAGACATGGTGGCGCTTTTCGAAGAAACAAAAAAGACGTTTGATCCGCAAAACATTTTCAATCCGGGCAAAAAAGTGGGCGGCACGTTTGAGGACATCAAAAACGACATGATACAAGACGTCGATTAGCAGGTCATCGGCTTGTTTCAACAAGCTGAAAGAAGACCCTTGCTGTGGCGTAATAACCCCGAACGCACTCGTGGCGCCTTACCCGTCAACCTCCCCATCCATGCCAGAGCTATCGGCCCTCACAAACTTGCGCGCACGCGGCTCCAGCATTCGTGCCTATGCTGCTCAGCACAAAGTTATCTCGGGAATCGTCATTCTTGTTGTGTGCTATGGCGCGTGGTACGCCTACGCAGCTGCCACCGCTCCCTCCACCGCCACACGCTATGTGACCACCACCGTGGCCTCGGGCACGGTCGTTGAAAGCCTCACCGAGACCGGCCAGGTGAGCGCCTCGCAACAAATCACGCTCTCGCCCAAAGCATCAGGAGAAGTAATTGGCGTCTACGTAAAGCCAGGGCAATACGTCTACGCAGGGCAAGTTGTCGCGCAACTAGACGCCACACCAGCACTTCAGTCGCTCAAAAATGCGCAGCTTTCTCTCCAAAATCAACAGCTCAGTTACGCGCAATCAACAGCCACCTCCACGCTCTCGCTCAACCTCACCGTTGCGCAAAACAACGTAACGACGGCAGAAATAAATCTCCAGAAAGCACACGACACTGCCTACGCTTCTCTTTCAAGTGTGTACGGTGACTTGAGTACGGTCGTCACTGGACTCGACAGCGTTTTGCACAGCTCAAACGCACCTGGTCGCACCAACCAGCAAAACATAGACGCCTACACCGACATCGTCTCTGCACACGACAACAGCATCTCGATTTACCAAAACACGGCGATCACTTCGTACACTGCTGCATACAATGCCTATACAGCACAGGCAGCTCTCTACAAAGCAACCAACGCCACTATTTCAAACAACGACTTACTTGCCCTTGCAAAAGCTACCTACACCACGACCCAGAGCGTCACAGAGGCAGTCCGTAACACGCACGACTTTTTTGATCGCGTGTCTTCAGATTATTCTATGTACACCCTAGGAAGTTCTCCCGCGCTCGCTACACTTCTCGCTTCGACCAACACTTACACCTCAACCGTCGCTGCGGACCTGAGCAGTATCCTGAGCGCCCAAAGCTCTCTGGTAGCCGCACAGCTGTCACTAGCTCAGGCACAAAACGCTCTGGAAACAGCGCAAGGCGGATCAAACACACTTACTGTGCAGCAAGCGTCCCTTGCCCTACAGCAAGCGCAGGACTCGGTAACAAACGCACAAACCACACTTGCGGGTTATACCGTGACCGCACCATTTAGCGGCACTATCGGCAACGTTGGCGTGCAAAAGTATGACCAAGCGTCGAGCGGCACTTCTATCGCTACCCTCGTAACGAGTGATAAAACGGCAAGTATTTCTGTAAACGAAGTTGATGCAAGCAAACTCGCCGTGGGACAGAAAGCCGTACTCACGTTTGATGCGCTGCCCAATGTCTCTCTTGCGGGCACAGTTGCTTCAATAGACACCGTCGGTAGCGCAACGCAAGGCGTCGTCTCCTACAACGCCGTCATTGCCTTCGATACGCAAAATCCACAAGTGCTGCCAGGCATGAGTGTGACGGCAAACATCATTGTGGCGAGCAAATCAGGCCTTGTCGTCCCTGCAACGGCGATCAAAAGCGCAGGCACGCAAAGCTATGTCGAAGTCTTTGACCCACCTCTCCCTCTCAGCGAAAGCCCTACGGGCGCCGAGAGTTCTACCACGCCGGAGCGCATTAGCGTGACCACTGGCCTCTCCGACGACACCAACACCATCGTCACTACCGGCTTGACCCAAGGCATGCAAGTCGTCACGAAAACCATTGCGGGAACGGTAACCACTGCAAAGACAACAACGGGCGCGCCATCAATTTTGAACGCAGCCGGCGCAGGCGCGCGACCAGCAGGTGCACGCGCAGGGACTGCAGTCTTTCGTGGCCCCGGCGGATAAGCACATGATTGAAATACGTGACATCACCAAAACCTACGGAGCTGGCCCCGAAGCCTACACGGCGCTCAAAGGTGTTTCGTTTACGGTAAACGAAGGCGAATTTGTGGCCATCATGGGCCCGTCTGGCAGCGGCAAATCGACCCTCATGCACATCATTGGTTGCCTAGACACGCCCACGAGCGGTTCCTACCGCCTTGACGACCGAGACGTGTCAAAAATGACCGACGACGAGCTTGCAAACATTCGGAAAGATAAAATTGGCTTCGTCTTTCAAGCGTTTAACCTATTGCCACGCACCACGGTGCTGCGTAACGTGGTGCTGCCTCTTATTTACGCAAACATGCCTCCACACGAACGCGAAAAGCGCGCAGGCGAAGCACTCGAGGCAGCCGGGCTGCCCCGCGACCACTTCACGCACCTCTCGAACCAGCTCTCGGGAGGACAGATTCAGCGCGTCGCTATAGCGCGAGCACTCGTAAACGATCCTTCGCTCATTCTTGCTGACGAACCCACTGGCAACCTCGACTCCAAAACGAGCCTCATTGTGCTTGGCACCTTGCAGAAACTCAACCGCGAACACGGACGCACGATCGTACTCATCACGCACGAACCAGACATTGCCGAACACGCCAGCCGCATCATTCGCCTGCGCGACGGAGTCATCGTGTCCGACGAGAAAAATGCCGCGGTGCGAGACGCCACGCTCGAGACGCGCCTCTACGACACGCAAACAACATGACCACCAACGATTTATTTGACGAAACGTATGCCGCTCTTTCGGCAAACAAAACACGCTCTGGTCTGACCATTCTCGGCATTGTTATTGGTATTGCCTCCGTCATTGCGCTCACGGCCATTGGGCAAGGGGCGCAAGACGCCATTCAATCCTCCATTAGTTCTTTAGGATCGAACTTGATCATGGTGACGCCGGGTGCCTCACGGCAGCTCGGCTTCGGCGCTTCAGGCGGTCGTGGCACCGCCAAGTCGCTCACACGTGATGATGCTACTGCGCTCTCTGGCGTGGCAAACGTCACTGCCGTTTCGGGAGAGTACGCAGGTCGCTACCAAGTAGCTGTGGCAGGAGCCAACACTAACGTGTCGGTCACGGGCGTTGACGCAACGTATGCAGGCATTCGCAACATTACCGTCGATCAAGGAGCTTTTTTGAGTGCTGCCCAGTCGCAACAACTTGCTAAAGTTGCTGTGATTGGTCCCACGGTTGCTACCGACCTTTTTGGCGCTGACGCCACTTCCACAAACCTCGTGGGACAGCGCGTGCGCATCAACAATCTGCAGTTCACGGTCGTTGGCGTCACCATGCCCAAGGGCGGCAGCGGCTTCGGCAGCCAAGACGACGCGATTTACATTCCGCTCGGCACCGCACTACAATACTTCGCCGGCAATGGAAATCACTACCTCTCCACTATCGACATAGAGGCAGCAGACCAAGGGGCGATGACACAGGTGCAAAACGATGCCACAGCACTCCTACTCTCTCGACACAACATTAGTGACCCCACCAAGGCCGACTTCAGCACGCTCAACCAGGCAGACATAGTCTCAGCCGCCTCAAGCGTGACGAGCACCTTCACCACACTTCTTGCGGCTGTGGCGGGCATCTCGCTCGTTGTCGGCGGTATTGGCATCATGAACATGATGCTTACCAACGTCACGGAACGCATGAGAGAAATTGGTCTGAGGAAAGCAATCGGGGCGACGAAGCGCGACATTAACACTCAATTTCTTGCTGAAGCCATTGCACTTACCCTAGTCGGCGGCGTGATTGGCACCGCTCTCGGGTGGGCCGCCGCCTTTGCTGTCACTGCGACAGGACTGGTGGCCGCGCAGGTGACCTGGTCTTCAGTATTGCTCGCCTTTGGTGTCTCTGCGGCCATAGGTATTGTCTTCGGCTGGTACCCGGCGCGGCGCGCTGCCGCACTCAATCCAATCGACGCACTTCGCTACGAATAGTGTTGTGCAAACCTTATTTACTTCACAAGCTCTACCATGGAATCGAACACAAAAAAGAATTACGTTATTATTACCGTTATTTCTCTCGTCGTGGGTGTGGGCCTAGGTTACGGAGGTGCTCACCTTTTGAACAAGCCCGCCGCACCCGGGGCGGGTGCGGCGTTTGCCCGCAGCGGCAACACGGCGGGCTTCATGGCACGCATGGGCGCAGGCACTGGCGCCGCCGGCAGCGGTTTCCTCTCGGGGACGGTCGCGAAGATGGACAGTTCAAGCATCACTCTCAACACGCGAGACGGCAGCTCGCACGTTGTCTTGCTCACGCCTTCCACCACCGTTTCTAAGAGTGTTACTGGCTCGCTCGCTGATGTTGCTGTAGGCAGCAACGTTCTCATAACGGGCACTACAAACTCGGACGGCAGTCTCTCCGGGTCTGTCATTCAACTCCAAAACGGCATGCGTGCCGGAGCTTCGCTGCCTAACTAGACAAGAAAAAAGCTCTAGGTTATAAAGACTTCAGATATTATAAGGAGCACTTGATGAGCAATTGCCAATTGTGCGGCACAAAAGTCGCCCAAGGTAACCGACATCGCCGCGGCGGATGCGCCACACGGGCACCGCTTGTGTGCCATAAGCCCTACATCCCCAACACGGATCCTACGGAAATTCTCGATCCCCGGGGGCAACCCGTTCCCGAGCTTGGCCTTCACAGTAAGAAAAGGAAGCAGCAAAAGCAGAAACCGCAACGCGGGCATCACTCCGCACCAAGACACTGAGCGCAGCCACGCCGTTCGGACACCAGTCCGAACGGCGTACGTTTTTATACAAATGCCAAAAGGGCCGACGCGCTGCGTGCGTCGGCCCTTACGAATGTCCAGACATGTTTGCTGATGGGTGACCCAACCCGGATCGCTGGCGGCGGTGTTTCTCCCCCGGCAGATAAGCTCTCCCAAATTAAGCGTGAGTTACGCACCGACGGCGCGTTCAGAAAGCGTGAGCTTTTTTCAGCAAACCGGAATGTCCGAGCAGTGCTTGTGCACTGTCTAAAGCTTCGGTGAGTGGGTGGGCCCACTGCTTTTTGACCTTAGCTGTTAGCACGGGCTCCCCAGCCCAGGACGACCGCGAACGGTCTTCACTCCTCTTTCACAATAGATTCGTTTTTTGCTGCGTCAACCACATGCGTGGGGACATTGCAGCTCTTTTTATTTTTGCTATGCTTTACGTAATGAAACGCGCATTCGCCATCATCATCGTCGTCCTGCTTGCGCTCAGCATGATAGGACTCGTCTTCCCTGCTCTCATGGCAGGAAATATCTAACTCCCGTCTTCCGCACCAAAAAACTCACCCCTTTGGGGGTGAGTTTTTTGCGTTACTCAAAAACGTCGCCTTAGATAAAAGCCGAGCGCCGCAAATACCACTGCAAGAACGATAAATGGTAGGACGTCACACATGCGCCCAAATACGAGACTTGCCCCCACGCCCACCACACTTGCCGCTACATAAAAAATGCTACGACGAACTTCCCGCGCTCGAGGTGCCTCATACGCAACTCCTCGTCGCAAGTACTCGTAGAGGAGTTCTGCAAGCGCGGCTAGTACACAAAAGAGTATGAAGAACCAAACACAGGGGTTTTTGAGCCACGTAAAAGGTCCGGCGAGAGCCGCAGCTGCCGCGAGTTGATTGCCAGTAACGTGCGGTGCGTCCACCGTTGTCTGAGACGTGCTCGATGTACCCGTTTCTCCGCCCGAAGGAGACGTTGAGAATCCTGCAGTGCCCGTTCCTGAGGAGTGCGTCCCTGCTACTTGTAGACTACCTGCGCCGGGCGCGGGAGCTCCTAGAGACTGCTCAGTGGCCGCAGTGAGCTCCCCCGGCAGAGCGAGTTGGTACTCACTACCAACTGTAGGCACTCCAGAGGGAGAGAGCTTTGACACCACGCGGAAGTCGTAGACTGTTCCGGGCACAAGCCCAGAAATGACCACGCGGTGCGCTGTAGTTAGCGATGCATCCTCGGTTGATTGATTAGGATACCCAAACAAAGGCCCCGCAGTGCTGAGTGTATATGGTCCACCAGAGCGCGCTCCGTACACTACGTAGGACGTGGCTGGTAAGTTAGTGCTCCAGGTAACCACTCCTGTCGTATCGGAGCGCGACGCGCCCGACTCGTTAAATACGGTAAGTGTTGGAGAAATAGAGCCGCCCGTAGAAAATGACGCCAACGTTGTATTGCCTGGAACCGTCGGTACCGTTACCGTGTTATCACATTGAACATCGCCGTCTCCAATTCCCACGCACAAATCAAAACCAACTGATTTGCCTTGATACGTGTTACTGGCGCCCGGATCAAAGGTCACGCTTGCATCGTACGCAGCCGTTGCACCGGGCACTACGCTGGTGAGCGGCACCCGCGAAGCGCTGAAGAAGTGTGCGAGCGTATCACTGTATAGAACAGTCGAGCCGCTTTGAATCGTCAGTATCAACATTGAAGCAAGTACGCTACTGTTTGTGTTTTCTGCTTGCACATATACCTGCTCGGAGTCGGTGGGAGAGTAATTATTCGTAACGGAAATGAGGCTCGTGGCTGTTGCACCAGGCGCAAATTGTAGTTGAGAAAAAAGTGGATTTGGGGCGAAGTTCACATCAAAACCCACACCCGCAGCGTGCGAGAGCGTCGGGCCGCACAGCAGTGTGAGTGCGAGGACGCTCGTGGTGGCAGCTACCAATGTAAATACGTTTCGTTTCATATTCATGGAGTAGTACTGGCCGCCGCGGCCGCAGAAACAGGCGTCGAGTTCTCCGTCGGCGGCAGCACTACAGCGTCAGCAATTACTGGCATTGGGGGTGGAGCGTCGGCTGGTGGCGCACTCGAGCTTTCCTGCGTCCCTGGTGTTGAGCTTTGAGACTGACTGAGCGTTTGTGGTGCTACGGACTCTGTACTCGAAGCGTCGGCAGGCGCTTCAGGCACGCTTGGTGTACTCGAGGGCGCACCCTCTACTGTTTTCGTCTCTACGACTACAGGCGTGGTACTGGCCGCGTCCGGCGCGCCACCCGCATCTTCGGACGATGTTGCTGCCACTGTCGTGCTAGCAAGCGGCTCCACAACAGTATCGTTTTGAGGAATTTCAGTTGACGCAGCTTCCGGTGGTAGCGGGGCATCGACGTTTGGCCGACCAGGAGTTGGCACGGGGTCAACCCACGAACCCGTTCCGTCTGGAATTCGCTGATAAGAATCCCCTTCCGTTGACGACGTATAGGTAAACTCGTCGCGAAGGACTCCCGCACTGTCATACAGTCGGATCGTGTCCCCGTCGTTGTTCAGGTACGTTTTGCTCCCGCCAAAAACAAACGCTACAGGTGTGTTGGGCGCGAGCAACGTCGTACCACCATAGGGCTCTAATTCGCCCGTCGCCGCTACGGAACTCACGATGACGTGCGATTTCTCGGTAGTGCCAGAGACTTCAGACACCGTCCACCCCGCGACGTCGACTGGTACACCAGAGGTATTAAATAATTCAATAAACTCTTGATTAGCGGGCGCGGGAGCCGAGGAGTCTGGGCGTGGCAGAACTTCGTTGAGTACAACCGTGCGCCCCAAGTGCCCGCTCGCCTGCACCGTGAGTGGGATGCTGATTTCTTTTGCGAAGCCACCCTCGCTCGACGCAGCAAAGCCTGGCTGCCACGCCTCCATCTGCAGCTCTATGTCACAGGTGTCTCCCGGTAGCGCAATAGCGGAGCCAGCGGAGATGGCGAAACTCCATGACCCCGTAGTGCTTGTGGTCGCCACCAGGCTCTGCATACTTCCGCTGTATACCGAACTACCCATCACGACAGACACCGAGAGACCGTTATAGAACGCCGGCGAACACACGCCTTTCTGTGCAGTAAGGCGGTACTGCGGTGCAATCGTACCTGTAGACGAGATGGTAAACGCAGCGGTTCCGTTAGTACTCGATGAGACGCTGGTCGTCAATGCTGAAAAACCCTTGCGCGCAATGTTAAGCGACCCGGCCGTGAGCGTCCCACCACTTGCGTCTGCTGCACCACTAAAGTATGCGTGCGCAGAAAGGGGTATGCCTGCACTTACCAACAACAATGGTGCCACAACGGCGCCAAGCATCCATGAGAAGCGACTATGCGTTTGCGCGGTATTCATGGCAGCGGTGTTGACGCACTCGCGAGCACCTTACTCCTACGACGACGCAGTACGTCTTCTCCTATTACCCACGCAAGCGGTACTCCCACCAAAAGCGCGAAACCCGCGGGACGCCGCGCAAAATCGAGTACGTACCCAAGGTACGGCACCGAAAGCCACACTGCGCCCAGCACTTCGCTTTGCGCTACCGGTAACAGGTCGGGTGCGTCGTTGGCATCGCCGCGCGTCGTGTAGTAGATCTCCCCTGCTTGAATAGAGTCAGCGACAATGCGGTGCGTGGTCGGGATTTTCTCGCCACTGCGCTCAAACGTAATGACCTCACCTACAGAGTAGTGCGTACGTGCCTTCACAAACACCGCCGTGCCGACCGGCATGGTGGGTGTCATTGAACCCGTGGTAACGAGACGAATTTGATAGCCCGCAAACGGCACCACACTACCCGCAAGCAGAAGCGCCAGCGCCGCAAATGCGACGATTAGTAGTGTGGAAATTATGGCCGTAATTTTTTTCATTGCTCTAATTCATAGCCTTAGCGGCTTAGTACTGAATCCAAGCCACTGCTTGGATTCAGTGTAAACCGTCAAACCGAGACGTTTACTGCTGACCGAGTGTAAAGGTCAGCGTTGTCGTGAGACCTGCACCCTGGAACGAGTTGCCCGTGGTTGGGCCATCAAGCTGCACACCCAGCGTGAGCTTCTTTTCTGCACCTGCTGCGAAACTTATCGGAGCGTTCACTAGCGGTGTAAGCCGCAAGTCCTGCATGTCTGCATAGCCGTTGTGGTTTTGGTCAATACCGTTAACCAAGCCTGCAACAGGCCCGCCGAGGAAGCCTACCGTGTTGACGTTGGCTGAAACCTGATCTGCTGGGTTCATGTCACCCCACCAGTTGTTCTGGCCGTTGACGTCGATACCGGTGTTGTTATTGATCCCAATTGCAACATTAGGCGTGAGATTGTTTTGATTAATGGTTATGTTTGCTGCGCTTGTATTTGGTTGTTCAACCTGAACACCCACCGCGTCCCCCGATCCTGAAGTTAGGTCGTGCACATCGTTAAGCGTTACAGAAGCGTTGGGCGTGTTGCCCTCAAGTGCAATGGCGTGTGCCCACCCACCAGAGAGATTGTTCACGGAGTTGTGTGTGACAATGAGGCCACTCACTCCTGGTCGGCCCGTAGCACCAGCTCCTGCGTTGACCATAATGCCGTACGCACCCTTAAGCGACTTCACGTTAGTAACAATGTTGTTACTAACGTTCACGGTCGTGATAGCCCCAGTAGCTGCGGAGTCTCCTGCGTAGATACCTTGGTTCGAGCCGTTATTGGCTGCATTTCCGATATTCTCAATGACGTTACCTGAAAAGGTAAAGTTAAACATTGCGGTTGAGTCGCCCTCAAGGTAGATCCCCTGGTGATTAAGATTATCAGTAAGCGAGGTGGCAATGTCATGGATGTGATTATCCTTTATTGAGACATCGTGTACACCGCTATGAATTACAATACCTTCAGCGGCCGACGCTCCAGAGATACCGAATCCACGGAGAGTCACGTTACTAGCAGTGATGTCAAACGGAACGCTTGTCGTAACTGCTGGGCCCTGTGTCGAGACAATCGTCATTGGTTGCGTGACGGGAATTGTAGGCATACTCTCCCAGGTTGCGTTGTAATCGCCAGGGGCCACACAAACTACCTTGCCGCTATTGTTTGTATCCTGCGTTGCGGTACTAAGCTTCGTACCTGAGACAGTTATGTCACAGTGCGTTGGTGCCACATAGTCGGCAATCGTCGCGCCTGCGCCACCCTGAAGAAGGTTCGAGCCATCGAGCGTGAGTGAGGTGATGCGCACCTGTTTCTCGTAGCCGCTTACAGACTCAGTGCTGGCGGCACTGATTCCCAAGTGCATGCCATCAATACTTCCTGTGTTCTTGAGCCACACACTCGCTACGCTAGGCGCACCACCTGGTGCCATCGCGGAGAAATTCCACGGTGCCGACTGTGACGTCTCCCAGCCATTGACAGCGGTACCATTCGAATCTTTAGCAATGGCGAGGTTGAGTGTGCCCGCCGTAAACACGTTTGCTTGTGCGCTTGCTGTCGACGTGAAGAATGCGCCAGTCGTTGCCGCATAGGTTGCACCTACGAACGCCAGTGCTCCAAAACCCAGTAATAGATACTGTTTCATAATGCGAGGATTATTATTTTGCCCCTTAGTAAGCCACAATTCCGTACACACCGTTTGTGCTCACAGAACCTAGAGAGAAGTGTACGCCTGCATTTCGCAAGTGCAACGCGGGGTGTGGATAGCGGCATTTGCGTTTTTGCTCTTAATGTAGTATCGTTTTCTCACTCGCAGAGTATTAGAGCTTCAGACCGTCACGGTCGCAGGTATTCAGTTTCGGCGAGGTTAATCAGTTAGATCCATCACATGGACGAAGAAAACAAGCAAGCAGCAACCGGAGTACCGTCAGCAGTACAGGGCAACAAGCTCTATGTTGGCGGCATCCCGTACCGCTCGACGGAAGACGATCTGAAGAAGGCCTTTGAAGAGGCTGGCGCAGTTGTCTCCGCAAGCATTATCAGCGATCGCATGACGGGCCGCTCACGCGGTTTCGGTTTCGTCGAGATGGCCTCTGAAGCAGAGGCTCAGGCGGCAATCGACCGTTGGGACGGTAAGGACCTCGATGGGCGCACGCTCTCGGTCTCCTTCGCACGCCCACAGGGTGATCGCCCTCCTCGCCGTGAAGGCGGTTTCGGAGGCGGTGATCGTGGAAACGATCGCGGTGGTTTCGGCGGCGGCTACGGCCGCGGCGGTTACTAATCCCCTCGCCGGGAATACAAAAGGGCCGCGCGTAAGCGCGGCCCTTTTGTATTCCCGGTATCGTACCGCCCCACTCAAGAAAGACGCGTGACTTCCCGTTTCTTTGCCTCGGCACTCCAGCCAATCAAATTGGCCAAAATCTGGAAAAATGACGCAAGCGATGAGAGTGCGAGGACAAGAATGGCATACCACGCTATCGGCGCCACGAAGTAACAGAAAACAACTACAAGCGAAAACCACAGTCCGGTGCACCACGGACAGTTAACGAGCGTGCCGAGTGCACCTCGAAGCGACAATGGGTCTGCGCCAGCAAACCAGTCGCGCACAAACGCTGTGATGGCGTCATACGTAAAGAGCCGAGTTAAACGCATGATCGCAAGCGCCATAAGTATGAAGTCCGTGAGCGGAATGAACGCTGCGAGGCGGTTTTCAGAAATTAGCCAGTTATAACCCGTGACGGCAAGCACTATATAAAATACCGACAGTACCAAGTACCACAGATTAATCCTCATGAAGGCAGTATAGCAAAACACCGATGCGATACGAATTGGAGCGGAACACTCTCCAAACCTGACACGAGCACCAGCACGTGCTATAAAAACCTCGGATGCTGAACCCACTTCAACAAGAGGAGGTTCGCTATGCGCCACGTGCTCATGCTTATCGCCGCTACGCTTGTTGTGCTGTGTCTTTCTCTTCCTGTAACGGCAGACGAGACGCGAAAAGTTGACGTATCGCTTGTGCTCGCCATTGACGTGTCGAGCAGCATTTCTGAAGGACGTTGGAATCTGCAGATGAGCGGTTACGCACAGGCGTTTATGGACGCCAAGATTGCAGAGCTCGTTGCGACTGGAGTGTATGGCGCAATCGATGTCACTGCCTTTGTCTGGGCGGGGTGCTCTTCACAAAAAACGATCATTGGTTGGACGACGATTACCGACAGCGCTTCAGCCAAGGCCTTTGCCAAAAAATTTAGCGGTGTGCGACGGCCGTTTGATGGAAACACCTGCCCTGCTGCAGCGCTCGCTTTTGCGGGAGAGCAATTTGCTTCGGCGCCACACAGAGCATTAAAACTGGTCACTGACATCTCTGGCGACGGCGGGTCGGACGTGGACTACCACTGCAATGGACGCGTCGTCTCAACTGCTGAGGTGCGCGACCAGCTTGTGGCTCGGGACGTTACCGTAAACGGGCTTGCATTAATCGTTCCGAACGACATTGAGCTGGCCTCGGGCAGCAGAGACTCAGTCCCGGTAGTGCAGTTCTACCGCGAAGAAATCATAGGCGGCCGGGGCGCTTTTCTGGAAGTTGTTCTGGACGCCGACAGCCAAAGTGATTTTGTAGCAGCACTTCGCAAAAAGCTCGCCAAAGAACTGCTCGCGAGCCGATGACCCTTGAGACTGCACTCTCGCCCAAAAGAACCGCCCCCTCTGTGTCACAGAGTGGGGCGGTTTTTTATTGAAGACTGTGTTACCAGCCCTCGCGTTACACTAAAAATACAATGCGTGCCATTTACGCACTGTCTCGCAGTTCGCGACCCAGCTTTTCAAATGCTCCTGGCTCCATTTGATATTTTGGAAATACACCAAGGTCGCCAGCTTTATGGACTGGAATTAAATGCACGTGTGTATGCGCCACACTCGCACCTTCGACAACTATCGCCACTCTAGGTACGCCGAAGAACCTTCGCATTTTTTCAGCTACAGTTCGAACGCTTGTCATAAGTTCGATGTATTCTTTCTCCGAAAGATCAAGAATATTTTCAGAATGAGTACGAGGAATCACCAGCGTATGTCCTTGCTGTGCCGGTGAAGCGTCCAGAAACGCTAAGCATGTTTCGTTACGCCACCATATTTCATGATGCGGGATATTCTCTGTAGCTATACTGCAAAAAATACAAGTATTCACACAGTCATTGTACCTTGCTGAGGAGTGGTTGTTATTATCCCTCGGACGTGGTGAACTCGGGATATGACCAAAGACGAGCAGTGGGTGCTGGAGGAGAAATATGGAGGGACGCCAGGCGCGGCGTTTGAGTCAGACAAAGGCCGGCTCGCCCTTGGCGAGCCGGTGGCCTATGTGATTGGCTCACAGCCCTTTCTCGGGCTCACGGTGTACCTCGACTCCCACCCGCTCATTCCCCGCAGCGAGACCGAGTGGTGGACGGAGCAACTCATTACCACTCTCACCCCCCAGAGCACCACAGGTGCGATTTCTGAGGCTCTGCGCAGGCCGACGGGCCGAGCAGGAGGAAAGTTTTTAGCAAAAAACTATTCCGTACTCAGAAATCACGCCAGTGGTGCTCCCCTTACCTTTCTCGACCTCTGCGCCGGCTCTGGCGCCATCGGCTGTGCTGCTCTCAAAACGTTACCGGACGCACACGTGACCTTTGCGGAAATTGAGCCTGCGCACAAAGAAACCATCATTAAAAACATTCGAGAAAACAACCTTGATTCGGACAGAGCAGAGATTGTTGTCGGTGACTTATTCGCACCACTTGCCAACCGCCGCTTCGACGTGATTGCGTGCAACCCGCCCTACATCCCTACTGCACGCTCTCTTGAAAAGAGTGTTGCGGACTTTGAGCCACCTGCTGCACTTTTCTCGGGCAGCGAAGGACTCGACCTCATTCGCCGCATCGCTCTCGAGCTACCCGCACACCTCACAGAAAGAGGTAGTGCGTGGATCGAGTGTGACAGTGCCCACGCAGATGTTGCTGCAGCACTCTTTAGCGCCCAAGGATTCTCCACAGAAGTCCGTAACGACCAGTACGGTGTGCAGAGAGTGCTGGTGGTATCATTTCCCTAATGCCCTCGACGCCGCTCCAGCCCTTTGCGCCGCCGGCGTTACTGCTTTCCTTTCTCCCCGCGCACATGCTCTCCACAGGAGCGCTCGTTGCCTGGTTTCTTTTTGCTGTTTTTTTCTTTTGGAGCGTGTATACACTCATCGCGGTGTACCACTGGTTTAAATATTCGCATGCCTCGGCAGTTGCCTTCCCGGCTATCGCGCTACACCTCTTCGTTTCCTTTGTGCTCGCCGTCTATACGCTTTCGGGAATCCTGTTCTTAAAATAATCATATGCCTGAATTTGAACTCGAGCCTGGTGAAAAAATTATCCGCACGGCGCGCAAGCACTGGTTTATTTTTGCCGCAGGTCTTCTCCCCTATGCAATCCTCGCAGTGATTCCTTTCACACTGCCTAATCTGCTCTCTGCCTTTGCTGTCTCCGCACCTCTCACCAGAATCGTTAGTTACCACGAACCACTCTTCCGTATTGCGCTCGGCGTGTGGCTTCTCGTCGTGTGGACGGCTGCGTGGGGCTCCTTCACTCGTTACTACCTAAACTTGTGGGTACTCACCAACCAACGCATCGTCGACATCACCCAACGTAGTTACTTCTCGCGGAAGGTCTCGAGCCTCATGCTCAGCCGTGTCCAAGACGTCACCACCAACGTCTCTGGCATCCTTGAATCCCTGCTCGGTATTGGCGGCATCACCGTACAGAGCGCTGGGGCTGTAGACGAATTTCACATGCGCGGCATACCAGAGCCAGAGCACATGCGCGACCTCATTTTGCGGAGCATCTCTGCACCTGCCACAGAAGAGGGAGTCTGATACAATCTGCCTATATGGCAGAACCGCTTTCAACAGAGCCCTACAAGGGCGTGCGCGACTTTTACCCGCAGGATTGGGCTCGTCATGAGGCCATCTTTGCTCGCATCAGAGAGACGCTCGTACTCTGGGGCTACGAGAGCTACGCTGCTTCGCCGCTGGAGCGCTCTGAGCTCTACGAGTCAAAAACCTCCGACGAAATCGTACGCGAACAGACCTACACCTTCACCGACCGAGGCGAGCGACGCGTAACGCTACGCCCCGAGATGACGCCGACTCTGGCCCGCATGGTAGCCGGCAAACGTCGCGAGCTCGCTTTTCCGCTTCGCTGGTTTTCGACGCCAAACGTGTTTCGCTACGAGCGGCCGCAGCGCGGGCGCTTGCGTGAGCACTACCAGCTGAACGTGGACCTAGTGGGACTCCCTGCGGGCGAAGCCGATACAGAAATTCTGATCATTGCCGCAGCCATTTTGAAGTCGTTCGGGGCAAAAGACAGCGATTTCAGTATTCGCGTAAACTCGCGCACACTCCTTAACGCAGCGTGCGAAGCTGCGGGGCTTTCGCGTGACGGCGTGCGCGACTACATTCGCCTTCTGGACCGGAAGAACAAAATGCAGGGCGACGAGTTTGCGGCAGCAGTAAGCGCCATCACGGAGAAAGATCCGCTTGCACTCATCGAAGACGCGAGCGAGTCTCCGCAAGTCGCCGCTGAGAAAAAAGTTGTCCTGGATCAACTCGCTGCGCTCCTGGCGCGCGGCGTCACGAACGCCGTCTTTGACCCAAGCGTGACGCGCGGTTTCGACTACTACACCGGCATGGTGTTTGAAGTCTTTGACACTGACAGCGCAAATACGCGCTCGCTCTTCGGTGGTGGGCGCTACGACGGCCTGGTAGCACTCTTTGGCGGCGACCCTATTCCTGCCGTCGGGTTTGGCATGGGTGACGTCACACTCTCAGACTTTCTTGAAACGCACGGCATCTTGCCGGACGCGAGCGGCGGGCGACCCCAACTCTACCTGGGCACGCCTACAGCAAGCGACATTCCCTCTGCACAAGCGTTTGCACAAAAACTGCGCAGCGTTGGCACACGCGTCTTTGTGAACCTCACTAATAAAAGCCTGGGTGATCAGATTAAAGACGCCGTGAAGCACGGTATTCCTTACTTTAGCGCCTATGGTGCTGATGAAATTGCGAACAACAGCGTTCGCATTAAAACACTGGCAACCGGAGAAGAGACTGGTACCTCGGTCGACCTGGTTGCGAAGTTTGTTGCCTAACATAATGAGTTACATCGTCTTTGATATTGAAACTGCCAACACCTTCCCCGGACTTGCCCGCGCGGACCTCGACCGGCTTGAGCTGGCGCTCGTAGGTGTCTACGACTCCGCGACCGATTCCTACTCGTCCTATATCAAAGAAGAGTTACCGAAGCTCTGGCCGCTCATAGAGCGTTCCACCATGCTCATTGGCTTTAACTCTGACAACTTCGACATTCCCCTCCTGAACCGGTACTACCCGGGTGACCTTTCACACGTGCGCTCGCTCGACTTGCTCGTTGAAGTTCAAAAAGGGCTTGGACGGCGCATTCGCCTCCAATCGCTTGCTGAAGCAACGCTCGGCAAGAAAAAGAAAGGCGACGGATTGAAGTCAGTCGAGTGGTGGCAGGCAGGGCTCGTAGACAAGGTACGCGAGTACTGCATTGAGGACGTGCGTATCACCCGGGAGCTTTTTGAGTACGCGCGCGACCACGGTGTTTTGAAATTTAAAGATTTGCGCGACATTCGTGATATTAAAATCGATACGAGCGACTGGGGCGAATCCCAGACGACAGCAACGCTCACCCACGCGCTTTCATTATGACGCAGCCACGCACCATACCGATTGCTATCGTGCTTGCTGGCTGTATTCTCGCGGGAGCAGTCTACCTGACCGTCTCGAGCGAGATGGCCGCATCGCGCAAGGTGAACGGTGACCCCTCCCTCGTGCGTCCAGTATCAAGTGCTGATCACATTTTCGGCAACCCTGCAGCGCCCGTAACGATCGTCGAGTACTCAGACTACGATTGCACCTACTGCAAAACCTTTGACGAGACGCTCCGGCAAATCATCGCCAACGAAGGCGCAACCGGCAATGTCTCGTGGGTGTTTCGCCACTTCCCCCTCACCGAGATGCATCCAAACGCCATGCGCCACGCCGAAGCAGCCGAGTGCGCGGCCGCCGTCGGGGGTAACGATGCCTTCTGGGCTTTCGACAAGCAACTTTTTGAAAATCAACCAGTTGACCCGTCACAGTACGGCACGTTAGCGGCAAATGCCGGCATCACTAGCAGTGCTTTCGCGCAGTGCCTCGCTACCTCCTCTTCCACCATGGACGCGCGTATTGCCGCCGATGCGAAAAATGCACACAGTGCAGGCGCCACCGGAACACCCTACTCGCTCATACTGGTGGCGGGGCACTCTCCTGTCGTGATGGATGGCGCATACTCGTATGACGCCGTAAAGGAGCTCGTGGACACAGCACTTTCAAAAGCACGCTAGCGCTTGAGCAGCGCGAGCACAGCATCATACTCTGATGCACTTCCCGTTCTCCACTCGCCGCTGCGAAGCTCGCGTACCACGTCGTCAAACTCAGAAAGCGCCTTCTCACGCTCTGCTTTCCCGATGGGAACCTGAACCTCTTTAAGGCCAGCCTCAGAAATGCCGAGCAACAACGCACGGTCCACGCCTTCCTGCATGTCCGAGAGCATTTGAGCATAAAGAGCGAGCTGGCGTGTGTAGGACTCATTCTTTGCAGAAACAGAGCTGCCGGTCTTAAAGTCTGCAAGCACCAACCCGTCGTTCGTGCGAAAGACGGCATCTATTTTTCCGCCAAACTGCACAAGCTCTCCATCAACCTCGCGCGACGCACTTGCCGCATACTCCACGTGCACATTCTCTCCCAAGGTGTCGAGCGCGCCCTGTGCGGCAAGAAAAGCACTCCACGCTTCGGAGCGGAGCTTTTCGAAGGTGGCGTCTCGCGTGAGTAGCGAACGCGCAAAGACGCGTTCAAAAGCGTTACGCACTGCATCCGCAGATTCTTTCAAAAAGTAGGCAGCGAGTGCCGCATGCACGGCCGTGCCGTACACAAGTGCGCCTGCCGGTGGCTCACTCACTCGCAACACGCGACGCGCAAAGAATGTGGCGGGCGACTCTAAGTACTCATTAATTGCTGAGGGCGAAAGACGCCCGCTCGAGAGATACTCATGTGTCAAAGTACGCACCAACTCGCTTGCACGGATAGTGGTGTGGAGTACGGGAAGTGCCTCACCCTGGAGGTCTGCTCGAGGAAGGTCGGCCGGCAACAGTGCCGTCAAAAGCCGGTCGCGGCCGTCGGCAGATTCTTTCGCATAGGAAACATATACTTGGTCCTTGGCGCGCGTGAGGGCCACGTACAGAAGCCGGCGAGCATCATCAAGCGACTGTTTTTGTTCAAATGGCGACGGGATGACAGAGCCGCGTCCTCCCTTTTCCCATACGGTCTCAGTACACTCTGGAATGATCACGTATTGAAATTCCATGCCCTTGGCCTTGTGCGCCGTAATCACCGTTATGCAACCCTCGCGCTCAGTGACGGCAACCTTTACCGGAGAGAGACCCTCGGCCCGCGCCGTCAACAAAGCACTTACTGCCTCAGCAAACGTAGACGCTCGTACGCCATAGGTCGCTTCTTCCAAATGCATGACCAGCTTGCGCACCAGAGAAATGTCTTCGAGTGTCTCTGCGTGGCTCAAGAGATAGTCGCGGGCGCCGCTCTCGCTAAAAATGTAGGAGAAGACAGCGACTGGGGACGCCGTCAAGCTGTAGGCAATACACGCCTGAATGATTGCTGCTGTTTTAGGATGCGCTTCAGACAGTCGCGCGGTGAATTCACGGTCATTCGTCGTGCGTAGAAACGTAAGCAGCTCAACCGTCGGCTCGTTCCACCACGGCGCGAGCAGTGCAATGCGCAGAGGGCCATTGTGTGTAGGATCCCCCACGTACTCCATGAGTGCGATGAGTGCGCGCATGAGCGGCCGCGCCGTGAGCGACACGTCTCCCGCACGCAGTACCGGTAAGGCGCGCGCGGAAAGCGCGTCCGCAAAGACAGTCGCCGTTTCGTTGGTACGCGTAATGACGGCAATGTCGTGTGGCGCCACCCCGCTGGCGACAAGCGAGTGTGCAAGCTCTGCAATGCGCGCGCGTTCGTCGAGCGGATCGTCTGCCACCAGAAGTGAGACGCTGCCACCCTCCCCGCGCGTGGCTGACAATTCCACGTGAGTCCCGGTAGACGCCACAATGGTGTGCGCAGTATCAAGCACGCGCTGATAGGAGCGAAATGATGAGGCGAGCGAAATTTTTACCGCACGAGGGAACCGCTTCTCAAACGACTCAAATGCACCTGCCTCGGCACCTTGAAAGCGATAAATTGCCTGTTTATCATCTCCCACCACAAACAGATTCGGGTAATCATCAATGGCAAAGAGTTCCAGAAGCTTGTGTTGGAGCGCATTGGCATCCTGGTGCTCGTCAGCAAGGATGTACTGGTAGCGTTCCTGCAAATCGCTGCGCAAGCTCTCATCAGAAGCAATACGTGCGATCGTGTCTGAAAGCAGTCCAGCAAAATCAATGACGCTGCGCTCGCGTTTTAACGCATCGTACGCTTCAAGCACTCGGGCAGCTTCTTCAACTTTTTCAAAGCGAGCTACCTTTTCCTGACCCGCCTTCGTGAGCGTGCCTGCTTGTGCGCCTCGCTTGTAGAGCAGTGACTCGTCAGAGGCGGTCAACGCTGCTTCTTGCACACCCCATGCTCGGTACGCCTCGAGCGAGACGGCTTCGCGCGTCAGCGTGTCGTAGAGCGAACGCAGTTCACGCACATACGTATACGGCGCCTTCGCCGGACGCAGAAGATCAACCGCAGATCGTTCAAGCGCCTCTCGCATAAGCAGCCAACCCTCAACGTCACCCATTACCCGGAAGTTCGCCGTTTCAGAAAACGAACGTGCGTACTCAGCGCGCACGAGCTCAGCGAACCCGTGAAAGGTGGTGATGGTCACTTTACGCGCCACCTCTTCGCCAATGATTTGAGTAAGGCGCCGACGCATAGTGCGCACAGCCGAGTCGGTAAAGGTGAGGGCGAGCACGGCGTCAGCGCGCGCCTGCGTCTTGGCGAGGATGTTTGCAATCCGGAGCGTGAGCACGTGCGTCTTCCCTGTGCCTGGGCCAGCGCTCACTACGACTGGTCCTTCAACCGTGTCCACAGCCTTCTTTTGCTCGGCGTTCAGCGAGGCGTACGCACTGTCAAAAACGGCTGTGTCTGGCATTACACTCCAGTGTACCGCACGAGGCGTATAGATATTCAAAATTTGACATTATTATATAATCGTAGTAGCACGCACCCAGCGCAAACCAGTTCTTGATTACATAAGGAGACAGGATATGGATAGAGACCGCTTCATCGAACAGCTAGCTGCCCTCGTTGCTGACTGCATGAGCAGTACCGACCCGGCCGTATACACCTCAGCTGGTATGCTGGTGACGCTCCAGGGAGCACTCCTCGCCGGAGACTCATTCCTTAAGGAGCTCCTGGATGCAAACCGGGCCGTTTGTCGAAAACAAGCGGCAGAGCTACGGCGGATAGTTTCCGGTAACTTGTGAGCAACCGTCCCACAAAGAAGACCGCTCTGGTCTTAGTGGGGCGGTTTTCTTTTGCAGTGCTTCGCTTAATAACTCTTCAGATGGCGCGCGCGGTCGTGGGTGCGGATTTTCTCCAACGCCTTTGCTTCAATTTGGCGGATGCGCTCGCGCGTGACCCCAAACTTCTTTCCCACTTCTTCGAGCGTGTGATAAATACCGTCCATAAGGCCGTGACGCATTTCAAGAATCTTACGCTCCTTGGGTGAAAGGTCTTCAAGAATTGCTCGCACCTGCTCGCCCAAGATACGCTCCGACGATTCCTGGATGGGTGACGGAATGCGGTCGTCAGCAATAAAATCACCGAGCGTTGATGTTTCGTCGTCGTCTCGTCCTACTGGGTTCTCAAGAGAAAGCGTGTCCTGGTTGATTTTTTCTATTTGGTAAATCTTCTCCGGTTCAACGCCCATTTCAACGGCAATCTCCTCTGGCTGAGGATCGCGACCAAGCGCCTGCGAGAGACGACGCGAAATCTGTTTGTATTTCGCAATGGTCTCTACCATGTGCACTGGTATGCGAATCGTGCGCGACTGGTCAGCGAGCGCGCGAGTAATGGCCTGGCGAATCCACCACGTAGCATACGTAGAAAACTTATAGCCCTTCTTCCAATCAAACTTGTCGACGGCGCGGAAAAGACCAATGTTCCCTTCTTGAATCAAGTCAAGGAGCGTGAGGTCGGCAGAACGGCCAACGTACTTCTTTGCAATGGAAACCACGAGCCGCAGGTTGCTGCGTGCGAGAATGTTGCGCGCCTCAGCGTCACTCTTCTCGATGCGCTTTGCAAGCTCACGTTCCTCGGCTGCCGTGAGGAGCGGGTACTGCCCTATCTCACGTAGATAAATCTGGATAGAATCGTAGCCCGTTGAGTGGCGGTCTTTAATGTTGCGCGTCGCGAGGTATTCGTCAGCAGTGTCTTCGAGCATGCCGCCTTCGAGCACGTCCACACCAGCGGTGGCAAGCCGCTCGTAGAGCGACTCGAGAAAATTCACATCGTCTTCAACGTGAGGAAATGATTTTAAAATTTCACTGTAGGTAACGTAGCCGCGTTCCTTTCCCTTTTCAATAAGAATCTCGGCCGACTCCTTTTTCTGCGACGAAGCTTTTGACTTAGACACGCTTGCGGCTGCGCGTACCACGCGCTTCGCCGTGACCTTGCCGCGTGTCACGCTTGCAGCTTTCTGTGCCTGCTTCTTTGCAGGAGCAGCTTTTTTAGCGACCGTTTTTTTAACGGGCGTCTTTGCAGCACTTTTCCTTTTTGGAGATGTTTTTGCCATGAGTATAAGATGAGTCGCAATCAGTGGGTAAGGCTTGCGAGGCGAGCGGCTATAGTTTGACAGCGTGCCTCCGCCAACTCGATCTGCACCGGAGAGCCATCTGACTCGGCTCTACGCAACTGCTGTACTGCTTCTTGATACGCGCGACGTACCAGCGTTTCTTCAAACGCGCGAAGCAAATCATCTGCGGCATGAGTGTCCGGGGCCTCACCAAAGATATCTTCTGTCTCAAAAAGCACTGACTCAGAAGGTACCTCTTCAGGTAGACTCGACGCCTCAGTAATTCGAAGATACTCTGCTTTTACGCGCTGCGCAAGCGTCGTTCCTTTATAAACGTGGAGAACGGCGAGCACCTGCTCAGCACGATGCTGATGGGGATCAACGCTCTTGCGAGCAGGTACGGCCATAGGCGTTTCTACAGCTGGAGATGCCTGAGGCAGCCGCTTAAGCGATTCGCGCACCGACTCAACTGAGAGCCCGAGCGTGCGCGCCGCCGCAGTGGCAAAGTGCTCACGCTCCATGGGGCTCGAAATGGCGCGAATGAGCGGCAAGACAATGCGTTCTGAGAGCGACAGCAGACGGTGAGAGTCATGTTCCTGTGCAGAAAGCACAGCGAGGAAGAACTCAACCACCGGCTTTGCGCCCTGCAGGCAGAGAGCAAACGCTTTGGGGTCCTCACTAAGCAAGTCTGCCGGGTCTTTTCCGTGCGGCAACTGCACTGCCTTCACCTTCAATCCTTCGCTGAGGGAAAGCACTGCGGCCTTTGCTGTGGCACCCAAACCAGCCGGGTCAGCATCAAGCATGAGCATGAGGTTCTCACTGTAGCGCTTCAGAAGCGCTACGTGTCGAGCGCTAAGCGCAGTACCCGAGAGCGCTACGGCATTTTTGAATCCCGCCTGATGCGCATGAATGACGTCCATCTGCCCCTCCACAAGCAGCGCATAGCGACGCGTGCGAATCGCCTCCTTTGCGCGATCCAGGCCGAAAAGCAGTTCAGACTTGTGATAGAGCTCGGTCTCTGGCGAGTTCAGGTACTTTGCCGGATCTTCGCTTGAAAGCGCGCGGCCAGTAAACGCCACAACGCGGCCAGCACTGTCGTGAATAGGAAAGATAAGACGATTTCGGAACCGATCGTAGTACGTCCCTGGCTTGCCGTCGGCTTCTTTTATGAGCCCGGCGGCAATTAATTCCGCAACGGTAAAACCTTCGGAAGACAGTGCTTCGAGCAGTGAGCGCCACGAATCAGGAGCGTACCCGAGTCCCCAGCCTTTGATCGTCTCTTCAGAGAGTTTGCGCGAGAGCGCGTACGCGTGGGCAGCGCTTCCCGGAAGATTGCCCGCATACCATGCTGAGGCCTTTTGCATGGCAAGGCGCAGACGATCCTGCCGCGTGCGCAGCGCAGAGACGTCAGCCGAGTATTCAAGCGGTACACCTGCCTTCTCGGCAAGTTGCTTCAGCGCCTCTTTGAAGTCTACGCCCTCTATCTTCTGTACAAAGGAGAACATGTCGCCGCTCTCATTGCATCCAAAGCAGTGGTAGCTGCCCCGCTCGCTCGACACATGAAACGACGGCGACTTCTCCTTGTGGAAAGGACACAGTCCGACAAGGGACCTGCCTCTGCGTGTAAGTGGAACGTAGGGTCGTATTACGGCTTCAATGGAGAGGCGGTCTTTGATTTGTGCGACCGTATCTCCCTTCATGAATTAAGACTGCCCCGCGTTTTGCGTACGCGCCGCGTAACTTGCACGCTCTTCGGAGTGCACGGGCGCCGGGCGCTCCCGCTGCAACTGCGCAATCATTGCTTGCTTCTTGCTGCCCACGAAGCCCGTACCCGCTGGGATAAGCCGGCCCAGGATCACGTTCTCCTTCAAGCCGCGCAGCCGGTCAACCGAACCCTTAAGCGCTGCGTTAATGAGAATCTTCGTCGTCTGCTCAAATGAGGCGGCTGAGAGGAATGAGCGGCGAGAAAGGGCGCTTTCCTTGATGCCAAGCACCACTTCACGAGCCTTTGGCGGCAACTTTCCTGCTTCCTCCATGTCTTTGATTGCCTGCGCAAATTCCCAGTCTTCGAGCGAATCGCCCACCGAAAACTCAGTGTCTCCGGCGTCGGTGACTTTCACGCGACTGAACATTTGCTTCACTACCACTTCGAGGTGTTTGCGCGAGACTGGTGCACCCTGCAGTTCGTACACCTTAGCGATTTCAGCAATGATGTATTCCTGCACAGCAGCACGTCCTGCATACTCAAAAAGATCATCGAGGTCAACAGAGCCGTCAGTGATAATCTGCCCGCGCACAACAGCATCACCTTCTTTTACCAATGGCACGCGCGGATACGGTGCAAGGTATTCGTACGAAGAGCCGTCTTTCTTTCCTTGACCAGCCATAGGCGCAACGACGATAACCTTCTCCTTGCCGGCTTCCTTGATGTCGGTAACGAGACCGTCTGACTTAGAGATGACGGCCGGGTTCTTTGGAGAGCGCTTCTCGAAAAGTTCCTCAACGCGCGGCAGACCGCTCGTAATGTCACCGCCCACCGACGCCACACCGCCCGCGTGGAAGGTGCGCATCGTGAGCTGCGTACCCGGCTCGCCGATTGCTTGCGCCGCCACCGTTCCCACTGCTTCGCCGAGATCAATCATCTCCTGCGACGTAAGGTCCATACCGTAGCAGGTCTGGCACACGCCATACCGAGTCTCGCAAGTCATTGGAGAACGAGCTACGACCCCTTCTACCGTAGAAGCAGCGAGCACTTCTGCGTCGGCGCGCGTGAGGTACGCACCGCGCTTGAAGAGCACAATGCCGTCCATGTCCTTTGCGTCCTCAGCGAGCACGCGGCCCGTCAGCGCTTCTGCGTAATCTACCTGCACGCCCGAGGCGCTTACGCGGCCGATTTTCACACCACGCTTCGTGGTGCAATCGTGCTCAATCACGATCGAGTCCTGAGCCACGTCAAAGAGACGACGCGTGAGGTACCCCGCTTTCGCCGTACCGAGCGCCGTGTCAGCAAGCCCTTTGCGCGAACCGTGGCTACTCATGAAGTACTCCACCGGATTCAAGCCCTCCATCATTGACGAGGTCACTGGCACCTCAATCGTCTCACCGGCCGTGTTCTGAATGAGACCCTTCATGCCGATCATCTGCGAGAGGTTGCTGATAGACCCGCGTGCGCCGGAGCGGATGATGTCCGTTACTGGGCTCATGGGGTCAAGGCCTGCCTCAATAGCACGCTCTACTTCCTGCTTTGCACCCTGCCAAAGCTCCACAGCCATGCGGTGCTTCTCGTCGTTGGAGAGCAGTCCGGCCTGGTAGTCTGCCTCGAGTCGCGTGGCGCGTTCGCGCGCTCCTGCCAGAATTTCCTTTTTCTCCGCTGGCACAGAAATGTCTGAGAGTGACCACGTAACGCCCGAGCGTGTAGCGTACTCGAATCCGAATCGCTTAACGCGGTTCACAATGCCTGGCACAGCAGCAAGACCGTACCGAGTAATACACTCGTTCACAATGCGACCAAGCACTTTCTTGGTGATGGCATCGTTCACATACGGATAGTCCTGTGGCAGCACGGTGTTGAGCAAGAGTCGTCCGACCGTTGTCTCAAAAATCTTGCCGTCAAACTGTGCGTACTTTTCCTTTCCCGGACTCGGCAACACGTGCATTGGAGCGCGCAAACCGAGAGCACCGTAGTCATAGGCAAGAATAGCGCTGTTAGGCGAGGAAAAATAATCTCCAGCGCCTTTGCTGTCGTCAATCACCCGCGTAAGCCAGTAGACGCCGAGCGCAATATCGTGCGACGTAGAGACCACCGGTGCGCCACTTCCCGGCTTCAAGATGTTCTTGTTGGCGCTCATGATGTTTGCTGCTTCCCATTGCGCCTCTTCTGAAAGCGGCACATGGACTGCCATCTGGTCACCGTCGAAGTCTGCGTTAAAGGCCTGGCACACGAGTGGGTGGAGGCGAATAGCGTCGCCCTCAATGAGTCGTGGGCGAAAGGCCTGAATACCTTGGCGGTGCAGCGTCGGCGCGCGGTTCAGAAGCACATGCTTTCCTTCAATGGCTTCTTCGAGAATTTCCCACACCTCGCTCACGCCGTCCTCAATCAAGCGCCCTGCGCCGCGGATGTTGAACGCAAGCTCGCGCTCCAAAAGGCCAGCGATAACAAAGGGACGGAACAGCTCGAGTGCCATGTGCTTAGGGAGACCGCACTCGTCGAGCTCCAGGTCTGGTCCCACCACAATCACTGAGCGACCTGAGTAGTCCACGCGCTTACCGAGCAAGTTCTGACGGAAGTACCCTTGCTTACCCTTCAAGTAGTCCGCAAGACTCTTGAGCGGGCGGCGCTGCGCTGGGGTGAGTGCACCCGCTGAGGCACCTCCCTTGCGGATTGAGTTGTCGAGCAGTGCATCTACCGCTTCCTGCAAAATGCGCTTCTCGTTTCGCAGAATCACTTCAGGCGCGTGGATGTCGATGAGCTTCTTCAGACGATTGTTGCGGTTGATGACGCGACGGTAGAGATCGTTGAGGTCGCTCGTTGCGTGACGGCCGCCCTCAAGGGCCACCATAGGGCGCAGTGCTGGTGGAATCACTGGAATGCGCGTGAGGAAGAGCCACTCTGGGCGGATGCCCGCAGCAATAAATCCTGCAATGAGCGAGAGACGCTTCGCAAGCTTCTCGCGTTCAGCTGCGCCAGCCTTCTCATAGCGTGCTTCGAGTTCACTCTCGAGCTTCTTCAAATCAACGGAGCGGAAGATATCGTAGATTGCCTCCGCACCAATACGCGCCTCGAAAAGACCGCCGTACTTTACCGAGTAGCGGTGGTACTCCATTTCATCGAGCACTTTGCCAACAACGACACCCTCAATCTCAGATTTCGCTGGCGTCATGCGCTCCTTGAGCGCGTCGCGCTCTTTGTCGGTAGCGGCTGATTTGTATTTCGACTTGTACTCGCTCTCAAGTTCGCCGAGCAAGTGCTTCTTTTCTTCTTCGTGCACCTTGGTGATGATGTGTCCTGCGAAGTAAACCACCTTTTCAATGTCAGCGGCAGAAGTGCCGAGCACGAGCGCCATGCGGCTTGGCACAGAACGCAAGAACCAGATGTGTGCTACCGGCGTGCACAGCTCGATGTGGCCCATGCGCTCTCTTCGCACGATGGAGCGCGTGATTTCGACGCCGCATTTGTCACACACAATGCCCTTGTAGCGGATACCTTTGTATTTACCGCAATAACACTCGTAGTCTTTCTCCGGGCCGAAGATTTTTTCATCAAAAAGGCCGTGCTTCTCAGAGCGCTGTGTGCGGTAGTTAATCGTCTCGGGCTTGGTTACTTCGCCGCTACTCCACGCGAGAATACGCTCTGGAGAAGCCAGGGCGAGGCGAAGGCCATTCCAGGCGTCGCGAGCAGGAAACGGTTTGCGCGGTGTTGGTGCCATAGTAGTTTCGTGAAGTGCGGTTAATGTAGGGGTGCGTCGCTTTCGCTTGGAAGCGTGAGTGGCTCCACGTCAAGCGCAAGACCGCGAATCTGGTTGGTAAGCACGGCAAAAGATGCTGGCGTGCCGGTGTGACTGATTGGTTCACCTTTCACGATTGCGTCAAAGGCGGCCGAGCGACCCTGAATGTCGTCTGACTTGATGGTAAGCATTTCTCGAAGTGTATACGCGGCGCCGTACCCAAGCAGTGCCCACACTTCCATTTCTCCAAAACGTTGACCGCCGTTTTGCGCCTTGCCGCCAAGTGGCTGCTGCGTAATAAGCGAGTAGGGACCAATGGAGCGCATGTGGATCTTGTCCTCCACCATGTGGTGCAGTTTCAAGATGTACATGTAGCCAACGGACACTTCCTGCGCAAACGGCTCTCCCGTGCAGCCGTCAAAGAGTTGCATCTTGCCACTCTTCGAGAATCCAGCCGTTTCAAGCTCGCTGCTGATTTCTTGAATAGTCGCTCCGGAGAACGGCGGCACCACGGCTTGGTACCCGAGTGTGTGCGCGGCAAGGCCCAAGTGGAGTTCGAGGATTTGCCCCAAGTTCATACGGCTCGGCACGCCGAACGGCGTGAGGATGACGTCGATAGGATTGCCGTCTTTGTCATACGGCATCTCCTCTACTGGAAGCACGCGACTGATAACACCCTTGTTGCCGTGACGACCGGCGAGTTTGTCGCCCACGTTTACGTTACGCACCTGCGCAACAGTCACCACTATCTTTTTGATAATGCCGGTCTCCAGCTGATCGCCTTTTTCACGGCTAAAGACGCGCACGCCGATGATGCGTCCGCGCTTGCCGCCTTCCATGCGCATGCTGGTGTCCTTCACGTCCTTTGCTTTGTCACCGAAAATCGAACGCAACAGACGCTCTTCCGGCGTGAGCTGTGTCTCACCTTTGGGCGTCACCTTTCCAACCAGAATGTCGCCCGGGCGCACCTCTGCACCGATACGAATCACTCCTTCCTCGTCGAGGTTCTTCAGACGAAGTTCGCCGACGTTTGGAATGTCGTGCGTAGTTGTCTCGGGACCGAGCTTGGTGTCGCGCACAGCACACTCGAAGTCTTCAATATGTACCGTTGTAAATTTCGACTCCTGCACGAGACGCTCTGAGATGATGATGGCATCCTCGAAGTTGGCGCCGTTCCAACTCATGAAGCCGACGCGCACGTTCTGCCCAAGCGCTAGTTGGCCGCCCTGCGTCGAGGAGTTATCAGCGAGCACGTCTCCCTTCTTCACCCTGTCGCCCATGTGCACCGACGGACGCTGCATGAAAGCAGAGTTTTGATTTGTCTGCGTGAGCCCCTGCAGACGGTAGTCTTTCGGCTTGCCTTCCTTGCCCTGCACGGTGATTTTGCGCGCATCAACGTGAATGACTTCGCCTGCTTCTTCAGCAATAACGAGTCGCCCGGTGCTGCGTGCTGCGTGGCCTTCAATACCTGTTGCTACAAGCGGCGCCTCAGGAATAAGTACCGGCGTAGCCTGCTTCTGCATGTTAGAACCCATGAGTGCGCGGTTCGCATCGTCGTGGTTTACAAACGGAATCATGTTTGTCGCCACGGAAAACATTTGATACGTGGAAACGTCCATGAGCGTCACGGCATCTTTCGCGACAATGATCGGCTCGCCCTTAAAGCGTGCCTCGAGAGTCGCTGCAACAATGTTGCCCGCATCGTCAAGTGGCGTAGCGGCGTGTGCAATTGTTTCAAGCTCTTCGTCGAGTGCATTCAAGTACACGATTTCGTCGGTCACCTTGCCGTCCTTCACGCGAGCATAGGGCGTTTCGATCACGCCGAAGTCGTTCGTGCGTGCGTGCGTCGCCATGTGCAAAATAAGCCCAATGTTCTGTCCTTCTGGCGTATGGATCGGGCAGAGCCTGCCGTAGTGGGAAGGGTGCACGTCGCGCACTTCAAAGCCTGCGCGCTCTCTTGTAAGTCCGCCGGGACCGAGTGCTGAGAACGTGCGCATGTTTTCAAGCTCGGCGAGAATGTTCTGCTGATCCATAAACTGCGAAAGTTGGTTCGCCGTGAAGAACTCGCGTACCGCTGCCTGGAAGGGGCGCGGGTTCACGAGCGCAGCGGGGAGCGATGTTTCGCTTTCAATAGTAGACATGCGATCCTGAATGTTGCGCTTCATGCGGCTCATGCCAACGCGCATGCGCGACTGCAAGAGTTCTCCGACGAATCGCACGCGACGGAAACCGAGGTGGTCGATGTCGTCCGGACGTGCGGAAGGATCAACGTTAAGCTTGGTGATTTCCGAGACGATACGCGTGAAGTCTGCGAGCGTGAGTGTGCGCTTCTCGAGTGCCTTCTCAGTTACCGGCAATCCGAAACGCGCGTTCAGGCGGTGACGTCCCACGCGACCCAAATCGTAGCGTTCAGCGGAGAAAACGGACTGCACAAAGTTCTTTGCGTTTTCCGGCGTCGCCAGGTCGCCGTCGCGCATGCGGCGGTGGATTTCAATATAGGCATCTTCAACGGACTTTGCCTCGTCATGCGCAAGCGTTGCCTGAATAGCTGCGAGAGCTCGCTCGTCGCCGGCAAAGTGCTTCAAAAGAGCCTCACCCACACCGGCTCCAAAAACAGTGAACAGCTGTGTGATAGGGAATTTGCGCTTGCGGTCAATTTTCACAAAGATTGCACCGTCAGCCTCTGAGTCGATCTCGATCCATACGCCGCGTAGTGGAATTATCTTCGCACCGAAATACGGCTTGCCGCGAATGAGCTCTGACACAAAGAATGCGCCAAAGGAACGGGCGAGCTGCGGCACAATGGCGCGCTCCACACCAGAAACGACAAAAGACCCGTGCGGGGTCATGATAGGCACATCGGCGAGGAACATCTCTTGTGTTTTCTCCGAACCAAGCGTCTTGTTGATAAGCTTCACCGAGACCTTGAGCGGCGCCTCGTACGTGCGCATGTTCTCGCGCGCAAAATCTTCATCGTACTTTGGTTCGCCAAGTTCGAACCCGTCAATCTGCAGTTCAAACTTCTTGCCAGAGTAGTCGGTAATCGGAGAAAACTCTTTGAATAATTCGCCGAGCCCTTCTTTCAAAAGCCAGTCGAACGAGCCGCGCTGGTGACCCACTAGGTCAGGAAATGCTACTTTGGGAGCCCGGAAGGCACCGAACGTCTTCTGCACGATTTCGTTTTTCGTCATGTGGAGGATGTGCGTGAGGTGAGTAAGGTTTTAAATATAGAAATGCAAACGCACGGACAAAGTCCGCTCTCGCGTTTCGCGCCTGTCTTTTTGTGCCCGTATATACTCCCTTACCCGCCGCTACACATTCGTTTTTGGGTAGCCACACTATACCAACCTCTCGTTTTGAGCGCAAGGGGTCTGTGGATACAAAGGCGGGCGGGTCCATGAGGACCCGCCCGCGGTGTCAGCTCGCTCCGATAATAACAAGCTCGGACAGAGTTTTATTCTTTTTCCGTCCCCAGTCATATGGGGGACGTCTGACACTCATGAAGTATGCGCCCCAGAGGTAAGTCCAGATGTTTATGCACCAGACACATTGCTCTAACACTTTTGGATCTGTGATTAAGCTTGCAAATCCGTGCATTTGCTCGAGTAGTTGAACGGAGCTAAAACAAGCGGCAAGAACGATCGTTAGCCTCATCGAACCAACTGAGTGATACGAGAGCGTTCCTGTTGCCCTCGACCCCCTTTGGGCTCGCTCATCTTCATGGGATACCACGTGAAGTAGGTAGGCAAGGGCAATTATGAGTAAGGGCCCGAAAAAGATGTCCATAATCTCTAGATCGTGTGTCAACGATGCCTTAAGTCCCAGCGAAAGTATCTCGGTGAGCATGACAACACCGAAGCAAAGCCACGCAAGAAAAAAGTTTGTTCGGCCGGTGAGCCGTTCAAATCGCCAGGCAAACGGAGTAAACACTCGATCGAGCACAAGCGTATCGATTTTTTCTAGCAGCATTTAAACCCCCACGGTTGTGTAGAACACCCACCTTGAACACTACTTTTAAATTCTTATTTGTCCAATCGCCAGGAGTCGATTTTTGCATGATTGCCAGTCTTAAGGACGGGTGGCACCTTATAGGTCTTCTTTTTGTGAACTATGACATCAGGACGTGTATACACAGCATGAGACGCGACGCGCCGTTCTTCCACAGACTCGTCTTTGCCGAGCACACCTGGAATGCGTCGCGTAACGGCGTCGACGATTGCAAGCGCTGGAATTTCGCCGCCAGTATACACAGCCTCTCCTACGGAAAACTCTTTCACCGGTGCAATCGTTTTCAAAATGTTTTTAGCTCGCTCGTCGATGCCCTCGTAACGCCCGCACACAAGCACAACGTCGTCGTAGGCAAGCAGGGCGTCTGCGTCCTTGTTGCTAAATTGTTTAGCGTCCGGGCGAAACCACACAATCACGCGCTTGCCGCGCTTGCGACCAATGGCTTTCTCTACAGCTTTCACCACAGGCAATGCCTGCATCACCATACCCGGGCCGCCGCCGTAGGGGCGCTCATCTACTTTGCCCCAACGATTACTCACAAAGGTACGCGGGGAAAAATAAGAGATTGACATCTTCTTTTCGGTGCGCGCTCGTCCCACTATGGAAGCCGAAAGATACGCGTCGCACGCGTCTTCAAAAAGGGTGATGAGGTGAAAGCGAATCATAAATAGCACCGTCTTTTTATCAAACTCTGACCCTCTTCTGTGCAAGAGGCGAATGATTGGTGAGGCTCTGCGCAGAGCGACGGCTCGAGCAGGAGGAAAATTTTTAGTAAAAAATTATTCCGTACTCACCAATCATCCGCCTCTTGCGACTCATGCCGACAAATCGTCGATTACCTGATCAATAGTCTTCCCTTCAGGATCGCCTGCCTGCGCAGTCAGACGCTTGCCGCCGACCGGCTCATTTATTTTCAAACTCACACGCGCATTATGCTTCATGCCCACCGCCGTAAGGAGCGGGCGAATTGCGCCATTTGCGAGCTTTCCGCCCTTACCAATGACCTTGCCCATGTCGTCTGGGTGCACACGCATCGTCAGCAATACGCCCAAGTTGTCCACAGTGCGCTCAATATGCACATCGTCGGGGTGATCGACGATGGCTTTTATTACGTACTCGAGAAAAGCTACTTCCGGTTCCATAGGTAATAGATTAGGAAAACGCAGACCCAAAGCCAAAGCGCCGTCAGACGCTACGCCGAGACCTCCTCAGTAGAGACTTCTTGTGCTGGTGCCTCTGGTGCCGCCTCTGCTGCAGGAGCCTTCTCTGCAGGAGACGGTACTTCGGCAGCCGCCTCTGCTATAGGCGCTATGGCAACCGGCTCTTCTTTCTTGGGTGCCGTCTTCTTTGGAAGAACGTTACGCTTCTTGCCCTCGATAACGCCCTGGGAGACCAAGAGATTGTGCACAGAATCAGTTGGCTGTGCACCCTTCCCTATCCACGCCTTGATGCTCTCCGCGTTAAGCGTAAGGGCTTTAGTTTTCGGGTTATAGGTGCCGACCTGTTCCACGATAGCGCCCGCCTTTGCGGCACGCTCCTTCTCGAGTACGGAAATACGAAAAGCCGGATCATTGGTGCGGCCTATGCGCTGGAATCGAATCATCAACATGTGCAGCCGACTATAGCAGAATAGTTTTAATAGTGCTAGCCCTGTTACAAACTGCCCTTCCGCAGCATACGGGGCGCCCGCTATCCGTCTGCGTTCTATTTACATAGATTTGTAACGGGGCTACAGTGCAAGAAATGCCGACAGCCACCTCCTACCAAGGGCCGATCACCATGACCCGCAAGGGCATGGGCTTTTTCACCATCCCGGACGCAACCGGTAGTGCTGCAAAAACGGCCACAAAAGACGAGGACCTACTCATTCCCCCCGAGTGGACCCTGCACGCACTCCACGGCGACATCGTCCGCGTTGAGCCTGCAGGACAGTACCGCGACCCCTCAGGACGCATGCCGCCGCGCGCTGCTGGCCGCGTCGTGGAAATTATCTCTCGCGCTCGCGAGACCTTTGTGGGCACTCTTGCCACTCACGACGAACCCGGCACCTACCAGGGCATGACTATTCTCATCCCCGATTGGAAGAAAATGCATGTGCCCGTGGAAGTGCGTGGTTCAAACCCAAAGGACTTGGGCTACAAGGTGCTCGTGCGCATTGGCGGCTGGGACAACACTTCTCCGTGCCCGTGGGGCACCGTCGAGCAAGTCATCGGTAAGGCAGGCGTACACGACGTGGAGATGCGCGCCCTTGCGCTCGGGCAGGGTTTTGCCAGCGAATTTCCTCCAGGCGTGCTTTCTGACGCCGCTTACTTGAAGGAACACGGCCGTGAACTGCTTGCTGCAGAAGCAGCAAAAGTGGGCAGCTCCTTTCCTCGCCGCGATTACCGCGACGCGCCTACCTGCACCATTGACCCCGCAGACGCAAAAGACTTTGACGACGCCCTCTCGCTGCGCACCCTTCCCGACGGCACGTTTGAAGTGGGCGTGCACATTGCCGACGTTTCATTTTTTGTAAAACCGGGCACAGCGCTCGACACCGAAGCCCGCGAGCGCGCCACAAGCGTGTACCTCGTCGACCGCACCATTCCTATGCTCCCCGAAGTGCTCTCGAATGATCTGTGTTCACTAAACCCAAACGAGGACCGTCTTGCGGTCTCTGCAGTTTTCACGCTCGACAAAGAAGCAAACATTCTGAGTCGCTGGTTTGGCGAGACGGTCATTCACTCTGACAAGCGCTTTACCTACGAAGAGGCGCAGGGCGTACTCGACGCGGGCACAGGCACCATGCACACAGAACTGTCTCAGTTGCATGCGCTCTCTAAAAAAATCCGAGTAGCACGCCAAGCAAAAGGTGCCGTCGAGTTTGACACGGCCGAAGTGAAAGTGATTCTCGACGAAGCGGGCACGCCGATTGCCGTCAAGCTAAAAGAGCGCCAAGACACCAACCTCCTTATCGAGGACTTCATGTTGCTCGCAAATGAGTCGGTCGCAGAATATCTCGCAAAGCTCACAAAAGACGGCGGCCCACACTTCTCTTCTATCTATCGCATCCACGACGCACCGGATGCCGACCGTATTGAAACCCTTGCCGATCTACTCCGCGTCATGGGCTACCACCTAAAGACTGCAGCGGGCCGCGTCACGGGCGCAGAGCTTAATCGCCTTATGGAGTCGGTCAAAGGCACGCCGGAAGAATACTTGGTAAAAACGGCAACACTCCGCTCCATGAGCAAGGCCGTCTACTCCACAAAAAACATTGGGCACTTTGGCCTCGCCTTTGATTTTTATACGCACTTCACTTCCCCAATTCGTCGGTATCCAGATTTAGTTGTCCACCGCCTCATCAAGGCGCATGCGGGCGGCGACCCAGTCACCGTTGCTGAAATGGAAGAGTTCAGTACTCTTGCACTCCACGCTTCAGAGCGCGAAGTGGGTGCCGCCGACGCAGAGCGGAGCTCAATTAAGATGAAGCAAGTGGAGTTCCTCGCACCACATATCGGCGAGACCTTTGACGCCGTGATTTCCGGTGTGAACGATCGCGGCCTCTATATTGAAGAGCAGACAACGCATGCTGATGGCATGATCCGTATTAAAGACGTAGGCGACGATTATTTTGAATACGACGAGAAGCACTACCGCCTCGTCGGCCGCCGCACCAAGAAAGCATTTCAGCTTGGCGACCCCATCCGCGTAAAGCTCACTGCGGCTCGCGTTGCAGAGAAGGAATTGGACTTCGTTCCCGTTGCGTAACGAGAGAACAAGACTGTGTGGCAGGACTACATACTGACTGCGGCGAATAGTGCCTTCTGTCTGACGCTTACCCCGATGCTGCGCAGGACGGAAAAACCACCTTACCTATCAAGCATCACGACCGGAGTACTTCTCCTCACCGTTGCCGCTATTATGGCAACGCTCCATCTTTGGTTCGCTGCTGCATCACGAGCCATTGTCGGCATCTAATAGCTCGCACTCGCCTATCGACGCTATCGAAGCGAAAAGAAACTACTCTTCGTCCCATCGAAAAACCTAGGTGCCTCCTTGATGGACACGGTGTCGATCAAGAAGGCACGGCCTTTGACGAAAACACCTGAATTACTGAAACTTCGTAGCGCCACCAGGCGCTATTTCGCTACCGCGACCGCTTCTTCAAATTTCACTGAGAGCAGTTTTGAAATGCCGTCATTTCCCATCGTGACTCCGTAGAGAATACCCGCGCGACTCATCGTCTCTCTGTTGTGGGTGATCACAATAAGCTGACTTTTCTTTGCAAGGTTTTCAATCATGTCGCCATAGCGACGACTATTGGCTTCGTCGAGAGCAGCATCGGTTTCGTCAAGTATCAAGAACGGTGGCGGGTTCACCTGACTCATAGCAAAAATAAGTGCAATAGAGGTGAGCGCACGCTCGCCGCCCGAGAGTTGCATGAGTGAACGTACTTTTTTCTTTGGCAGGTTCACGGCAATTTCAATGCCAGGGCGTTGCACATCCTTCTTCTCCTCGCTCTCCATGCCCTCTTCCTCGTCCTCCTCACCAAGTGTTCCTCGACTCACCTCTTCAAGCACGAGTCGTGCGCCGCCACCATCAAACATGAGACTAAAATACTCTCCAAAAGAATCATTCACCTTCACCAACCCTTCGGTGAATTGCTTTGCCAGCTCTGTATTCAAATCATCTATGAGTGCTCTCAAGCCATCGGCCGATTGCGAGAGGTCAGTGAGCTCTCGCGCCAGAAATACCTCTCGCTCCGAGACGTCCTTGTGCTCAGCTCGTATGTCCTCGCCCGTGCCGCCCGCTTCCTCGAGACGAATCTTCGTACGCTCAAGCAAGCGTTTGCGATCCTCTTGCGTGCGACGCTCCTCCTCGGGCAGCTGGGAGAGCGGTTCGTAAGAAATAGCAGCGTGTCCCACAAGCGCATACACTTCCGTTTTATCTCTATCCAGCGCACCATTCAAAAGACCTAACTCGTGCGTGCGTGCTTCGCACGCACGCAGAACGCTCTCTGCACTTGCCTTTGCTTGCGCCAAATCGAGAATGCGGCGCCGCACCTCCTTGCCCGTTTCTTCATGCGCCACCATGGCCTCGCGCACTCTGCCCCGAGCAGCCTCAGCCTCCTCAAGCGTCGCACTTGCCGCCGAAAACTTAACCGCGAGCGCCGCGCGCTTCTGCTCAAGCGCAAGTGCGGAATTCTCCTCTTCGGAGAGATACGCGTCTTGCGGTGCCCCATGCTTTGAAAAAAACAGCGTCATAGCGGAGCGGATAGCGGCAAGCGCCGCACGCAAACCCTCACGCTCCTCTCCGGCAGTGTCAGTTTGCCGCAAGACCTCTTCATGGAGCGCCTGTAATTCTTCACGAGGAACCTTTGCATACGGGTCACGTGCTGCTACCTGCGCACGACGCTTCACTTCTTCAAGCGCGCCCTCAATACGCCCTATCTCGCGCGAAAGCAGCGCCTTCTCAGAAAGT
Organism: uncultured Candidatus Saccharibacteria bacterium; assembly: GCA_964415875.1. Taxonomy (GTDB): domain Bacteria; phylum Patescibacteriota; class Minisyncoccia; order Phycocordibacterales; family Phycocordibacteraceae; genus C7867-001. The sequence continues at coordinate 44,061 of CAYQCB010000001.1, forward strand.
GCATCTGACACGCGCGTTTCCGCGCTGCGCAGAGCCTCACTCCGCTGCACCGTCTCCGCATCCGCCTGGCTCGGGTCGGCAACTCGATTAAGTTCCGCGCTTGTCGCCGTGAACTGCTCTTGGGCTTCTTGCTGTTGTGTTTCAATGCGTTTTTTCTCAGTGGCGAGGTAGAGATCTTCTATAGCAAAGTACGTCTGCGCAAGTGCGCTCAACTCTTTACGCAACGCGTCGGCACGCTCGAGCTTTTCCACTTGTTTCTCAAGAAAGCGCAAGTGAGGCGTAAGCTCTCGGCGCAGAGACTCGACGCGACTGATGTTTTCTGAAGTCTTCTCAAGCTTCCGGAGCGCTTCCTGTTTTTTAAATTCATAGAGGCGAAGCCCCAGAGCGTCCTCGAGCATGGCTCGTCGGTCTCGCGGACTGGAAAGCAAAATACGATCCGCTTCGCCTTGCGAAATAATGTGGTGGCCCGTGTCCCCAATGTTAGCTCCAGCCAGAAGCTCTTCAATATCGCGCAGCCGCACGCGCGTGCCGTTTATCGAGTACTCGCTCGTGCCATCGCGAAAGACGGCGCGCTCAATACTCACCTCATCAAAATCAATTTTAAATGTGCGCTTTGTATTATCAAAGACAATGGCGACGGCAGCGCGGTTTGCTCTCGGTATGGAGTGCGACCCGCCCCAGATAAGGTCTTCAGTGCGCTTCCCGCGCATGCTTTTCATGGACTGCTCGCCGAGCGCAAAACGAAATGCCTCAGCTACGTTCGATTTACCGGAGCCGTTTGGCCCCACCACGGCAGTGGTGGCTGTCGAGAAGTCCAGAACCGTTTTCTTGGCGAAGGATTTAAATCCGGCGATTTCAAGTCGCTTCAGCATGTGCTCCAGTATACAATGACCCGCTCAACTCGTGATGCGACTACCTCTTCACCGCAACGCTTCGCAGCGCAAACACTTCCTCGATCACGTTGCCAGACACTTTCCACGCCGCTCACCACCCGCGTGCAAGCAACCCCGCGTGAGCGGCCGACTGCTCTGCTTCCTGTTTGCTCTGCCCTTCTCCGCGAGCAATCTCTTCCTTCCCGATGAACACGCCGACTGTGAAGTGCTTGTCGTGATCGGGTCCCGCCTCGGCAAGCGTCTCGTAGTTAGGTGTAATGCCCTGGTGCTCTTGCGCTGCTTCTTGGAAACGACTCTTTGCGTCCTGGTACGAACGCTTCGCGATAACGTCATCAATTTTCCCGTACAAATTGTGTGCGATAAATTTCTCTGCGGCGGCAAACCCTTGGTCAAGGTAGATGGCACCGATAATCGCTTCAAAAGCATCCGCCAAGATGACGTCGCGTGCTCTCCCCGTGTCGCGCGACTCGCCTTTTGAGAGCAATAAATAATCATTGGCTCCGATCAGTTGTGCGCTCTGTGCAAGCGAAACCGTGTTCACGAGCGCGGAACGAAATGCCGTGAGCTCGCCCTCCGGTTTTGCCGGAAACTTCTTAAAAAGAAAATCGGTCGCAGCAAGCTCGAGCACAGCGTCTCCCAAAAACTCGAGACGCTCATTGTGCGAGCCGGCGTGTTCGCGGTGCTCGTTTAAGTACGAACGATGCGTCAAGGCCTCGGCAAGAAGACCGAGGTTGTTAAACGTGACGCCAATTGAGGAAGCAAAAGTAGTGAAATCAGGCATGAGCACGGGCGTGGTCGAGTAGCTTCTGCACAGCTGCCGTTACGATGGGGAGCATATCATCATAAAAATTAAGGTCAATGATGTCCTGCAATCGGAACCATTTTGCGTCGTCGAGCCCACCGCTCTTTTTCAGCTCAAGCGGCTCAAACTCTCCTGCCGCTAGAAAGAACCAAACGTGCTTACGTACGCGTCCTTTTTCAGGATGGGAGGCAATATATTCGTTTTCTCCCACCTGACTTTCCACTTTCACCGTGAGACCGAGCTCCTCTTTTGCAACACGCTCTACGCCTGCTTCCGGAGTCGGATCCTGCTCAATGTGCCCTTTCGACAGCGTCCAGTGGCCGAACACATCGTGCACGAGCGCCAAGTAATACTGACCGTCGTGACGCGCGTAAACCACAGCACCACCCATTTTCTCCAACGGGAGTTCTTCGCGCTTTTTCTTGTGTTCGCTTTTTTCGTTTTTCCCGGGCTCACCAAGCTCTTTGTAGACAGCACCCAACACACCGTTTACAAAGCGCCCCGAGGAGTCGCCGCCAAAGGTTTTTGCGAGCTCAATCGCTTCATTTATGGCCACCTTTGCCGGCACCTGCATACGGTCTGCAAACAGAAGCTCGTACAAGCCGATGCGAAGAATACTTCGGTCAACGGGGGCAATGCGTGCGAGCGGCCACTCAGGCGCCGCTTTTTCAATCACCAAGTCAATATCCTTCTGCTTGGCAACAACACCGTCTAAAAGCTGCTCCATAAAGGCGAGGTCTGCGTCTGCCCCGCCAAACTCCTCCGCGTTACGCGCTAAAATAGTGTGCGCATCCTTGTCGGGAGCTTCTGACGTATCCCACTCAAACAATGTTTGGAGAACTACGGAACGTGCTAGATGTCTGTTTGCCATTGAAAGATCTGTTACCTCTTGAGTATAGCAAACAACAAGGCCGCGCAAGCGCGGCCTTGTTGTTTTCCGTGGATTATAAAATTATGCCCCGCCGCCGAAACCGCTACGCGCCTTTGGGCGACCACCTGTGGCGACTTTGCCGGCGACTCCCTTTGACGCGAGCACTTCTGCGTTTGCGTGGTCCGCGTGCGAATGTTCGTGTGTGTGCTCGTGCTCACCTGCCGGCGTGGTGTCGGCACCCTGCACCTTACCCACACGCTTCACCTTCTCGCCCTTAGGGGCTGCAATTTGCTTGCCGCGATACATGCCCGTCGCCTCATCGAGCGTATGCGGGAGACGGAGTTTCCCCGTCTCTTTGTCGGTCACACTCTTCACGCCGTCGAGCGCGTGGTGCGATCGACGGTTATTGGTGTGAGCCCTCGTGTGGCGCATTCGTACTGACATAGGAAAGACTCTACCACGACCCCTGAAAAAGGAAAAGGTGGTGCCCGAGAGGCACCACACTTTACTTCTGGCTCCTTTAGTCAACCATAGCGCCGAGCAGAAACTGCTCCAGCCGCTCGAGTGTCGCAGCTGGATTCACCTCATTCAGTTTCCAGCGAGGACACGCGCCTAGAGGACGATTGCCCTCAAAAGGACAGGTTCCCGTTTTGTCGTGCACGCAAATCACGCACAATTGCGCTTGAGCCGGATCCGCGCCACGGCTCAAGATTTCGAGGGCGTGTGTCGGATTGCGCAGATATTCGATCTGCTGCTCCATGCTCACTTGCATCCGTTGCTCGTCATGACGAGCTGCTTCAGGATATAAGACTCTAGGCATACGCACCTCCCCAAAAGAACCATATTCCATATGCGCGCAAACATGCGCAAGCCTCTATTTTACCACAAAATCACTCATTTCACAAAGTGAATAAAACTTCTACGGTGGATTTCTGACAGACCGTGGACTCGAAGTGCGTCACAGTGCGCTTTGGTCCCATATCCTTTGTGCTTCTCAAAACCGTATGCTGGAAACTCTTTGGCGAGCTCTACCATGAGCCGATCTCGCGAGACTTTTGCGGCAATTGAGGCGAGCGAGATGAGTGGGACAGAAGCGTCGCCGCCGATGATGGTGCGTTGAAGATACGCAGACGGCGCGCGAAGCGCGCCGTCTAAAAAGACTTCTGCAAAGCTCGCGTCCGGTGCCAAACGCGCAACGCCCCGCGCCACGGCTTCACGTATCACCACAGCAATTCCCTTTTGGTCTATGGCCGCGGCGCTCTCAAATTCAACTACAAACTGCACGTCGCCCCTTATGGCACGCTCCTCAAGAAGGACAAAAATCTGTTCCCGCTTCGCCTCAGTGAGTTTTTTTGAGTCAGCAACTCCAGGAAACTCAGCGGCCACATCGAACCCAACTGGCGCCATTACCACGCCGACAGACACCGGCCCTGCAAGCGGCCC
>CAYQCB010000001.1:48169-51335 GCA_964415875.1 uncultured Candidatus Saccharibacteria bacterium
TAGCTCTATGGCTTCTCGCTTCGTACACCTCCACACACACAGCCACTACTCCTTTCTCCAAGCGCTCCCCAAGGTCGAGGATCTGATTGAAAAGGCAAAAGCCGAGGGAATGGACACACTCGCACTCACTGACGCCGGAAACATGCACGGTGCCATTGATTTCTACCAAGAAGCCGCAAAGGCTGGCATCAAACCCATTCTCGGTCTCGACACCTACCTTGCACCTCGCACCCGTTTCGACAAAGACCCGGTACTAGACAGCAAGCGCTCACGCCTCGTGCTGCTCGCCGAAAATAATACGGGCTACACCAATCTGCTTTCGCTCGTGACGCAATCGTGGACAGAGGGCTTTTATGAGCGCCCGCGGATCGACAAAGAGTTGCTTAAGGAACGCCGTGCAGGGCTCATTGCTATTTTGCCGTCGTTTTCAAGCGACATTTCGCAGCTATTGCGTGCGGGCGACAAGGACGGCGCCCGTGCCGCACTCGAGCACTTTAGAGAGATTTTCGGTGCCGACAATCTCTTTCTCGAAATTACGCACCATCCACGGGTAAACGGGCACGAAGCGCTCATGCAAAAAATTATCAGTCTTTCGAAGGAGACTGGCGTACCGCTTTTAGCACAACACGACGTGTACCACCTCGCTCCGGAAGACCGCGACGCCACCGAAGTCATGCGTCGCATCCAGCAAGGCGAGCGAGGCCGCAACGAAGAAGAAGACTTTTCTTTTATCAGCGAAGCAACAGCGCTTGCCTATTTCAAAGACACCCCCGAAGCCGTTGATTGTTCGCGCACCATAGCCGACCGATGCCACGTAGACATTACTCTTGGCAAATTCACCTTCCCCATCTTTGAACTCCCGCCAGGAAAAACCGCTGATGCATTGTTGCGAGAACTGAGTTTGGCGGGAATTGCCGCACGCGGCTTGACTGGTCGCGCCGATGTACTTGAGCGGCTTGAGTACGAGCTTGGCATTATTGCCGTTAAAGGCTATGCCTCTTACTTCCTCGTCGTGGAAGACCTGGTGCGTTTCGCGCGAGAAAACGGCATCTATACAAACATTCGCGGCTCTGTAGCAGGATCCATGACAACGTACTTGTTGCGAATTACTAAAATCGACCCGCTCGAATACAAAATTCCGTTCGAACGCTTTTTAAACCCGGAACGGCCGAGTGCCCCCGACATTGACATGGACTTCGCCGATAACCGGCGAGACGAGGTAATCGAGTACGCTCGAACCAAATACGGCCACGACAAGGTTGCTCAGATTGGTACGTTTGGAACCATGATGGCACGCGCCGCAGTGCGCGACGTCGCACGCGCACTCGGTCACAGCTACAGCACCGGCGACCGCATAGCAAAGCTGATCCCTGTGGGCTCCCAGGGCTTCCCAATGACCATAGACAAAGCGCTTGAGCTTGAACCTGATCTGAAAAGTCTCTACAAAGAGGACGACGATACCCGAGAAATTCTCGATGTCGCAAAGCGCATTGAAGGCTGTGTGCGCCACGTCGGCGTGCACGCCGCAGGCGTGGTCATCTCACCGACACCTATTGTGGAGTGGACACCGATCCAACCCGACCCAAAAGGTACTGGCAAACTCATAACGCAGTACGACATGTACTCAGTCGGCGAGGACGGCGTCGGCCTCACAAAATTCGACTTCCTCGGTATTAAAAACCTCACCATCCTTGCCGACGCCGTTGCTCGGGTAAAAAAAATGCGCGGCATCACGCTCGACGTCGACGAGCTGCCGCTCGATGACAAAAAAACCTATGCCATGCTTGCTCGAGGCGACACCTACGGCACCTTCCAGTTGAACGGCTCCGGCATGACGCGCTGGCTCAAAGATTTGAAACCCTCCACCATCCACGACATCAACGCCATGGTGGCGCTCTATCGCCCCGGACCCATGGAAAACATTCCGCAGTATATCGAACGCAAGCACAATCCGCGCCTCATACAGTACCTCGATCCCCGCATGAAGCAGTACCTAGAGCTTTCGTATGGCGTCATCGTGTACCAGGAAGACGTTCTGCTTACCGCAATTACGCTTGCGGGGTACTCCTGGCTTGAGGCGGACAAACTGCGCAAGGCGATGGGGAAAAAGATTCCTGCCGTGATGCAGAAGGAAAAAGAGAAACTCCTTAACGGCTTTGTGGAGTACGGCAAACTTACGAGCGAGCTTGCGGAACATCTGTGGAAACTCATCGAGCCTTTTGCTGCCTACGGCTTTGGTAAAGCACACGCAGCAAGTTATGGCAGAACGGCGTACCAGACGGCATATATGAAGGCAAATTATCCCGCTGAATACATGGCAGCCCTGCTCACTGCCGACTCGGGAGACACTGAAGAGATCGCGCGCCTCGTGGCAGAGGCAACGCGCATGCACATTCCGCTGTTACCGCCAGACGTAAATGAAAGCAACGCCGACTTTACCGTGATTTACGCTAAAGACGACAGCAAAGAGGCAATCCGTTTCGGACTTTCGTCCATCAAAAACTTTGGCGAGGGCATTTCAGAAGCCATCATCGCAGAGCGCGAAGCGCACGGCCCTTACGAATCTCTCGTCGACTTTCTTTCTCGAGTCAGTTCAAAAAACCTCAACCGCAAGTCACTGGAATCGCTTATCAAGTGCGGCGCACTTGACCGCTTTAGCGACCGCGGTACATTGCTTGAAAGCATTGAAACCCTACTCGCCTACCACCGAGAGACCACTGCTGTTGCTCCGCAAGATTCTCTGTTTTCAGGCTTCACAGCAGCGCCGACGCTTTCGCTGCCAAAGGCGGGCGCAGTGTCGCTCCTCGACAAACTTGCATGGGAAAAGGAGCTGCTCGGCATTTACGTCTCCGGCCACCCGCTCGACGCACACCAGGAGCGCACAAGCAAAGCGGGCGTCACCTTTGCGGGGATGGTAGTGGATCCTCCCACGGGACGCACGGTAATAGTGCCCTCGCTTATTAGCGAGGTACGGCTTATTCTCACTAAGAGCGGTGAGAAGATGGCCTTTTTGAAACTAGAAGACAAGACTGGTGTGCTTGAAGCGGTCGTGTTTCCTAAACTTTTTAAAGAACACGGCGCTGCACTCATTGCAGGCACCTGCATTCTCGTGAAGGGAAAGGTCACTAATAGAAATGGAGAAATATCCATAGCCATTGATGATCTG
>CAYQCB010000002.1:0-45984 GCA_964415875.1 uncultured Candidatus Saccharibacteria bacterium
AGAACCAGCTATTACCAGGTTCGATTAGCTTTTCACTCCTTACCACAAGTCATCCCAAGGCGTTGTACGACCTATGGGTTCGGGCCTCCACAACTCTTTCGAGTCACTTCACCCTGCTCATGGCAAGCTCACCTGGCTTCGGGTCGTATGTATCCTACAGACGCGCTATTCACGCTCGGTTTCCCTACAGCTCCGTCCCGAAAGGACTTAGCTAAGCAAGATACACACACTCGCCGGCTCATTCTTCAATAGGCACGCCGTCACGGATTGTCTTGCGACAACCGCTTCGACCCTTTGTAAGTACACGGTTTCAGTTCTATTTCACTCCCCTCTCGGGGTGCTTTTCACCTTTCCCTCACGGTACTAGTTCGCTATCGGTCATAGGACGTATTTAGCCTTACCGGTTAGTTCCGGCAGATTCACTCGAGCTATTCATGTCTCGAGCTACTCAAGAATAAGAACAAGAGTCGTCATGTATTTCGTCTACGGGACCATTACCCTCTGGGGCGCTGCTTCCCAGCAGCTTCGACTATACAGACAATTTGTAACTCTCTCGTACTAGGTACGAAGTTCTTACCTTACAACCCCGAGGTCCGAAGACCTCGGTTTGGGCTTTTCCCTTTTCGCTCGCCGCTACTTGGGGTATCACGAGAGTTGCGTTCCATCAGCACGAACATACGCGCCGACGGAACGCAACTCCTATTGTTCTCTTTTCCTCCTGGTACTGAGATGTTTCACTTCCCAGGGTTCGCTTCACACAGACGTTACTCTGTGGATTCCAAATCATCTTTGGAGGGTTTCCCCATTCGGATATCTCCGGATCAAAGGCTACAAACCGCCTCCCCGAAGCTTTTCGCAGGTTAGTCACGTCCTTCTTCGCCGTCCTAGGCCAAGGCATCCACCGTGCACTCTTATTGTCTCTCGTACGGAGACCTGATTACCACAATCATTACATCTGCACTCTCCATAGCGAAACGCTATGGAGTTTTTATTTACCTTTCTATTTAGTATGTCAAAGACTCGCGTGTCTCTTGAAACGAACGAACCGCCCCCCGAGGGCGGTTCGTAAGCACGAACGCGTGGCCTAACGGCCGTCCCTCTCAGGTAAGGTTTTGTTCGATTTCGTTGACACGTAAACTGAGAATACACGATAGCTTTCTGGCCGTCAACCCGCCTCTGAAGCTGAGCAAAACCACTGCCGTACAGTGCTTTAAGCCAGGTAGGAAATGTTTGACATAATATTAATAACATGTTATCTTATACTTTGTACTTTCACAGGAGCTGTTACAGGTATGCGTAACTCACGGAAACTGCTCACAACTACGTTCGCCCTTGTGCTGTTTGCGAGCACCGCACTGGCCGCGACAGCGCGCGTTTCAGACGCAGTGTTCCTGCAAGGGCTCGGTTGGTGGGTTGTCATTCTGAGCCTTGCCGCCATCGTTAGCTGTTGCGTGCTTTTCCCTCTCGTCATGAGACGGAAAAAGAACGCAACACTCACTCGCTCTGCGTATCGGGGGCGATGACACAAGGGCTGGTTGTTTTTTTCATTCATGGAAAAAACGACCAGCCCTAAACTATTTCTGTAGGTAAACAAACACACCTCCGTTAAGGAGGTGTGTTTGTTTTTAAGAGATGTCTTAGTGCTTAATCTCTTGCTGCATGTGCTCGATGTAGCGAGCTGCTGCTGTTTGTCCGCCAAGACCAAAGGCAAGACCGATAGCGAGCGATGCCGCAATCACAATGCCCGTGAAGAAGGTCTGCACGAAGGCCGTCGCGACCTGCAATTGGTTAAGCGCCGCAAGAATAGCGAAGAGCCAAATTGAGTACCGAGCCACTTGACCAAAGAGTCCTGCAGCGCGCAGTGACGCAGCTTTTGCAGTGCCCGTTACAAAACGCTGTGCCGTCTCGGCAACCACAGCGGCAACCAGAAGAATGAGCACGGCGACAATAACGTTTGGCAGGTAGCCGAGCACCACGCTACTAATAAAGGTATTCACCGCATCGAGATGCAACACGCTAAGTGACGCCACCAGGAAGACCACAATGAAGAACCACTTTACGAGAGCCCCGAGGAACTTTCCTGCCGAAAGCTCGAACCCTGCACGCGTAAACACCTTCTCAACTCCGGCCGAACGAAGAGCCTGATCAATACGCAACGAATTAACGATCTGTGTAACGACACGTCCCACACCAACACCAACAAGCCAACCGACAATAAAGATAATGAGCGCGACGATGAGGTTCGGCACAAATGCCACTAACCCGTAAAAGAGGTTCTGAAACGATTGATTGAGCAAATCTGCCCATGTAGTAACACCCATAGTAATGCTTGTATTAATTACGTTAATAAGTGCGCAACGCCATGGCGGCGAGGACCTGCTAAAAGTGTAGCAAGTTTTAAACCCCTATTTTGTCTATCAAAATCCTGTGTGGATAGTCAAAAACGTCACGCAACAGGCGGTCATACACGCCACGGCGGTAGCGAAAATCCGCCACAGAAAAAGAAGCGTAACGGATTTCGCGGCCGAGCTCGGCCTCAAGGGAGCGCACCGTCTGCAATACCGCTCGGTCTTCAAGCGAGTCCCCCACTACCAGCAAATCAACTTGCGGTTCTATAACGCCCGTAAAAAGTCCCGAGAGCGCGACGAGCTGCAGCGTGCCTGCACGGCGCAAACCGCTCACCACCATTTGCGGGCGCACGCTTGTTGTCTCACGAATAAAACGGCTTAGCGCAGCGAGGTGTTCAAATTTTGGGTTGGTCTGGAAATGCGCCTGGGCGCGTTCTCCTTTTTTCCGCAGCACGCCAGCAGAGACGAGGTCGGCAAGTTCTTTGCGCGCCACTTCCTTTGCCGTCTTTGTGCGCGTAGCAACCTGTAGCTGAGTAAAAGAAGCGTCTTGATTAAAAAAGAAAAGCCGTAGCATCTTAAGGCGCGCCGGCGATCCAAACAGCTTTGAAAGAGGTTCCATGGGGTAAGGACAGTGTACCTACGGGACAGACACGCTGCAAGGTCTTGACGAGAAGACAGAAAGAGGCGCGAACGCTCTAGCGTTCGCGCCTCTTTCTTTGCTCAAACTGCTCCTGAAGATTACTTCAAGGTCACCCCCGTCGCCTAAAGGCGCGAGGATGGCTCCTGGAAGATTACTTCAGGGTCACCTTCGCACCGGCGTCCGTAAGCTTCTTTGCGAGCTCGTCGGCATCCTCTTTCTTCATGCCCTGCTTGAGCATGCTTGGTGCGCCGTCAACGAGATCCTTCGCATCCTTGAGACCAAGAGCAAGTGCCTCCTTCACCGCCTTGATGACGGCAATCTTCTGAGCACCTGCGTCCGTGAGCTCAACATCAAACGTAGACTTTGCATCTTCTGCAGGTGCGCCGCCAGCAGCAGGGCCAGCAATGGCCACTGCAGCTGCAGAGACACCGAACTTCTTCTCGAGCACTTTCACGAGCTCGGAAAGTTCGAGAACCGACATGGTCTCGATTTCCTCGACGAGCTTCTTAAACTTTGCAGGCACTTCTACTGCCTCCTCTTCAGGAGCGGTAACAGGAGCTGGAGCCGCTGCCGACGCTTCTGCCTCATGGGTAGCAGCAACCTCTTCCGGTGCTGCTGTATTTTTTTCCTCTTCCATAGTGGATTAATTAGTACACGATTAAACGACTGCTTTCTTCTCGCTGATCTTATCGAGCGCAACGACGAGGCCTTGAATAGGACTGTTGATGACGTTCACGAACATGCCGCGCAGCACAGGAAGCGGAGGAATGGTGGCAAGTGCCTTCATTTTTTCCGCATCAGCATAGGCGCCCTCAAACACGCCGCCCAAGAGCGTCAGAGCGCCTTTGAACTTTTTGCCGTGCTCAAAGATGTCGCGTGCTGGCGCAAGAACGTCAGTAGTAGTCCACGCAAGCGCCACCTCTCCAGGCAACTCAGGAATGTCTCCCGTGTAGCCCTGTGCCGTCAACGCGCGGCGCATAAGTGTCTTCTTCGCTACGAAATAGCGAACGCCATGAGCCTTGAGGTCAGTTCTCATTGCAGAAGTCTGAGCCACTGTAAGCTTGTTGAAGCCTACGAAAGCAGCACTCGACGACTGCGAGAGTGCGTCGGTCAGCGTCGCGAGAATCGCACGCTTCTTGTCTTTTGATATTGCCATAATTGGGTATGTACGAACGAAACTGAAGGAGAGTTCGACCAGTAAGGTCTCGCCTACGCAGGGCTTAAGGGTGCCTGCGGTCTTCGGTTCGCACGAACACACTCTACCACAGTACTGCCTCTCTGCAATATACAAATAAGTGTTTATGTTGTATGGTGCAATCTGCACGTTCTCTAAAAATGAAAGGGTTAGCCATGTCCTTTTACGAGGTTTGGAAGTTACTTAACGGTGTACAACCGTACGCCGTACGGCACGAGCTTACGTGGTATCTTGTCGGCTTTGCGAACAAGGACGGATGCGGGACATTCCACGCAAAAGCTGCGAAAACTGCTGTCGCCACACTGGGCGGTGCCGTCCTCTCAGAAGTGAGGTGCGCCCCTGGGACATATCGCATACGCGACGATGCACTGACAGAAATTCTACGCAACTGTCGTATAGATCCAAAGACGGGCAATCTTCTCTACATGCTCCCCGAAGACGAGGAGAGCGTGCGGCGGTGGCTGCAACATATCGTGAGCACCGTACGTGACGAGAAGCTTCAGTGGCACGTGGTCTCAGTCTTTCGCAAGCTGCGCGGTTTAGAAAAACTAATTGAGCGCCGTAAAGCGCGTAGTGCAGTAGTCCCAAAGCGCGTTTTGTCGCTCAAACGCTCACAGGATGCAGCACGCTTCTTGTGTGCGGCCGGAATATTGAAAGAAGTTGACGGCGCTTTCACGCTGGAAGAACGTGTCGGGAAAGTACTCGGCACAGCCCGCCTGCGTTGGAAAAAAGCAGCGATATATTGGTAATAGCCTTCGGCCGGAAAAAAGAGCATAGCTCCTTTTTCCGGCCGTTTTTTTATACCGACGTTGATACCAGACTCAGTGTAAGCAGTCCGACAGCAACGACAAAAGAAAAGGCGGCACAAAACTTAACAAAGTCTATGAAAAACGGCAACGCCCTCTTTTCTGCCTCGGCAAGTTTTATTGATTTTGATTTAGGTACCACTGACATACGGTGTTATTGCTTTTAGAAATGCGCTATCGCTCTGTGCTAAGGCCGGATCAGCTTCTTTAACTTTGAGAAAGATTTGCGCTGCGCTCGCACGGTCTCCCGTGAGGAAGGTTACTTTCGCAAGGTCATAGAGGAGCGCGTAATCGTTTGGCACAAGCGCCACAGCACTGGTCAGAAACGTCTGCGCCTCGACCCAATTCTGCGCTCCCTCATAATACGCTATTGCCCGGCGCGCCGTCTCAAGATTGCTCGTATAATACTGCGCACCGAGCGCAGCCTCGTTTGCTGCCGACTCAGTGTCACCGGTTGCAAAGTCCAGTTGCGCTAGCACAAAGTGCGGTTCTGAAAGCGTGGGCACGAGCTCAATGTACTTACCAAGCAAATCCTTTGCCGCAGCATACCCGGACGTACGCCCTACCGAGCCGACGGGATACTCATTTGCCTGGCCAATAGCGAGATTAACTAAAATAAACCAGGCTTGCGAGCGTTTCGGAGATTCCTGTATCACGCGAGAGAGCGCTTGTGAAAGAAGGTCCTTGTCCTCCACAACTCCTTTCGGTGCAAGCGAGAGCACGTGTGCCAGATACATGGCCGTGCGCGCATCGTACGGAAAACGCGCAAAGTTAGCCGCAAGAATACTCTCTGCTTCTGTGTAGACGGAGGTGAGGGAGTCGCCGGAGAGCGTCTGCATTTGTGTGTTAATAAACATGCCATACACTTCGTACCCATACTCTAGGTCGCCGTACGTGTTGAGCGCGTAGCCACTTTTTAAGTAGGCAACCGACTTTGCTGGGTCGCTTATCTGGTAGCCGTACGCGTGCGCATTGTCGTAGGCCGCCATTGCTGGTCGCACCGTAACTGGAACAATGCACACCACAGCAATGCCAAGTGCCGCCCAAGAAAGTGGCCGGGTAGAGCGGGAGAGCGCCACACTTTCTCTCGCCACCACTTCCCCACTCATCACCAGCACTGCTGCAAGTGTTATGAGGAAAAGCCACCAGGAGGAAATGGTGTCGAACACAAAGAAGTTTTGTACGACGTAAGTGACCGCTAGCAGCACGCACAAAAGCGCCGCGTACTGCTCTCCTCGTTTCGCAAACCGCCATGCTGCAGCGAAGAACCCGGCAATGAGTAGCAAGTAGAGCACCAAGCCGCCCACACCGTACTGCACGGCGTAATCAAGAAAGGCATTGTGTGAGCGATCAAACCATTCTTCTTGAATCTGAGTAGGGTCGTAAAACTGGTTGAACGGCACGTCTATGTGCTCAGCACCAATTCCCAGGAGCGGCTGTGCCGCCACTTGGCGCACCATGTGCTTCCAAATGAAAAGACGACTCGCGACGTCGGGATCGTTCGTCGAAATACCAGCAAGCCGAGCCACGGGCGAAAACGGCACGTGCGAGAGAGCGCCGCGAAACGTAAAGAAGAGCGCGGCAAAAACCACAAGCCCTACGAACGTGAAGCGCGAAGCCGTCTTGATTTTTTGCTGGCCCTTAATCGAGAGCGCGAGCAAGCATACCGCCCCCGCAACGAGCAGCGCCAAGATGGTGCCGCGAGTTGCGGTGAGAACTATAGCAAGCACTTGTGCAACGACTCCTGCATACGCAGCGTTACGCCAAACGGGCGTCGCCTCACGCGCAGCAAGAAGCGTGACAAAAAGTGCAATGCCAAGATAGCCAGCAAAGAAAGCTGCGTTGCCGAGCAGGCTCCCGATGCGTCCACCACTCACGAGCCATTCGCCAATGCCGTAGAGCGCAACGGCGCTTGCCGTAAACGCAACTACTCTAAAAAGCCGAGTGAGCCACTCTCGTGTCGCGTATATATAGAGGAAATAAAAATCAGCGACGACGCACGTGAGCATTAAGAGTCCGTCCCCGCGCACGAAAATACTCCAGAAGCTGTGATAGAAATCTATGCCGTGAGCGCTAGCCGCGTACGCGAGCGCAAGAAGCACTGCCGGTGTCCAAGAGATTGGCCGCGCAAGTCGTTTCCAGTAAAAGGGCGTTTCGTACGCTACAAGCACGGCCGTTACCCCTGCAAGCACCAGACTTATCGTGTAAAACAAAAGCGTCTTGGGTACAAGGTACGGGTAGACCACCCCTCCCCAAATGACGAGTGGGAGCACTGAGGGAGCTATGAGTAACCAGCCGTAGACTCTCTCTAGCTGTTTCATTTTGCCGCAGCCTCCTTTGCTTCAAGGCGGGCAATGGCTGCGTCCATCGCCGAAGTATCCTTTCCAGGAGAGAGCATCTTTGCCTGCTTCCAGGCACTAATGGCGTCGGCGTAGCGCCCTTGGTCAGTGAGCCACTGCGCCTCGATGGCAAGCACGGGCGCCGTGTCTCCGAACTGTTTACTTGAGTCGGTAAACGCAGCAACGATTGCAGTGTTGTCTTTCGGTAAATACTTGGTAAGGAAGTCGAGGCGAGCAAGGTGGTACTGCAATACACTCGGCTCTACTGCCACTGCTTTTGCATAGGCATCTGCCGCCGTTTGGTTTGCGCCAAGAAGATTCATCAAATGTCCCAGGTTGGTGTAGACCAGTCCTTTGTCCGGATGGATGCTTATTGCTTTATTGTATTCAGCATAGGCTCCCCGCCCATCTCCCAGAAGCAGATCATCGTTCCCAATACCGTTATAGAGATCGTAGTCGTCATACTGTCCCTTCCCCAAAAGTGAAGTCAAGTGAGCGATGTCTGCGTTAGCCTGCGCCTCAAGAGTGTCGTTGCCCGTGTAGGCCCCTGTAAAGGACCAAGAAGAAATGTAGTCGGCACTGTTAATAGGAAACGCTGGTACGCTGTCTTTTTTCTCGTGCTGGTACCAGGCAAGCCCTGCGCCCATAACAAGAAGCGCAACAACCACTCCTCCAATAATCGCTTTCTTCGTCGCACTTAGCGTTTGCAATGACATCATATGTCCCGAGGATACCATGCAACTACAACAAAAAACCACCCTTCGGAGTTGTCTTTTCAGAATCTCAAGATGTCATCTTGAAGAAGCTATCTTGGTAGATCGTGGTAGTACAGGAGAGATTCATAGAGGAGTTCTTGAGTGTTTGGCATTTCCGCACCAATAAGCTCACACGCTTCAGCGTCAAGGATCGCTTTCTCCGGCCTCCCTGTCGTTCCGGCGACATAGTCTCGCAAACTGGAATGCTCAAAATTTTGGATATTTTTTTCAAGCAGAGAAAAGTCACCGATACGCCCCTCTTTCCATCTAGGTTCATACAATTCGGCCGGATTGAGGTGGATGTAGTCGGCCACTTTCCTGAAATATTCGTTGTCTGAAACGTGCTTCGCCCGGAAAGGTTTAACAAAAAGATTACCAATGCGCTCGTGCTTAATATTAAAATACATTGCATACGATATGCCGACCTTCCGCATGAACTCAGAAATACCTCCTTCCTGCAACTCGCGCAAAAGCAAGTGAAAGTGGTTTGGCATGAGACAGTACGCACCGACTGCCACAATCGGATCACCTCGCTCTACTTCGTAGATCTCAATTCTTGTAAGCTTTGCGACGGCACTCCGGTGTATCGGCATCGTGCTATTACAAAGGTAGAGTACATTTTTGAAACGCGCATAGTCGGATTCGTCTTCGAAAACCACGCGTTTATCGACACCGCGACTAAAACAGTGATACCACTCATCAACTCCGAAAATCTCTCGACCCTTCATATCTCTCAAGATAGCATGTTCAAGATGTCATCTTGAACATGCTATCTTGCAGCGTTAGCTGGTAACAATTTTTATCCCTGGTATTTGAACTTTTCGTTGTATTCATCGACTATCTTTTTTTGATCGATTGCTGCGCCTTCTAGTGCGCGCCTGTAGAGCTCTCTTTTTTCTGCCGAGTCACCTCTAAGGGTACGAACAGAAAATGAAAAGAGGTTTTCAGAAAGTTCAGTTTCATCCGCGTCCGGTGACCCCGCCGTTATGCCTTGTGCTTCACTAGTCATTACTTATTATTCTATCTCTTTTTCTCTTCTCGAAAAGAAGAGCATGTTTAAGATGACTTCTTGAAGAGTTGACGAGCGGACTTGCTAAGATAGCATGTTTAAGATGTCATCTTGAACAATAGGATAGGAGTGGGAAACAAAAAACCACCCCGAGGGGTGGTTTTTTGTTGCTAGGCCAAATTCCTAGCTGGTGTGAAGGCTAAACCTTCACAGAGTTCCTAATCAGAAGTTCGTTTCCGACCGTCAGACTACTTAGAGTAAGTAACCGAAGTCGTGGTGAAGTTTCTGAGGTAGGCACCGTTTGTCCAGTCCAGAGTACCAACCGCGTGGCTGTTTGCCGAGCGATCAGACCACACGAAGTTGTTCGTAGAGCCTGTGCCGACTGCAGCTGCAGTGTCGTTTGCTGCTGGTACACCAGTGTCCTGAGCAAGTGCGATCGTAACCGACGAGTTGGTTGAGTAACCACTAACCGTACCGTAGAGGTAGTAGGTCTTGGTAGCTCCGGCTGCAACCTGCTGGTACTTCGGCTGCGTAGCATTCTGCGTGAGGTCAACAACAATCTTGTTGCCCGTTGTAGAAGCTGACGAAGTCGTGTTGTCAAGCAAGTTCGTTCCGTTTACGTCCGTGAGGTACACGTTGGTGAGGGTTGCCGTCGACGTCGAGACGTTGAAGGTAAGCTTCGACCACTCAACTGCGCCAGCTGGGTCCGCCGTCACCGTAAAGGCGTAGAGCGGGTTCGAGATGGCACTGTTGTTCATGTTAGACGTAACTGCAATCGTAGGGATCGACTTACGGATGTAGAAGGTTCCGTTAGACGCTACCTCGTTTGTGCCCGTCACCATGCTAATCGTGCTTCCTGCACCGTTCTGGGCAAGGAAGGTCGTTCCGTGAGCGATGAGCGACACGTTGATGGCTGCGCCTGAGGTTGCACCTGAAGCGATGGTTGGCGTACCAACCGAGACATCAATGTTAGCTGAATCGTTCGTAGGAACGTACATGCCGAGACCCGTGAAGGTTGCAGTTGCGTACGGCATTGCAGGATTCACTGCAAGTGCTTGCGTAACTGTCTTGGTTGCGCCGTTGACGTCCTTGAAGGACACCGATACGTTCGTAACCGACGTTGCTACGTTGTTAGGCACCGTGATTGCAAGGTTGTTCACTGTGTACGCAGAGTTAACGGCGTTGAAGGTAAACTCGCCTACGTTCACTGCGCTAGCACCTGCAAGTACGTTGTTCGATACCGGATCACCTGCTCCGCGAGTAACCGTGAGGGTGCCTGCGCCAAGCGAGATGTTCTGGAGACCGACAGAGGTACCAACACTGGTCGAGTTGTGAGTGGTGTCACCCGTGCCAGATGTGCCAGTATCGACTGTCGCCTGGATTGTTCCGTCAGCAGCACCCGAGAGAACGTTTGCGTAGACACCGAAGGTCTTCGTAGAAGACACTGGGATATCGAGGTTAACGTTAAACGAGTTGCTCTGCGAAGGCGTCGTCACAACAGATCCAAGAACGTTGCCCGTTGCCTCATCCTTAAGGGTGAGGTTCGTGATCGTCGAGGAAACTGCGTTAGCAAACGTGATGTTAACGGTGTTAACCGTCACACCTTCCGTTGAGCCAGTCGAGAGGGTAAACGCGCCAATCTTGGCATTGTTTGCACCTGGAACGACAGTCTGATCACCATAACCGGTGTACTTCGTCGCAGAGAGTGACGAAGTTGAAACAGTGATGGTGTTACCCGATGTCAGTGCTGCAGGAACCTTTACCGATGCGTAGGACGAGACGCCCTGTGCATTGTTAGTGGTAGCTGCTGCAAGGCTGACCGTAACGGTCTCATTGTTTGCAAGGTCAGTTGAAGTTGAAGTCCGTGCATCAGCATAGATATCAACTGTGGTTGTCTGGCCGCCTGGGAGGATCAGCGAGGAACCGAGCGAGAAGTCCGTGGCAGCGCCAGAACCCTCACCAATGTCCTTCGTGGAACCAACCTGCACACCGTTAACCATGACCTTACCGTTGTCGAGACCGCCGTTGTGCACGCTCGTATCAGCGTAGACGTAGAGGTCCATGACCTTTACGTTCTCACCTGAAGCAAGCATGTCGAAGGAAGCCCACTTCACGCTCGTTGCACCAACAGCAATTGCCTGGGTCGGAGAAGCCGAAGACTTCGAGACTGAGACGCCTGCTGCAGCTGACTGAATCGTGATCAGACCCGTCTGAATAGACGCGAAGTTCGAAGACGACAAAGTTGGCGTTACTGGCTGACCGAGCTGGTTGTCGACAAACATCACGTCAGCAGAGCGCTGCACCGAGAGTTGAATGGTGCGGTTTGCGCCTGAAGAGAGGACGTTGCCGAGAACCTTAATGACGTGGTTCGAAGTCGAGAGAAGGAACGGAGCACTCGAGAGGTCAAACGTGACCGAACGGTCAGCGCTCAACGTCGGCTGCGCCGTACCAACCTGCGTGCCGTCAACATAGAGGCGGAGGTTGGTTACATCTGAAGCGTTTACTGAACCGAGGTTCGTAAAGCGCATCGATGAAAGCTTCACTGGGTTTTTCGAGACGCTTACGCTGTCCTGCCAGAGCGGATAGTCGTTCTGAGCAGAAAGCGTGATGTCGCCAGAAGGGGTTGCTGTAGAGAAGTCAACTGAAGCGAGGTCTGCAGCTGAAATCGTCTGGTAACCACTGTTGATTGGGAAGCTCACTGAAGAGTCGAGCGTACCAGTCGAAGTGACTGCTACGAGCGAAACGCCAATTTGCTGGCCCGAAGTGTTGTCAGCGATGTCTGAGCGAACCGAGACCGTGTAGGTACTGCCTGCAGGAACCGTGAAGACGCCATTTGCGCTGTTCCACGAGAATTGGCCTGCTGAGATGCCTGCCGAGTCAGTGATGCGTGTGCCGCCATTGTAGAGGTACACGTTGGTCATCGTCGAGTCGTTCGAAACACCGATACGGTTGAACGTAAGGCCCGTCACATTGATAGGAGCGGAGGTTGGGTTCGAGAATACGAAGTCACCAAGGTCTCCAATGCCCTGCTTCTGGACGAGTACTGAGCCGTTCGGGCTCGTTGGTGAGAGCGAGACCTTAAGGCCGTTGCCCGTCACTACCGTGCCGCCGTTGCCGCCAGTGTTACCACCCGTTGAGGTGCCACCCAAGTTCCAGTGTGCGCGGGAAACTGAGCCGAAGTAGCCAGCTGTCGGAGAGACGCTGACTGACTTCTGCCAAGCTGATACCGCTGAACGCGTCTGGCTACCGAAGTAACCCGTTGCGCCTGCTGGAATTGAGAAGCCGCCAGCGATGAGTGCCTGCTGAAGGCAGGTCACATCACTACCTGTTGCACCGATCGTAAGATCCTTGGTGAACGAGCAGCTTGAAGTTGTTGTCGTAGAACCACCACCGTTCGATACCGGAGTACCGCCCGTGAGTGATGCCTGGACGTTTGCGATCGTGGTGCTGTCAGCACCGAACGAAGAGAGGAGCGAGAGGATTGACTGAACTTGCGCGTTCGTCAGAGCTGCCGCCTGCGCCAAAGGCGCAAACGAAAGCATCGACGTCGCCATTGCGAGTCCAGTAGCCACTGCCACGACCTTCGCGACCGCTTTAGAGGTTACATTTTGCATACTCTTGTAATTTTTTTAAGAAGCACGTGATAATTCAGTGTAAGTTCGCACAGCAAGAATATTTTAGAACACATGGTTCTAAATATATTTCTTGCTTCGCACATCGCACTTTCAATCACACTACCCCACCGCGCGCGGCATCGACCTGCGTGCGGTAGGTTAGCTGGCAAGGTTGATGCGACTTGCAAGGTCGCTATTCAGTTATCAAAGTACCGCCCCTACGAGGACCGCCAGTCTCCGCAAGGACTGGGTTCTAGTATATATGCGGACTGACAATCACGATACAGGGCGTGTGGATAACAACCAGGAATACGGCTAGCAAAAACAGACCGTTTCCGGCCTTTTTACCTCCCTATGCCCCAGTCGCTATCACGCAGTCATGCTAGCAAAAATGCACCCCATAGTCAAAGTAACTTGTCTTACTTTGCAACGTTTATTTGCAGCACTGCGTCTCGGTACACGCTAACTGTTAGGTAACAGCACTAGGTCAAAGAGTAGGTGCTCCACCGACGCTCTCCCCGCTTCACCACGCGTCCACGCAAAACCAAACTCGTTAGCTCACGTTGAATGGTTTTTTCTGAAACATCGCGAAACTTGGTGGAAATGTCTTTTATGCTTGCGCTCCCTTTCTCTTTGATGATTGCGAGTACTGCCTCTTCTCTGTCTTTTACGGGCGCCTGGTATTGTCCTTTATTGTCCTTTTGAGCACTGGCTGGCGGTAGTGTGCGTGGGGCGCGCACTTCTCGCTGTGGCAACGCTTGGTGGCGCGGCTCTGCCTGACGAGCTGCATCTTTTGCAAGTTCCGAAAGCGTAGGAGCGTCGTCCAGGAAAAGTCGAGGCTCCTCGTAGGCAGCGACTTCCTGTAAAAGCGCCTGCGCTTCACGAGCTATCAAGTCTGCGTTCATGTGCGAGAGGAGGCCGCCCGTGCGGGCAATGGAGAGCACACTTGAGAGCGTGAGGAGTTCGTGAGACATGGCCGTACGCGCAGCGGTGGGCGGTCGTATGGCAGCGTCGATTAGACCCACAGCCACAGCGTCCATCCGCTCGCGCAGCGCCGGAGTCTCGACGAAAGCGGGGGTAATCAAATGGATTGCTTTTGCGAGACGTTCAGCTTTTTTGTAAATGAAAACTCTACGCACGTCTTTTTCAAATATGTTAGCAAATATGCTTTTTTCTAGGACGAAATCGTCACCACGCCAGTCTTTATGTCCGTTTTGTGTCTTATTGGACACATCTGTGTGACTTATAGATTTGTCATCTTGTCCCATAGTTATATTGGACAGTATACGTCTCTTGAGTGAGCCCGCAAGCGCGGTTGTGGGCTCTTGCAAGGCTCAGCGCGCCAAGTGGTACACTACACCTATATATGAGTCGCAAAAACGAAAAGCAGCGTCGCACTGCTCGCAAAGGACGCAGTGGCAAGGAGGAAGTTGTACGCGAGTACGACACGGTGATCAGGTGGGCGTCGGCCATTGTGCTGTTTGCCGCAGGAGTACTGATGCTGCTTTCCATTTTTGGCGCCGCAGGACCAGTGGGTGAAATAGCTTTTGCCGCGAGTTACGCGGCCGTTGGCATTGGCGCTTTTCTCTTGCCGCTGGTGCTGCTCTACGTCGGTTTTTATGCAGGCTTTCGCAGACCGTCACTTCAGCCACTTGCTACTGCCGGTGTAGTGCTCATCGCCGCTTCGGTGCTCGCCTTTGCGGGACTCTTTCCGGGGGCAGTGTTTGGCGGCAGTGCCGGCAGCTGGGCCGGACACGCCGTCGAAAACTTTTTTGGATTCTGGGGCGCGTTTGTACTCCTTGCTGCAACGGTCGCCGTTGGCATTGCGGTGATTGTTGACCTCGAAGCACTTGGCGCACTCTTAAATGAAAACGTCGGCTCGCTGTGGCAGCGACTACGCGAAAGGCGCGAAGCGATCGATGACACTGAAGACGAAGAAGAATTTCCTGACGTTGTCGGCGTAGTGAGAGAGGACGCTGAAGACTCTGAGCCGGAGGCACTAGAAACTCCGAGCGAGCACGAGAGCGAACCCGTAGTGAGTGTGTTCAATCGAGACGTCGCTACGCCGGGCGGCATGCCTGGCATAGCGAACTTCGACGCTGAGTACGATCCTCCTCCTCTGTCTATCCTTGGTGCTGACAAAGGCAAACCAGGCACGGGCGACATCAAGGCAAATGCAAACATCATCAAGCGAACGTTCCAAAACTTTGGCATCAACCTTGAAATGGACCAGGTGTCGGTCGGCCCAACGGTCACCCGCTACGCCGTGAAGCCAGCAGAGGGCGTACGTCTTTCAAAAATCGTTTCTCTTGCGAGCAACCTTGAGCTTGCGCTTGCCGCGCACCCCGTGCGCATAGAAGCACCTATTCCCGGGAAATCGCTGGTGGGTATTGAAGTGCCAAACGCCACCAAGGCCATGGTTGGTCTTGGTGGGCTTCTCAACTCCACGGAGTGGACGACGAGCACAAAGCCACTTCTAGCAGCGCTTGGCCGCGACATCACCGGCACGCCGCACTACGTAAACATCGCAAAGATGCCGCACGGTCTTGTGGCCGGCGCTACCGGCTCTGGAAAGTCCGTTGCCATACACGCAATCATCACCTCTCTCCTCTACCGCAACGGGCCTAACCAGCTGCGCCTCATCTTGATTGACCCGAAGCGCGTCGAGCTCACTCTATATAATGGTATCCCCCACCTGCTCACTCCTGTTATCACGGATCCCAAGAAAGCCATTCTCTCCCTTAAGTGGGCAGCCAAAGAAATGGAGCGGCGATACAACGTGCTTGAAACCGAGCGCGTGCGTGACATCGAGTCCTATCACACTACGGTAGTAGAGCCGGCCAAGAAAAAAGGCGTCGAGGACATGCCTGAGGCCATGCCCTACATCGTGATAGTCATCGACGAGCTTGCCGACATCATGCAAAGCTACCCGCGCGAGCTTGAAGCAAGCATTGTGCGCCTCGCACAAATGTCGCGCGCCGTGGGTATTCACCTCGTACTCTCCACGCAGCGCCCTTCCGTGAACGTCATTACCGGCCTCATCAAGGCAAACGTGCCGACGCGCATGGCGCTCCAAGTGGCCTCCCAAATCGACTCGCGCACTATTCTTGACGGCTCCGGCGCTGAAACACTGCTTGGCGCAGGCGACATGCTCTACCTTTCAAGCGATATGCAAAAGCCGGTACGCCTCCAGACGGCGTACATCGCCGAAGGAGAAGTGAAAAAAGTGGCACAGTACATAAAGAGCCACAATGCAGGAGACCTCTCCAGCATTGATTTCGGTAACCATGCTCAGCAAGCAAGCGAACCTAGCGACTTAATCGGCCTTAGCAACAGCAGCTTTGGTGATGACGAGGACATAGACGACGACCTCTACGACGAGGCGCGCCACGCAGTGGAAGAGGCTGGACGTGCTTCCACCTCATACTTGCAGCGCAAGCTGAAAATCGGCTACTCAAGAGCTGCACGACTCATGGACGTTCTTGAGGCGAAAGGCGTCATTGGCGAGGCAGACGGTTCAAAACCACGTGAAATACTGACGCGTGGTGGTGCGCACGCCGCAGAGGAGAGTCGCGAGCACTCACCGGGTGACGAAAATTTCTAGCGCTCATGACAAAACAAATCCTCTCAATCGTGCTTGTTCTCTTACTGGGGTATGGCATGATTGAAGCGTGGCCCCTGCTCTCGGGACCATCACTCACTGTGCAAACTCCCACCGAGAACCTCTCTGTGGAAAACGGCACGCTTGCGCTTACTGGTAGCGCCAAGCGCGCTGTGACGCTCACCGTAAACGGCTCGCCCCTCATTGCCACCGAAGACGGAAGCTTCAACACAGTGCGCACCTACCCTCACGGCCTTTCCCTGCTCACCTTTGTGGCCACGGACCGTTTCGGACGAAGTCGCACCATCACCCGGCAAATTTTCGTACCTTATTCGCAATAACACACTCGTATGGCTTTTAAAAAACCCGCAAAAGAAAAAATACTAAAGACCGTCTCAGCAGCCACGGAAGATAAGAGCGAGCGCCAGAAGTCTATCGACCAGGCATTGAAAGAGATCCGCACCAAGTTCGGTGATGAGTCCATCACCACCTATGGTTCTGAGCGGCCCAAGAAAATCGACGCTATTCAAACGGGGTCTATCGGCCTCGACGCAGCGCTCGGCGTCGGCGGCCTCCCGTGCGGACGCATCATTGAGATTTTTGGCCCTGAGTCTTCCGGAAAGACAACGCTCTCGCTCCACGTGATTGCCGAAGCACAGAAAGCGGGCGGTATCGCAGCCTTTGTGGACGCCGAGCACGCACTCGACCCTGACTACGCAAGGCGTATTGGGGTAAAGCTTAACGAGCTCCTTATCTCGCAACCGGACACAGGTGAGCAGGCGCTCGACATTGTGGAGAGCCTGGTGCGTAGTGGCAACGTTGACGTCATTGTCATCGACTCCGTCGCTGCCCTTACCCCAAAAGACGAAATCGAGGGAGAAATGGGCCAGCAGCACGTGGGCAAGCAAGCGCGCCTGATGAGTCAAGCACTGCGCAAACTCACAGCCATCGTCTCGCGTTCAAAGACCATCGTCATCTTCATCAACCAAATCCGCATGCAGATCGGCGTTATGTTTGGCAACCCTGAAACCACGCCGGGCGGCAAGGCACTTAAGTTTTACACGAGCGTGCGTCTCGACATTCGCCGCATCGCACAAATCAAAAAAGGCGAGGAGGTGGTCGGCGGCCGTGTGCGCGTGAAGGTCGTAAAAAACAAAGTGGCCGCACCGTTCCGCACCACCGAATTTGACCTTCTCTACAACGAAGGCATCAGCCGCGAAGGCGAACTCATCGCTCTCGGAGAAAAGTACGACCTCGTACAAAAGTCAGGCGCTTCCTACAAAATGGGCGAGGTGGCGCTCGGCAGAGGGTACGACGCGGCGCGCACGTACCTCCGCGATAACAAAGACGTTTCAAAAGAACTCTTAAAGCAGGTCAAAGAAAAACTTAATGAACCCATCTAGGCACGGCACATGACTACCTCTCTCATTATTGTAGCTATCATCGTCGTGCTTCTCGCGCTTTCGTTACGCGTCGTCAAAGAGTACGACCGCGGCGTTATCTTCTTCCTCGGAAAAGTGACGGGCGTGCGCGGCCCCGGACTCATTTTGCTCATCCCCATCCTCGAGCAGATGACGCGCGTCACCTTGCGCACCATCACGATGAATATTCCCTCGCAGAAAATAATCACGAAGGACAATGTCTCTATCGACATTGCCGCCGTAGCTTATTACCACATTGGTGACCCACAAAAGAGCGTTGTGGCTATTGAGAACGTCACTGCTGCGGTGAACCAAATCAGTCAGACCACAGTGCGAAACGTCGTCGGGCAATTCATGCTTGACCAACTCCTCTCGCAAACCACGACGATCAACTCTCAAATTAAAGAGGTTATAGACGTGCACACCGAGCCCTGGGGCATTCAAGTAACGGCTGTGGAAATAAAAGACATCACCCTTCCCGACAACATGCAAAGAGCCATGGCAAAAGAGGCGGAGGCCGAGCGCGAACGACGCGCGAAAATCGTTGCTGCTGAGGGCGAGTTTCAAGCGGCAGCAAAACTTGGCCAAGCAGCGGATTTGATTGCGGCACACCCTGTAGCACTCCAGCTGCGCACTCTTCAGACCATGTCGGAGATCAGCACAGAGAAGAACTCGACTATCATCTTCCCTGCTCAGTTCATGACTACTGTGCAAGACGCGATCAGCATGATCCGCGCTGACGTGAGCAACAAGTAGAACCTTCTACGCAAACAGCGGTACGGCGATTCGCGTTACGCGAATCGCCGTTTCGCGTGCAAGGTAGACGAGCGACATGCCACTCACCACCACGAGTGTCTGGACGAGGAGTCTTGTGTGGAAAAAGGCGTAGGAAAGGTACTGCAGGTGCCCTAGAGGCCCCTGAGGGCCGTTTGCAAAGACATGCGCCACCCATACCTCCCTGCCAATGCCCCACAGCGTGAGGAGCAATACGAGCGTTGCCACCACCGTGCCACTACTGAGGAGCCGCAGCGCACGGATGATGTGCACGCGGCGCATGACGTTTTTTTCGATAGATGAAGGGTTGGTGTTCATAGAATCAGGAGGTGTGCGCGACACCGTATCACAAAAAAGGTACGGCGTATTTTTTTACTAAAAAATCGCCTCGCACTCGCGCCGTCGCACTCCGTGAGCCCTTTTTTGTGATACGGTGTCGCGCAATGCTGTTAATTATTGTGTTTGGAAGCGCGGCGCTTTTGCAAAAGTTCCGTAAGACTTGGCCAAGCGGCCTGGAGCGTGGAACTTTTTTAAAAGCGGCGCGCTGAAAATTAATCATGGTGTTGTTCGTCATACGCATCCTTAAAGAGCTTCTTCGCGCGGTGTACGCGCGTCTTTACGGCCGGCACCGACAGGTCTTCCGACTGTGCAATCTCTTCATGGGTCTTCCCTTCTATAAACTGCAGACGCAGAATACGCGCTGCGGCCTCAGGCACCTTTGCAAGAGCGCCGAGCACTTCATTGCGAATGCTCAGGTCTTCAAGAAACTCCGCGCGCTCGTCGGCAAGTGACTCGTAGTGCTCAGGTTCTAGTGTTGCCATGCGCTGCCGCACAGCGACACTGGCCTTATACTTCGTGTAGGCTACACGATTCAAAATGGTGTACGCCCACGAGGAGAACGTGGCCCCCTCTTGAGGAGCGTACCGGTCTGCGTAGAGGTACATCTTCGTAAACGCGTCTTGTACGGCTTCCTCCGCGTCTTCAGGAGAGAAAAGAATCTTTCTGGCACGGCGCAAAAGCGGTGCTTCGTAGCGCCGCACTAGCTCTGCAAAGAGCTCCGGTTCCCTCTGGGAGCGAGAGAGCACTTGGGCGTCTGAGAGGGTCTCGGGGCGCTCGGCAGTTGAAAAAGTCATTACGCCCTGTATCATACTCTTATCCGCGCAACGCGGTGCTTTTTATTCCCCTGCTCATACCGGCTATAACTGCCGCGAGGCCACTCTAGTTTCATCTTTATGGCTGTACTGTCCTACAACGAAATCCTTCCGAAAACGATTATCACCTATAACAACGAGCCGTACGAGGTGCTCTCTTCGCACATTTTCCGCATGCAAATGCGTAAGCCAGTGAACCAAACGAAGCTTCGTCACTTAGTCTCCGGTAAGGTGGTTGAGATTTCCTTTCATCAAAACGAGACCATGCAAGAAGCGGATGTCGGCAAAATGACTGCCAACTATCTCTACACAGCTCGCGGCGAGAGCTGGTTTGCCGAGGAAGGCAATGCAAAAAACCGCTTCTCCTTTCCTGAAGACGCGGTGCACGACCGCGTGCAATGGCTCGGGAGCAATGCCGTCGTTGATGTAGTGACCTACGAAGACAAGCCAATCACTATCAAAATACCTGTGAAGGTAGAGCTGGCTGTAAAGCAAGCGCCGCCAAACGCCAAAGGCGACACCGCCACAGGGGGCACGAAGCCGGTCACGCTCTCAACAGGAGCCGTCGTGAACACACCACTCTTCATAAACTCCGGCGACATTATTCGTATCAACACGGACACGGGCGACTACGTCGAACGCGTAGAGAAAGCTTGACGCATTGCGCTAAAGATACTATTCTCCTAGCAGGATTTCGGGCTGCCCCTTGAGGGGTTGGGGCTGGCGGTGAGTCCCCGTCGGGTGGACCGGTAACGGCTTCCACAGAGATGCTACTCGTCCTTAAGGGGTGTCTCCTTTGCGGGCAGCATTACAAGACTCTGAGCGAGGTGCGCCAACACGCGCTCAACTACTGGGCCGGCTTTGCTACGCAAAGCCGGCCCTCACTCCTTTCAATACAAAAAGACCCCGAGAGGGGTCTTTTTGAGTGCACTTCAGACGAAACTCCTGAAGTGCATCTACGCCGCGACATACGGCAAGAGACCCATGTAGCGAGCGCGCTTGATTGCGTTAGCAATTTCGCGCTGCTTCCCTGCTGGTACTCCCGTGCGCTTTTTTGCAAGCATCTTTGCGTGCGCGTTCGTGAACTGCTTTAGGTACGCTACATCTTTGTAATCGATGTACTTCTTGATCTCAATTTCTTCGCGTTCAGATTGGTGTGCCATAAGTCTTCAAATATTAAAACGGAATATCCTCCGGGTTTATCTCTTCGTCTGGGTACTGAATCTCATCTGCCCCCTTTGCTGCAGAGGCTGCGGCAGGCGCGGAACTGCCCATCTCGCCACCAGCGCCTCCACCTCGCCCTCCATCAGCACCGAATTGAAAATTCTCAATGATAACTTCGGTACGATAGTTTTTCTTGCCCGACTCTTTGTCGTCCCACGAACGCGTTTGAATGCGTCCCTCTACGTAAATAGGGCGACCCTTCTTGAAGTACTGTCCGATCACCTCAGCTGTGCGTCCAAACGCTACCAAGTTATGGAACTCTGTCGCCTCTTGACGGGCGCCGTCCTTCCCCTTAAATGAACGATTCGTTGCGATGCCAAAAGAAGCAAGCTGTTGGCCCGACGGGAGCGCTTTGAGCTCCGGGTCTCGCGTAAGGTTTCCGTACAGTATTACTTTGTTTAAGTACATGTTGGGTTAGGCGGCGACACTGTTGATGGCGGCATCGAGCTCTGCCTCAGCAGACGTGTCGGCATCAGTTTCTCGCTCTGGCGTTTTTGCAAGAATCTCGCGGAGCTCGCTTGAGTGCTGTGCGGCTTCTTTGGTGGTGAGTAGGTCGAGAAAACGAATGATACGCTTATCTACGCCTGCAGCTGCAATCACCTCTGCGTGCGCCTCGGGCGTAGCCACGTAAGCGATCCAGCAAAAGAAGGCGGAACTGAAGTCACGACGACCGGTAGTGTCCATGCGCGACATGGTGTACGCCAACTGCATAGACAAAGGCTCGCCCTCTGCAACCACTTCCCCCTTGGTCGCAATGAGCGCACGAACTTCCTGATATGACTTCTTCACTTCCTCTGTCGGAAGTTCGGGGTCGAGGTGGAACCCTAGCTCATACACACGCGCCTCGCCGCTTTCGACGAGTGCATCTTCTTCCATAACGGATTCTTCTTTCTTGGCCATGATGGGCGCATCCTAACACGCGCGACGCCCCCTCGCAAGGAGTCCTACTATGCCCCCACAACCCCCTGAAGCGCGAACATTTTGAGCGTATTGGAGAGGATTTGCGAACGCACCAGCTCATGGTCCTCGCCCCGCAGCTCGGCCATGCGCGCAACCACGTCGATCACGGCAAGAGGGTCATTGCGCTTTCCTCTACGGGAAGCCGGCGCCACGTACGGGGCGTCTGTTTCAGCAAGAAGTTGCGTGAGAGGAGCACTTCTAATAACTGCGTCATACTGCGTCGCGAACGTAATAACGGCCGTATACGATACCGTAAACCCAAGTGCGGAAAAAGCCACTGCCTCCTCCGTGCCGCCAACGAAAAAATGCACATCGCCGCGGACTCTCTCACCATACACCTTCTTCAGTTCGGTCAACTCCGCAAGCACGTCCTGGTACGCGTCTACGGTGCCCTTTTTTGGGCGCGCGTGAATGATGAGTGGCATGTTGAGTTTTGCGGCAAGCCCTACCTGGTCACGAAACAACACCTTTTGCCGCTCTTTTTCCTCCTCAGTGACCTCTGTCTCGCCAAAGTAATCGAGGCCGCACTCACCAATGCCTACCACCTTCGGGCTCTGTGCAAGCGCCTCATATGCAGCCACGTCAAACCACTCTGAGCGCTCTTCGTGCGGGTGCAGTCCTATTGCTGCAAAAAGGTGTTCATGCGCCTCAGAGAGCGCTACGGCAGCTTCAGACGTAGCACGGTCAACTCCCACCACAATGGCAGCGACACCCTTCGCGCTCATTTCTTGGATGAGCTCTTCGCGGTCGGCGTCGAACGCGTCAAGCTGCAAGTGACAGTGCGCATCTACGTAGCTAGCTCTCATAAGCGCGGGAACAGGTTCTCCGGCTTTACGTTTTTGCGTAGCGCAGAGAGTATGGCTGCAGCCGTACGAGGCATTGCGCCAACGAGATGGGTGGCAATGCGAGAGAGCTGCTGCACCAAGTGCTCAATGTCGGCCTTCGCCTTCTCGCGCTCCACCGTGTCGCCACTTTTAATATAGGCAAAAGGCTTGTGCTCTGTCATGTACGCGTCCGCCTCTCCTATGATTTTAAAGACGTAATCGAGCGCTTCGTTAAAGCGAAAGGCATCAACGTGGGCCAGGAACTCTGCATCAGGAGTGCCGTGCTCCTCAGCGAGCTCCACCGAGTGCGGCAAATACTCCTCTGAAAGCTTCATGACGCGCGCCACAAGGTTTCCAATGCCATTGGTCAAGTTGGCGGTGTAGTGTTCACGTATCGACTCGCTCGTTAAGTCTGAGTCGTCGGAGGGACTCACGTGGCGCAGCAAAATATAGCGCAGCGCCTCTGCCCCGTAGAGCGCCACAATATCGGCCGGAAGTATCACATTGCCGAGTGACTTACTCATTTTCTGACCGCCACTCGTAATAAAGCCGTGATAAAAAACAGAGTCGCTGTTCTTTATTCCCGCGCTCTTCAGCATGGCTTGCCACATGAGCGACTGGAAACGCACCTGATCTTTCCCTGCCACTTGCTGTACCCAGCCGCTCTCCCAAAACTTCGCGAAGCGTCCCTCTTCGTCTTTTGGCCATCCGAGCGTTGAAATATAGTTGGTCAGCGCATCGAACCACACGTACATGACCTGTGTGTCGTCGCCGGGCACCCTAATACCCCACGAGAGTCGTGCGGCTTCGCGCGAAATGCTCACGTCTTCGAGACCACTCTCCACAAAAGCAAGCGCCTCTGCGCGACGCCACTCAGGGACTACCGACTCCTCGCGCATCAGATATTCTTTCAGGAACTCACCGTACTTTGAAGCAGCAAAAAAATAATTCTCCTCTTTAAGCACTATTGCTTCCGTGAGGTGGATGGGGCACGTTTTTCCGTCCACCAGTTCTTTCTCCGTGTAAAAGGTCTCACAACCAATACAATACAAACCTTCATAGGCCTTCTTGTAGATGTCTCCAGCTGCTGCACAGCGACGCCACATCTCCTCCGCCGCCGCTATATGCGCCGCGTCAGTAGTGCGAATAAACGCGTCAGTTGAGAGTCCGAGAAGTTCCTTCAGCTTTTGAAACTCTGCAGCATAGTGGTCGACATACACTTTCGGCTCCTGCTGCGCTTTTGCGGCAGCCTCAGCTATCTTTTGCCCGTGTTCGTCAGTTCCGGTTGAAAAAAACACTTCCTCGCCCTGTGCCCTCCACGTGCGAGCGAGAAAATCCGCTTGAATAAACTCAAGCGCGTGACCCATGTGCGGATCAGCGTTTACGTACGGTAGGGTGGTGGTGAGGTAGCGTGCCATTTACGAAGCGAGAGGTACTCGATGCTTGCGCTTGTCGTAGTCAGAGAGGAACTCAAGTGCCACTGCTGCAATAGGCACTGAGAGCAGCACACCTAGGAAGCCAGCGAGCGCGTAGCCGGCAATAAGCGCCACGATAACCAGTAGAGGCGGCACGCCCACCACTTTCTTTACGATAAGCGGGTAGATGAGATTCGTCTCAAACTGGTTCGCTACGATGTAGAGACCAGCCACGATCACCGCGAGCGCAACCCCTCCTTGCGAAAAGGCGACGGCAACACCAGCTGCGCCAGCGGCAAGCGAGCCGAAGATAGGAATGATTTCAGCAAAAGCAGTGAAGACCGCAAGTAGAAGCGCATACGGAATGCCAATGATAAGCAGCCCTAAATACACAAGAACGCCCATGATAACGGAGAGTAGGATTTGTCCCTGCATCCACAGGCCTATCTTTTTCTGAGCACGTTTCCAAAGGTCGACCGCGTACTCCTCGTGTTGGACCGGAATGATAAGTCGGAGAAAGTCGTCAACGCCCGTGTCCTGAAGGGCAAAGTAAAATGAGAGCACGATTACCAGGAGAAGTGAGAGAACTCCGCCAAAGAATGCCGAGACCATTTTTACGACACCGCCAGTGGTCGTTGAAAAAGCATTCTGCAGAGAAAGCAGCGTCTGCGCGAGAGACTGCCCCTCGTGTTGCGAAGCAAGCACGCCGGTGGCATTGGCGACCGCCGACACCGATGACGGCACTGAAAACGTATTCATGTAGTTGGAAATGGTGGCGACAAAGTTTGCAGCGTCGCCAATGACGGGCGGAATGAGATAAAACAAAAGACCGAACACAAATCCAAACACCAGCAAGTACATGAGAAGCGCCGCAAAAATGCGGTGGACACGATAGCGCATAAAAAACGCAATGCCGGGCTCAATCGATGAGGCAATGACGATTGCCGTGAGCAACAGCATAATAAGGTCGCTCAAAAGCCAGACTGCGTACGCACCAAGGGCAAGCAGGAGCGCTGTGACTATCGTACCCGAGGTTATGGAGACGGTTATGTCTTTCTGCATAGTGGCATCCTATCACAAGCACGTTCGAGAGAGCTGTTGCATCTAGACGAGCGACTCGCGAATGCGCGTTTTTACTTCCTCAACCGTGAGACGTTCCTGTTCTCCAGAATCACGGTGGCGCAGCGTAACTGTGTCTTTAAGTTCGGCATTTTCGCCAAGCGTGTCGAAATCTATCGTTATGCAAAACGGGGTGCCAATTTCGTCCTGGCGGCGGTAGCGCTTCCCTATATTGCCATTGTCGTCCCAAGCAATTGACGGGTGCACACTGCAAAGCTCGTCACGGATCGCACGTGCCTTCTCCACGAGTTCGTTCTTGTTCTTAAGCAACGGAGAGACCATGGCTTTTACAGGCGCCACCTTCGGAGCAAGTGCAAGGTAGGTGCGCACCTCCCCACCCAACATGTCCTCACGGTAGGCGCTTACCAGTATGGCGAGTAGCGTGCGGTCGAGCCCGAGCGACGGTTCAATCACGTGCGGCACAAACTTTTCCTTGGTTTCTTCGTCGAGATACTCCAACGATGCTCCTGACCCCGCCTGGTGAGCCGAGAGATCGAAGTTGGTGCGGTATGCAAGACCCCACAACTCCTTTTGTCCGAAAGGATAGTCAAATTCAAAATCAATCGTGCGGCTACTGTAGTGCGCTCGGTCTGCAGCTTCTATTTCGACTTCATGCAATAAGTCATTAGAAATACCCACGGCAGTGGCGAAGTGGTGCATGGTGTTCTGCCACTCCACAAAGGCCGTCTCCCAGTCACGCGGATGCACAAAATACTCCACCTCCATTTGCACCAATTCACGCAAGCGGAAAATAAAATCGCGCGGCGCAATTTCATTGCGAAACGCCTTCCCTATCTGCGCGATGCCGAACGGAATCTTTGGGTGCAAGGAATCGACGACGTTCTTATAATTCATGAAAATACCTCCCGCCGTTTCCGGGCGCAGGTACACCGTAGCCGCTTCGTCTTCGGAAGCGCCTGCGTGTGTTTTGAACATCATATTGAATTGTCGCGGTTCCCCTAAGGCCCCTCCGCACTCAGGGCACACAGTGGCGTTCCCGAGGTGATCTGCCCGGAAACGCCGCTTGCACTTCTGGCACTCCACTAAGGGGTCAGAAAAACCACTGACGTGCCCGGACGCTTCCCACACTTTTGGGTTCATGAGTATAGCTGAATCAAGGCCATACACATTGTCTTTCCCCTCGCGAAACAAGTTAAGCCAAGCGCGCTCTACGTTTTCTTTAAGCAGCACTCCCATGGGGCCGTAGTCATAGGTCCCCGAGAGTCCGCCGTATATTTCAGAACCAGGAAAAATAAACCCGCGGCGTTTGCAGAGTGAAATTATTTTTTCCATAGTGTTTGTGTCGGCCATATATACAAGGAGCGTGCTACAGGAGCGCAAGAAATGCAAGTTTACTGCACCACTCCTGAACCAGCTACGTACCCAGAATCGCTCGAGGTCTCGGTCGTAACCGGCGCTATCGTCTGTGTTACATCCACTCCTGCAAAACGATCGTGGCCCGTAAAGGCGGCAGCACTTGTGAGCGCGGGCGTACTGCCACGCTGTGAGCTCGAAGGCGTGAGCGACACCTGAAAAGCCGCCTGGAGAGAGCTTCCTTGCGGCACATTTCCTACACTCCAGGTCACTCTGCGCGAAGCGCTGTCGTACGAAACCGTGCCAGACCCTGTCGTCTTTCCGGTGTAGGTTACATAGCTCGGCAATGTGGCGCTCATCACTCCACCAGCAAGCGCGTTACCCGCTTCACGCACATTCCACGCAATAGTGTACGTGGTGGCCGTGTCGACTTGCGGTGGCACGGGCCCAGTGTTCACAATGGAACCGCTGGTATGAAGCGCGCTTGCACTAAGCGCTATGGAGGTGGACATTTTTGCTGTGCGTACCGCCGAGGCCGTGACCGTCTCAGGCACATTTGCCTGGCCTATGCGAGTACCCGACACCGACGTGGTAAAGGTGATGGTTGGTGAAGAAACGCTCTGCCCCACCGGCACCGTCCGAAACGTAAACGAGCCTACGCCCGTAGCGCCTGGCGAGAGTGACGACAACGAGGGGTCGGTGTCTTGACTAAAAACAACCGAGTGCGAAGTCGAATCATAGAAACCGTTTTGGGTTTGGATGGAGCTATAGTCAACTGCCGCCCCAGAAATCTGGATGCGTATAGTGGCATTCGTCACGCTGGTGCCGAGCCCGTTAGTGTAGGTGAGCAATCCTGTTTGTGTTGCGCCTGGCGCGACAACGGTAGCGTTTGACGTGTCGCCGTTAAGCGCCAAGCTCGTGCGGATAAACGGAGCCGTGATGGTCACGTTCGCGTCCTGCGTCATGTAGGAGACGGCGAGCGTACGATCATGCGCACTGCTCCCCGTCCCTACAGTGAAGTGAAAGGCTCGCTGTTCTTGATCTTGCCCCGAAAGCGAACCAGTAAGGGTAAGTGTTTTTGATGCGCCTGCAGCGAGCGTGCCGATGTAAAACAAAGAGTTTGTAAACGGCGCCGACGTAGACGCTACTGAGAAACCAAAGGGGAGCGCGCCGAGCACTTCGACATTATCAATGGCAGTTACGGCATTATTGCGCACCGTGAGCGATACGGTAAACGGCTTCCCCGACACTGTCTCCATAAGCGTGTCGACTGCCACCGAGAGTGGTGTTGATGAAATACCGACGGTATACGAAGACTTTTTCACAAACACAGCATTTGACCCGCTCGCCTCATAGGAGAGGGAGATGGGAAAATCAAGCGAGGTACCTGAGGCCCCGTACACTGATGCTTTTACCGTACGCAGTACGGTAGCGCCGCTCGGTATCGTGCCGAGCTTTTCCGTGTATCGCGGATAGGCTGTGGAGGTGCCATCTTCAGCGACACTGCGCGTGCCGTCCGGAAAATCAATGTCAAGCGTAGCATTCTCGAGCGCAACGGGGTTGCGGTTGGTAATAGCAAGAGAAAGCGAAAGCGGATCGCCGCCCGCAATAGTGGTAGGCCCCTGTGTGGCAATCGTTATTTTATTTACCGAAACTGAATTGCCCCCGTAATAGAGCACGTATCCGGCCGCTATCGCTGAAACAAGAAAGAATCCGACGGATCCTAAAAGGAATACGGTCGCCAGGCGTACATGGCGACGTCCCCGCCGCTGCACCAGCGGTTGCGCCTCACTCTCCCACGCGTGCTGCGTGCTGCGTGATCCGGGCGGAGCCAGACGCTCGTGCGCATCAGTAGTGCCACCGTCTTGCGTGTACAGACGCGCTCGAGCGCGCTCGAGCGCGCTTCGCTCATCTAACGGTTCGGTACTCATGCTCCTAGTATACAAGACGTCTATAGACCTGACGCAGAAATGCCCCGATTTACCCGGGAGATATACTGCGCACGCTCTCTCCCCACTTGCGAGAGCGTCTCTTCTCCAAAGGCAGCTTCGCTCGTGGGTATCTCTCCCGCGTCGAGTCCGAGCGCCGAGAGTACACGAAGTGCAGCCAGCACTTCTGCAGCATCATGCGCCGCAGGAGGCAATGTTGAAAGTGCCTGTAGGAATCCAATCACTGTGGGGAAAAGCTCCGTCTCCTGCACTTCTCCGGCCACAAGACGCAGCACCAACCCCGTAACACGCGCAGCTCTTTCACGAGAATCGTTTGCACGCATGCGCGCAAACCAATTCTCGTAGAGCACAGCACCTGAAACGCGCCACCCCTCCTTGCCGCGCACGAGCGTGAGGTCGCTCTCTGCAAAAGTCACCAGCGCATGTGCGAGTTTTGCGCGTGAATTACGCAGTCCTTGCGCGCGCGCATACACCAGTCCCAGCTCTTCGGTGAGCACCGTTACAATCGTATTCGCTTCCCCGGCGGGCATCCGTGCGAGCACCACACCCCGTGTCTCGTATTTATGCCGCATTGCGCTCAAGGTCAAACCGCGCTTCGCCGGTGGAGAGCACCACCGAGTGCGCGCCAAGGGCGCGCATCACTACGTGAGCCTTGTCTTTGGGCGAGTACCCTTCAGACTTACGCGCTTCGGCAACGGCCCGCGAGAGCTCGCGTTCGTCACCCTCTTTTACCAACTCGCTTGTGAGCACGGTGTCGAGCGCCATTTCACTCGCTCCCGTCTTAATTTCTTTCACGTTTATTTCTTCAGCGAGAATGTGTTGTAGCTCCCCGGAAAGCTCTCCAGGTACCGAGAGCGAAGCAAGTGGTTGACGCACCTTCAGTCCTGCCTTCTGACGCATCTGGAGCGCCTCGGAAGCGAGCTCCCGCACCAGGGCCATTTCCGCCTCGAACGCATCGTCGCTCACCTCCTGTGGCGAGGCGCTGTCGACTCGCTCAAGCACTGGCCACGGCGCGAGGTGTACGCTTATAGGGTCAGTGTCCTCTCGCACGCTTTGGAAAAGCTCGTCTGCCACGAAAGGCATGACCGGTGCAATAAGCAGCGACAGTTCGCGTAGCACGCGGCGGAGCGTTGAGAGAGCCATGCTCTTGTCGCTCGTATCTCCGCTGCGCACTCGGTCACGAGACCTGCGCAAGTACCACATAGAGAGATCTTCTATAAACTCCCGCACCGGCCGCGTGCCGTGCGGCACATCATACGCGTCGTAGGCGTCGGTCATCGTTTTTGTGAGGCGTCGTAGCCGAGAAAGAATCCATCGATCGAGCGCGTTGGGACTCTCGCGTACCTTTTCTGCCAAGTCCCCCTCCTCGCGGAACAGCACATAAAACGATGCCACGTTACGCAACATGTTCACCACGCGTGCGTGCGCTTCTTTCAATTCATCGTCTCGAAACTGCAGATCCTCCGCCTGCATGACCACGCTCGCCATGAGGTAGTAGCGAAAGGCATCAGCACCGTACGTTTCAAAAAGCGCATACGGATCCGTAAAATTTTTCTTGCTTTTCGAGAATTTCTGTCCGTCTGCAGCAAGGATTGTCCCCGTCGTAAGGACATTCTTAAAGGCAAGTCGCCCAAACACTGAGACGCCCATTGCGTGCATGTAGTAAAACCACGCGCGCGTTTGTGCGATGTATTCTGAAATGAAATCTCCGGGGGAACGGCTTTCAAACTCTTTTTGATGCTCCATCGGGTAGTGATACTCCGCAAACGGCATCGCTCCCGACTCAACCCAACAGTCGACGACCTCCGGAATGCGCACCAGCGTTGCACCGTTAGCGTCCACAAGGGCAACCCGGTCAATGTACGGCAGGTGGTAATCAAGCTCATAGAGTTCGTTGTGTGGCAATGGCACAAACGAAAGTTCGCGCACCTCTGCTTGTGCGGCATAGGTGCTTTTAATCAGCGCCTTCGACTCGTCCTCTGTCGCTCCAGAAACGACGGCTGCTGCCGCTTCAAAGTTGGCGCCGTGCGTCACAGCTAGGATGCGCTGGTTCGTGTGAAGTGCATCCACCTCGTATAAGAATGCGCCCATGCGATTTTTCACATCCTGGTAGCTCTCACCGCCAGGAAGCACTGTGCTGTACGGGTGCGCGTCGCGAAATGCTACAAACTCTTTCAGCGGCTTTTCATCGAGTTCGCCAAAATCAAACTCCCGCAGCCGCGCGTCGCACACAATATCCTCCTCTTTCAAGCCGAGCGTTTTCGCCACCAACGCAGCTGTTTCCCTCGCTCGGCGAATTGGCGATGTGTATATCTTGTCGATACCGTGCGCCTTTACTTTCTCCGCCGCCTCCGCCACTTGTGCACGACCCTTCTCCGTTAATCCGTGCTTCCCCTCCGGGTCGCACGACGCAGTGCCTGTCAAGTTGTGCGTGGCCTCGCCATGGCGCAAAAGAGTAAACGTGTTCCCGCTTTTCTTGGTGTACGACTGCAGCTCCTTAAGTGAGCCGATCACCGTCACCGCTCCGCCAGCATCCTTCCAGATGGGAAGCGGTGTTGCCCAAAAACGGTTACGTGAAATGGTCCAGTCGGGCGCGCTTTCAATAAGCTTCTGAAAACGGCCATGCTTCAAGTGGCTCGGCGCCCAGTTTACTTTTTCGTTTTCACTCAACATTTTTTCCTTGACCGCTTGAATGTTGATGAACCAGCTCGACACGGCGTTGTATATAAGCGGCGTGCCGCATCGATAGCAATGCGGATACGAATGCGTATTAAGCGCTTTTGCAAAAAGCAGCCCGCGCTTTTCGAGATCTTCCTTGATCAAAGCTTCCGCCTTCTTAATGTATTGCCCCCGCACAAATTCTGGCGCGTCAGCGTTGTAGGTCGCGTTCGGGTTCAATAGCTGCACCATGGGCAACCCCTCGCGCAATCCGAGTTGGTAGTCGTCCTCGCCATAAATGACGGCTGTGTGCACGATGCCAGTGCCCTCGTGGGTGGTGACGAAATCGGCCGGAAGCACGCTCCACGCTTTCGCTGAGTTTTGCGCTCTGGCGCTTGGGACGTCGTAGAGCGGCTCGTAAGCAATACCCACGAGCTCGCTTCCCTTTCGAGAAAATTCGCTCCGCAGAGAATCGGTTCCCGCCTCTGACTCATTTACGGTAAGCCCCAGATCTTCTGCACGCTCCTTCGCCGCTAGAAAATACTCTTCGCCGCGCTCATACAAACCGTAGGCAATGTCAGGACCCACCGCGAGAGCGACGTTGCCCGGCAAGGTCCACGGCGTTGTGGTCCACGCGAGTAAGTAGGTGTTAGCGGGCAGCCCGTATGTTTCTGGCTCCTTCACTTTCAACTTTATCGTAACCGCCTCCTCGGTCACGTCCTTGTACGTGTTGTCCATGGCGATTTCCGCTTTGGCGAGCGGCGTTTCGCAGTGCGGACAGTACATGAGCACCTTACGGCCTTCATAGAGATTGCCCTTGTCGTAGATTTGTTTGAGCGCCCACCAGACGCTTTCCATAAACGTCGCGTCCATCGTCTTGTACGAATTATCAAAATCAACCCACCGCCCCACACGCTCCACGTAGCGTTTCCACTCGCTCACGTAACGGAGCACGAGTGAGCGCGCTTTTTTGTTAAAGGCTTCGACGCCAATGTCTAGAATCTCGCGCTTGTTTTTGAGGCCAAGCTCTTTTTCTACAAGAGACTCTATGGGCAGGCCGTGCGTGTCCCAGCCCCATCGCCGACGCACCCTAAACCCACGCATGGTCTTGTAGCGAGGAATCACGTCCTTTGAAACAGACGAGAGAAGCGAGCCTGAGTGCGGCAGGCCAGTGGCAAACGGCGGACCATCATAAAAGACAAACTCGCCGTTTGGCGCCTCTTTTTCAAGAGATTTTTGAAAAATGTTCTCACGCTCCCAAAAAGCGAGGATTTCCTCCTCGCGCTTAGCAGTCTCTGATTTCTCCGGAAGGTCGGCCATAGTGAGTATCCTAGCTTTTTTGAGAGCAAATGGAAACGGCCACCCCGCGGGGTGGCCGTAAAAAAGGCGAGCCGTATCAGACGTGTCGCGCGTCACGCAAGTCGCGTGACGTCGCGTAATGCCGGACCGGAGGCGCCAAACGATCTGCGTACACGGCCTGCATAACGTAGCGTGGGAGCTCTCCACCCCTCGTGTACACGCCGAGGCTAAACGAGAGCGACGTATCACTGACGTCGAACGCATAATCATCGGCTGCCACGCGAAAGTACGCCTCGAGCGTGAGACGCTTACGCGCCAGAATTTTCGAGAGCTCGCGGCGAACGTTTGCACCGTTATTTTTTCTCTTGGATGCCAAGTCACGTCTCCCCACTCCCACAAGCACCACTGCCTATGGTCTGCTTTGAAACTACAGCGCACCTCCAACTAGTGCAACCCTACATCCGCTCTGGGGTGGGGATACCGAGCAACGTAAGGCCGTTTGTCATGGTGGCAGCAAAGGCTCGTGCCACGCGCTGCTTGTAGCGCTCCTCGGCGCTCCCCAGCACCTGCTCCTGCGCATAAAAGGCATTCCACGACGCAGCGAGTTCAAGCAGGTAGGTGACGAGTAAATTCGGCGCGAGGGCCGCTGCAGCGCGCTGTACTACTTCCGGATAGTGCATGATAAATCGCTCAATGGCGTACGGCTCTTTCGGAACCACGTCTCCCGCAGCTCCGTCGGACTCGTACGCTAGAATCTTCCGCGCACGCACGAGGGCGTACTGCAAGTAGGGACCGGAGTCACCGGTAAGCGAGAGCGACTCCTTCGGGTCAAAAATAATGTCCTGTCCTGGCGACTGGCGCAGCACCATAAACTTAATAGCACCCAGCGCCACCTGCTCTGCTATGAGCGGGTCTTCGTTTTTCTCGAGTGCCGTTTCTATGACGCTTGCAATAAACTGTGCGGCCGTAATGGTGTTTCCTTCACGCGAACTCATCTTCCCTGTCGTGAGACGCAGGAAACCGTGCGGCACATGCGCTGTCTTTGCGGCAATGAGCGGCGCCATCTCAGAGAGCGCGGCGAGCAGTACCTTAAAGTGCCCGATCTGCTCCGCCGCGGTGAGGATAATACTTCTATGCGAAGATGCTCGCTCCTCTTTTAGAAAGGCGAGACCGACGTCTTTCGCTTCGTACGTGGGTGTGCCGCGGCTCGTGATGAAGACGAGTGTGTGCAGGCCGTGTTTTTCTCCGCGATAAATCACTGCACCCTCACTCTCCTCAAAAATACCGTTCGTAATGTTGTCTCGCACGAGACGCACCCCTGACGCCGCTGTCTCACTTTCAAAAAAATAGTAGTCAAACGTTGTGCCGAGCACGCGATACAAGTCTTCAAAGGCACTGAGCGAGACATCACGCCCGGCCTTCCACAAATCCATGAGCGCTCGGTCATTCCCTTCGTATATAGCCGTGTTTATGGCATCGATTTCTTTCTTTGCTTCAACATCTTCTTCGTATGCGCGCGAACCCTCTGCGTAGGCGTCTCCCACCTGTTTCGCAGACTCGGGCTCCGTAACACCGTTTTTCTGCAGCGCCCAGAGTGCCTTCGCCACATGGGGACCGACGTCGCCCTGATAGTTAGCACGCAATACGCGCGCTCCGGTGCTTTCAATAAGCCGCGACACTGCCTCACCAATGACGTTACTCATCAGGTGCCCAATGTGCATTTCTTTAAACGGGTTTGGGTCGGTGAACTCCACCATCACCTGTATACCTTTCCCTGCGTGCCCGCTTCCCCATTCTGTCCCCAGTGCGTCAGCGTCTGCCACAAGGCTGCGCACCGAGCCCGTTGAAAGCTTTACGTTTATAAATCCTGGGCCAGCCACCGCGACACTTTCAGCGGCAGTACCAAAATAGTCCGCGATGCCCTTTGCGAGTCGCTCGGCGAGCCCGCGAGGACTCGTCCCCACGAGCTTTGCCGCCACAAGTGCCGCATTAGTCGCATAGTCACCGTGCGCAGCCTCCGTCGGGCGCTCAATGGTGAAGGCCACCTCTCGCACGCCTTCGGCGGCAAGTGCTTCGGTTATGGCTGTGCGCAGCGTCTCTTCCATGGAGCGAGTGTACCAGAAAGACGGCAAAGCCGCGGCCCGCAGTTTACTGCGGGCCGCTAGATATGGATCACCTCCCTTCGGTGGAGTACATGCTCGACCTCATGGGCAGAGTTTTCCCTAAGGAACCCGCCGCAAGCGGCGGAGACTAAAAACGGAAGAGGTCCCGCCCTTCCGCTTTCGAGTATACCAAACCTATTCAAACGTTTCAGGAATGGGGTGAGCAAGCGCCATTGTGCGCACCTCCCCGCGCGCTTCCCGCACCGCACTCGGTGTCGAGAGCACTTGCAGCATGAGTGTGGCCACGTGCTCGGCATCTGCCTTCGTAAAACCGCGAGTTGTGATTGCAGGGGTGCCAAAACGAATACCAGACGGGTCCATGGGCTTCCGCGAGTCCCCCGCAATCATGTTTTTGTTGAGGGTCATGCCTGCTTCGTCGAGTCGTGTTTCTGCTTCCTGCCCTGTCACGCCAAGCGAGCCATAAACGTCTGCCAAAACCAGGTGGTTGTCAGTGCCGCCGCCAATGAGTCGCACGCCCTCCCTCTGAAACACCGCTGCCATTGCCTGCGCATTCTGCACGACCTGGGCGGCATAGGTTTTGAAACTGGGGCGCAGTGCTTCGCCAAAAGCCACGGCCTTTGCGGCTATTTGGTGCATGTGCGGCCCGCCCTGAAGCCCCGGGAAAACTGACTTGTCGACTTTCTTTGCGAGGTCTTCGCTTTCGTGTGTGAGGATGAGCCCTCCGCGCGGCCCCCGCAAGGTCTTGTGCGTCGTCGTCGTCATGATGTCGAAGCCGTGGTCAAAAGGATTCTTTGCGGCCCCTCCTGCAATAAGCCCGGCAATGTGGGCGACGTCTGCCACGGCGAGCGCTCCCACTTCGTGAGCAATGTCTGCCATACGCTTCCAGTCGAGCTCACGCGAGTACGCAGAAAATCCTGCGAGCACAATTTTGGGCCGCTCTTTCTTTGCCGTTGCAAGCAGTGCATCGTAGTCAATCTCGCCCGTCTCTGGGTCTTTCATGTGGTAGCGCACAAAGTTAAAGAGCTTCGCAAGGTAGGTCACGGGGTGGCCGTGCGTAAGATGTCCACCATGAGAGAGGTCCATACCAAGCACCGTGTCGCCCGGCTCAAGAAGTGCGAAATACATGGCGACGTTCGCATTCGCACCACCCAAGGGCTGCACGTTTGCAAACCCTGCCCCGAAGAGTTTTTTGGCACGCTCTATCGCAATGCGCTCGACTGCGTCTGTAAATTCCTGACCGCCGTAGTAGCGCTTGCCAGGATACCCTTCCGAATACTTGTTCGTGAGCGATGACGCCATTGCCTCTTTCACTGCGCGCGAGACGTAGTTCTCGCTCGGAATGAGTTCGAGACCTTCCTTCTGCCGACGGTCTTCTCCCGCCAAAATGGCGAACACTTCCTCGTCTTCACTCTCTATAAACGGATACTCGCTTTTCATTCGTATATCCTAGCGTAAAAAGGAGAACCCCGCGATGCATACGCATCGAGAGGTCCTTTTGGAGAATCATGCAGATACGGGAAGAAGCCCTTCGAGCGCCGCATAGACATCCTTGTGTATGTCGGTGGCGCTGCGCAAGGCTCCCGCCGCATCCGTGCAGCTGATGAGGCGCCAGTGTTCGCTACGGGCCGAGAGCCAGCGGGCCATATCGTAGCCATTCTCAAGATAGGCGCGATTTTTCTCCACTTGGTCACTCTCGGTGCCCGCTTCCTCGTTTCGTTTTGCCAAGAGGCGAAGACTCACCTCGACTGGCGCGGATTCTTGAGCACACCATGCTCGAACCAGTCGAGCCACTCAAGGAATGCAGTCCGCTCCTCTTTGCTTTTGAACTTGCCGCCCTGATGGATCTGGTTAGATCCCGTATACCGGTCAGCAATGACGACTGCACCGCGCGAAAGCGGCTGCAGGATGCGGTCCGCAGACTCGAGGCGATCGAAAGCATAGAACATCGACGCGTCGCGAGGATTCATATTCACGAAATCACCGTACTTGCCATCGAGCCACTCA
The DNA here is from genome assembly GCA_964415875.1 of uncultured Candidatus Saccharibacteria bacterium. Lineage (GTDB taxonomy): Bacteria > Patescibacteriota > Minisyncoccia > Phycocordibacterales > Phycocordibacteraceae > C7867-001. Next base: position 36,543 of record CAYQCB010000002.1, read on the forward strand.
CGTAACCGCGCCGCAGCCTTCGTCGTCCGATATTGCGGAAAGTCGATAGCAACGCACTCAATGTCTCGCGCCTCGAGAGCGTCGGCGAGCAGTTTTGTCTGTGTCGCCTTGCCAACGCCGTCAATTCCCTCAATTGCAATAAAGGTCATGTTCCTTACTCCGTCAAAGTGGTCCCAGGGGCTACGGTATGACACGTGGTGCGAAAGCACAAGGGACATAACAGAAAGGGCGGGTAGCATGCGCTACCCGCCCTAAGGCTCAAAAACTCAGACCTTCCAAAAATCAGGCACGCACGCTCCGTTTTCGAGCCTGAGGTCCCCGAAGACCTCAAGCACTAGCATAACGGAGTTACTCGGGCCAGCACTCAGTTGCTCGTTCGAAGAATTTTGCCAGAGACGCTCGAGGTGCGGTGTAGCTGCTTTTCGCGGGATCATCCCCATACACGAGAGCAGGGACTTCATCGAGACGCTCGAAGTCCATCCGACACACAGGGTGTCCATGCGTCAGCACGAAAGGCACTTCGCGTCCCCGCACCTCCATAACACCCACAGTACCCTTCTCCGCACCGAAGCCAGGATCAAAGAATCCGGCGTAATGAGTGCGAAATTCTCCAGCACTTGGATCATACGGTGCAATGTCACCACAAATACATGGCGGTATCTTGATCCGTTCTTGTGTTGCCAGGAGATAAAACCGTGACGGATTAATGACGATTGCACCATTCGTCGGTCGCGGAATTGCCTCCCAGAAATCCTCAGGTTTTAGTGCGCCATTGCTCGAAAACGGTATTTCGCCGAGAGTAGGATCGCGAGCGACGAAACCGACAACCTCGCGCTCCAGGTCAACATGCATATAGATACCGTGCTCTCCTAATTCAAGGTCCCTTGTCGGAACAGGGGTACCATCCTTTTTCCACACAATAACGCAGTCTGACTGAAATACCGCAAGCTCTCTTTCAGACAGCTTCGCCTCGCCAGAGCGCATTCGCATCTGCGTTAAGGATTGCCCGGCGCAGAGCAGTATATCGAAAGACAATGGTGTGATTTCGATATACAACGGCCCCGTATATCCTAGTGGCAAATGATCGAAACGAGACACACCATCAGCCAGAACACGCACGAACGTATCTACGCGACCCGTTGAGCTTTTGGGCGAGAATTTTGCCGAAAAACCCCGTGGCAGCGCAAGCTGTGCATCAAGCGGCACCAAATAGGTCTGTCCACGTGCGAATAGCTTTGGCTCGGTCGGAGAAAGTGCGAAGCTGTACCCTTGCTTCTGATAGGTTTTGACCAAGTCGGCGACAGTTCTTCCGGCGCTTGGCAGAGCGGATGCGCGCATTGCAAACGCACGACCACCGAGCGGAAGATCAATTGATGCCATCCGCACCTGTTCTGCAGGGAACCTGCCAGAAAGCGCAGTAAGCACCGGATTGCTGCCAGTAACAAGCTTCACGAGCGACTGGTGAGAAAGAATAGCCATTGGTTGCACCTTCCATAAGGGTAATTGTTGTGTACGTTCCGTGCGAAATGTATCACACGAGCCAAATCTCTCAACTTTGACTTCCAATGGTGCTCGCCGTACCCTGCGAGCAGACTTGTACCATTCAATCAACGGAGGCTACCCATGCCGCTCACCGAATCCCAGGAAACAGAAATCGCCGTTCTTCGCGGCACTACTGCCACAACAGCGAGACCGACCGTCCCAGCTCTCGAAACGCTCATCCATACGGCTGTCCCCGTTCTTGACCACGGATTTATTCGCGTCGTTGATTATATGGGTGACGACCCCGCAATCGTCCAAGCTGCCCGCGTCTCATATGGGCGCGGCACTCGTCGACCGAGTGAGGACAGAGGATTGATCCGATATCTTATGCGGCATCGTCATACGACGCCGTTCGAGATGTGCGAAATCAAACTTCATGTAAAGCTGCCGATTTTCGTTGCGCGTCAGTGGATTCGTCACCGGACTGCAAATGTGAACGAGTATTCAGCGCGCTACTCGATCCTCGACCGGGAGTTTTACATTCCCGCTGCGGAGCAGCTTGCCATTCAGTCGTCCACGAACCGGCAAGGGCGTGGCGACGTGGTGTCCACTGACCAAGCAATACGCATCCTGAAGCTTTTGCGAGACACTGCGAACTCCAGTTACGATACGTACGAAACGCTTTTGAACGAGGACGACAAAGGTGAGGCACGAGATCCTGAACTCCCCATGCTTGCGCGGGAACTGGCTCGCATGAGCCTTTCCTTGAATTCGTATACGCAGTGGTACTGGAAGACTGATCTGCACAATTTGTTTCATTTTCTCGGTCTCCGCGCAGACCCGCATGCACAGTACGAGATTCGTGTATATGCACAGGAGATGCTCGAGATTGCGAAAGCATGGGTGCCGATAGCGACTGAAGCGTTCTTCGACTACCGAGCAGGTTCATTCACACTATCGGCGCAAATGCTCGATGTGGTTCGTGGACTGATCGCTGGGAAACCCGTCTCGCAGAAGTCGAGTGGGCTTACCAAACGAGAATGGGATGAGCTCATGACCGGACTTCGATACGAGGACTCCGAGAAAGTGCCCGTTGAGGCGTAAAAGCTACCGCCCCTTTTGCATGCAAAAGGGGCGGTTTTCATAACGCACTGCAATGTATTCAAAAAACCCACGAAGGAGTCGCAGGTTTTTTTGAATACCGGTATTAATTGCGGTATTCAACGTAGGTGACCACCACGTACGTCGCTTTGTGTGGTGATACACATTGCAAAAAAGACGTCGCGGGCACAGGCTCGCGACGTCTTTTTTCGAATAACGTAGGTACCTACGTTATTTCACTTTCACCCACTCATATTTTTCTGCTGAAAAATTGCGCGGGAGTGTCTCGGCTCGACAGCCTCCGACCGGTGGAAGCTTTATTTCACTTCCACCCCCATGCTCCTCGCTGTGCCCTCAATGATGCGCTGTGCCGCCTCTGGCGAACCCGCATTTAGGTCTGGCATTTTCTCAGCCGCAATGTCTTTGACCTGAGCCTTCGTGAGCGTGCCCACCTTGGCAAGGGGCGCCTTGCCGGAACCCTTCTCAATGCCGAGTGCCTTCAGGATAAGCCTTGAGGCCGGCGGATTCTTCATGATGAAGGTAAACGAGCGGTCGTCGTAGACGGAGAGCTCTACCGGGATGATGATTCCTGGACGGTCTTTCGTTGCCTCGTTGAACTGGGACACGAACTGTCCAATGTTCACACCAGCAGGGCCAAGCGCCGTACCAATAGGTGGTGCCGGGGTTGCCTTACCCCCTGGGACCTGTAGTTTTATCTTCTTTGTGACAATTGCCATAGTATTCGGACTTTACGCTAGATTTTTCGTACTTGCAAGAAATCGAGTTCGACCGGCGTTTCGCGTCCAAACATGCTCACCATGACCTTCACCTTGCCGCGGTCTTCGTCAATCTCGCCCACCTTGCCTTCAAGATCCTTGAACGGGCCGTCGGCAATAACCACAGGATCGTCCTTGGTGAGGTCAATACGGTGCTTGGGAGCCTCCGCAGTCATGCGCTTCATGAGGGTTGCCACTTCTGAAACGTCCATAGGCACCGGCGTATTGCCACTACCTACAAAGCCCGTCACTCTTGGCGTGTTGCGCACCACAAACCACGAATCATCGTCTACAATCATGCGCACGAGAATGTAGCCCGGGTAGATTTTCTCCTCTTCGACGATGCGCTTCCCTGCTTTCACCCGAATCTTTTTCTCTGTGGGAACGATAACTTCAAAAATTTTATCCTCCATACCGAGCGAGGCGATGCGCTGTTTCAAGTTGCGCTCGACTGCATTCTCGTACCCTGCATAGGTGTGAATCGTGTACCACCGCGCATCCTCTTCAAGCGGCTCCACTTCGTTGAGGATCTGCTTTGGAACGCCGGGGGCAATGTCGGCCATGCCGATTTCCTCAGGGACTGAAGAGTCCGCAGTCGCATCAGTGTGTTGTGTGTCTTCCATACGTGAATTCGGTTAGGCGCCCACAATGCGGCTCACGATCGTACTGAAGCCAAAGTCTGCAATGCCGACAACGAGCGTCATGGCAACGGCAATGAGCACCACGACTAGCGTGTGCGCAATGGCTGTTTGGTTCGTAGGCCAAACGACGTGCGTGAACTCTTCGCGAACATGCCTCAAATACGTGACGAGTGCGTGCATAGCAGATAACGTAAGACGTGGGTTAAATAAAAAAGCCCCGCGGGCTTTAACGTTTTTCATGATACTACGCACCTACGCGCACGTCAAACGGGCCCCTGGTAGCGACAGCTACCAGGGGCCCGTTTGTTGTTAAGAGCGTTATCTGATCTCGTACGTAATAGACACAGACGCGTTATAGGTGTTTTCCCCTGTTGGGACACTTGGCGTCGCCACCGCCTTATCAGCGGCCATACCGGCGTTCGCACTAAAGGCCATAGGATACGGCGTGCTTCCGGAGGATTCGCTAAAGTTCACGATTTTCCCAAGCCCTACCCCCAACTGCTGCGCGAGCACACTCGCCTGTGCTTTTGCTTTGGCAATAGCATCGGCCCGCGCCGCATCGTACCCCGCAGAGGAGTCATCGAGCGCAAACGATGGGCCGTTCAAGTTCTGCACATCGAGCTTCCCGAGTCCACCAATGATGGTGCCGACAGCGGTGAGGTCGCGTACGGTCACCTGCACAGTCTCTGACACATCATAGCCAATGATCGTGGGAGACGACGGTGGGCAGTACCCACCAGCGCACTGTGCGTACTGGTACCGCGGCGTAATGTTGTATGAGAGCGTCTTTACGTCTTTGTCAGCAATGCCCTGTCCTTTCACGTACTCAATGGCTGCGTTCGCCTGCTTTGTGGTGTCAGCTTGCGCCTGCGCCACCGTACTTTCAGAATTTGTCACCGTGAACGAAAGGCGTGCGACGTCTGGCGCCATGGTTGCCTGTCCGTCACCGGTCACCGTGATGGTGTTGGTCGCAGGATGTGCCGGGCGGCCAAAATTCTGTGCAACGCTAATGGTCTCTGCAAGAAGAAAGAGGGCGAGAACGCCGAGAACAGCGATTGCTACGCCTCGCAGCGCCGCGTTCGGAGATCTAAAAAATGAATCAGGTTGCATGGTGTGTGAGCGTTATGATTAGTGTGCAATACCGCTTCAGTATACCAAAGACCAGATTGCTTATGCCCCGCTAAGGGTGCCGAGCAGCTTTAGCAGCGCCGCATGGGCTCTCAAACTCGATACGTTCAGATTCGGATCCGACCAATCAGCAACACCGCTATCAATCGCATCAAAACGAACGATCTTCGAGCCGTCACCGAGCACAAAATAATACGCCGTATCGACCACTCCCTCAAACTGCTCAATGGTGGCCACGGTAAAACGGTGGTCTTGCCCGAGCAGCAACGAGGAGAAAGCCGTTGCCGGCAGCGGTGCCCCCGAAGCGGCTCCTATGGCCGTGCTCTCGATGGTGGCAAGCGGCGTCGACGAGGCGTCAACGGTATATGCGCGCACCACGATGCTTGACTGATTGCTCGACGAGGCCAGAAGCGAGTCATAGGCTGCGACAGACGCACTGTCCGGCAAGGCCGTGGCCTCAAAGCCGTCCGGCACGGCGTAGGAAATACCGACATCAGAGAGCGTCACGTTTGGCGGCGGACACGCGGCAAAGGTGCACGACGCCCCAGTGCGTGCTACGGCGGTGCCGTCTGGGCATACTTTTGCATCGAGCGGACATGCAATTTGCTGATTTGGATGCTCAGCCGCACTGCGGTAGAGAAAGCCAGCCGTACCAACAACAAGAAATGCAAGAAGTACCCAAAGAAAGGCTTTCATATTGCTCGATAGTACCACGCACCCATTTATGCGGACGTTACTTGGTCTTAGTTTTGGTCTGCAATGAGTCGCGAATCTCTTTGAGCACCAGCAATTCGGGAGAATCTGCAGGCGTCGCTTTCTTTTCTTCCGCCTGTCGGCGCGTCAACTTGTTGATAAGCTTAATGAGCACAAATAACGCTACCGCAATAATCAAGAAATTAAGAATGGCTTGCAGAAACAGGCCGTACCCCACCTCTGCCTTACCGCCGAGAGAAACCGACAGTTTTGCGAAATCAACACCACCAAGCAAAAGCCCGATAGGAGGCGTCAAAATGTTGTTGGCGAGCGACGTAGTGATCTGATTAAACGCAGCGCCAATCACCACGCCGACAGCAAGGTCGAGCGCGTTACCACGCAAGGCAAATGTTTTGAACTCGTTAATGAATTTTTTCATGTTGTTCTTTTTGGTCACTCGCTCGAGCACGATTACGTTTGTCATTCCACTGCACGTATGAGCCCCACAAATACCCTGCGGCGACAGCCCCCAGCGCAGCAGCTGCCATTACCAGTGGGCCCCACAGGCACCAAAACAGTGCGGCAATGCCTATCAACACAAGAAGAAAAATAAATGCGAAAATCATACCCAGTGTTGTGAAGTTACAGTAACATCGCTGTCAAAAAACGCCAGAGTGCGAGGCGCGCGCTCGTCACGACTGGGTCCGCTCAACGAACACTTCCCGCCCCCGGAGCGAGTCGCGCAGACCTATGAGCTGTATACACTTCTTTCACGCCCTGGTACCAAAGGGGTAGCACAGTGAAGATGGTGAGCCAAAACAGTGCAAACGTGCAAACGTTAAGCCACGCATATTCTCCGCCAAAGGCGAGCGCCGTGAGCCCTCCAAAAAATAGGGCCGCAAAAAGCAAGTGTATCCAAAACAGCCCTCCGCGCTTCATGCGCTTCCCCACCTGCACTCTTCCCTCCATGCAGAGCACTATCACAATGCCGAAAATCCACGCGAGCAAAAATCGCTCCATGAGAAATGCGCCCACTAAAAAGGCCGCTGCGACTATCGCAACGCCACTAAGGATTAAGTACGCCACTGAGCGCATAGGCATATGCCCCACACTATAGCGCGCCTAAGCGCACTGGCGAATACACTCGACCGAGCTCACGCTAAGTAGCGCAAAGAGGTATCATACCCACAACATTCCAGTATGATACAAATCAAACGCGCATACGAAAAAGCTTCTCCCGTGGACGGTCACCGCATTCTGGTGGACCGTTTGTGGCCACGGGGTGTTTCAAAAGTGAACCTGCGTCTGGACCGTTGGGAAAAGGACCTTGCCCCGTCGACCACTTTACGTAAGTGGTTTAGTCACGACCCCAAGAAATGGACGCTTTTCAAACAGAAGTACCGTACTGAACTTAAAAAACAAGCTCCTCTTTTGAAGGAGTTGAAAACGCTCGGCAGACAACACTCCGTCACTCTTATTTACGGAGCAAAAGACGAAGAACACAACGAGGCTGTGGTACTGCAAAAAATGCTGAGCTGACCGTTTACGCGAACGTCACTTTTTTGACTGTCTGCTGAGTACAAACTTTTGCGAAGGGCTCAGCGCCTTATCTTTTCGGTGCACACAGCCAAACCAGCAGCAAGGACGGCGCATTCCCTCTTTGAGCTCCGAAATGACTCTCTCAACGTGCTCCTTTCTCTTTGTAGGCGTTTTAACGGAGATCGTCCAACAGATCCACTCATTGCGCGAGAGCGCTGTGAGACTCTCCCACTTCACCAAAGCAATACTGTCGGCCAAGAGCGCCCTACGCAAATCTAGCGGTAGTCCATGCGCAGTGCCAGCAGAAATGTTCTTAGTCATGTGTGTCTAGTATACAAAACTTGGCATCACCGTTTAATTTTCATTCTTAGACTCTCAGCAAATAGCGCACACAAATAATTGCTTCATGAGCCCTAATTTTGGGGCGACTACAGGGAATCGAACCCTGATCGAGAGCTCCACAAGCTCCAGTGTTAACCGTTACACCATAGCCGCCATGCACGAGTTCTATATACCATGCAAAACGGTCTCTGCGAAGCGCGCGTGCTACGATGGGGCGAATGACTGACGAACAGGCAGAGATGGAAAAACTCATAACGTCTCTGTGTGACGACGAGACACGCGAAGCGTATAAAGCTCCGTACGACCACTATCGGCCTGCGCTTTTGCCCCGCGTTCTTGGGAATACGCTCGTCTACCTTGGTAACTTGGTGTACGGAGAAAAACCTTCGTACCTGAAATTCCGCGCCGTCGAGGTGATTGCTCGCGTCCCCTACCACTCGTGGACTTCGGCCGCCTTTACCCTCCTCACGCTTTTCTATGCGGACGAAAATCGTGCCCTAAAGCTCTCTCGCATTGCCCGCTACGCACGATTTGCGGCCGATAACGAGACCATGCATGTTGTGGTAGTTTCTGCGCTCTCAAGGAAGGAGCAGCGCGCCGGCTTTTTCCGCTACACCCTCATCCCCATGTTTTTCGCGTTCTTTTACTTTTGGCTTTCCTATTGGATATACCTTCTCCACCCGAAGTCAGCGCTTGAGATAAATTATCTTTTTGAAAAGCACGCCTTCGAACAGTACTCGGTTTTTCTCAAGGAAAATGAAGAGCTCCTTAGGAATAAACCTATTTCGAGTGACTTCCTCGCGTGGTACGGCCGCCACACCCGCTCGCAATACGAGTTTTTTGAGATGGTGCGTAACGATGAGCTCGTGCACCGCAACCAGTCAATTCACGAAATCAATGCGCACAAAGGACACGGGGCAAGTGATTAGTAGCGGGGGTTTTCTTCTGCCACGCCCGCCTGGTGGTTGGCAAGACGCGAGAGCGCAAAAAGAAGCGAAGAGAGACGGTTCATGTATGCTCTCGTCTCAGGCAGAAGCTCTCTGATGTTGGCATCGGCGAGCCCCACAAGACGGCGCTCTGCTCTGCGCGCAAGCGTGCGGCACACGTCGAGGAGCGCCGAGAGCTCTGTGCCGCCAGCAATTGAAAATCCTTTCAGCGGGGGAATTTCTTTTTCAATTGCGTTGACGATTTCTTCTACCTGGACCACCTTCCCTTCTGCTATGAGTTTATCCGCTCCAGCGATTTGTGCTTGGACTATGAAGAGCGTCTCCTGAATGTCGCGCAATGATTCCAAAATATGAGCGTTCCCTGCGGCGCGCACTTTCGTGAAGCCAAGAAAGGCATTGAGCTCGTCGAGCGAACCCAGTGCTTCAGGAAGCTCCGAAGACTTCGAGATGCGCTGCTGGTCACAGCCAAAAGTCTTTGTCGTTCCCCCGTCCCCTTTCCCGGTGAAGAGTGCCATGATTAATAGAGGTTAGGATTTTTATGCGGAATAAGGGCGAGCACCGCAGCATCAACATAATACAGAGTGCGCGTAATGACGTCGCCAGTGAGCAAGCCTATGGCACCATTCGCTTGTTTAGAATTCTCTCTCTGAAACACTTGGTCATCGGCGTGACCAAGCTCCATGCCACTGCGTACAAGCTTCGCAACTGCTTCCGGCAGATAAAACTGACTTGATCTGCCCTTTCCCAACTTGTCTTTTGCCGACAAAATGAGCGCCCACGCATACACGCCGAG
>CAYQCB010000003.1:0-23632 GCA_964415875.1 uncultured Candidatus Saccharibacteria bacterium
GCCTTCTGCGACGAGGTGTTCCACCAGTACGTGCAGCATGTGCCGCTTGATCATGCGGATCGCGCCGCCGTCGCCCATGTCGCCCGGCTCTACGCCCACACGGCGGCGGTCTACGGCAGGCTTTTCGGCTACGTGAACGCGTACTTCTATCCGTCCGCGGTTCCCGAGGAGCGATTGATTTGTCCCCATCATCAACGGCACTATTCAACAGCACGCCCTCTTCGAAACTGTGTTGTTGGCCGTCTGAGCTGAGCAATCCCCCCTTTTTATATAATGGTCCTCACGTCGCACCTGCAGCCAGCCAGGTCAAAATAGGTTCAAAGTCCGAGGTGCGTTACAATCGAGACGCAAACATGACGAACGCTAAACTATTTAAATTCAAATTTAAATCGAGCCAAAAACAAGTTTGGCTTGATTGGTCAGAGGAGTTGAAGCGCAGAAAAGATGAAGTGATTTCCACACTTAAAAATGAGGGAGTTGTTTCAGAGTCTTGTTTTATCTCTGAAGACGGTGAGTACGTTTACTATTTTATGGAAGCAGAAGATTTTGAGAAAGCCAAAAGCGCAGTCATTATCAACCCGCATCCTATAGATATAGACCACAAAAAAGCCCGTGAGAGTAGCTTAGAATTCATAGAGAAACTAGAATGCCTTTTTCACTTTGATAACCACGATTAGTTCATTCCGCGGCGCGTCAAAATCAATATTGAAAGGTTGTCGGGAAACCCACGCGGTGTTTGACCGAGCCTTTTACGAGACCGAGGAGGTCAGCACGGAACGGCTCGCGACTCTCACTCGTTTGCAAGTATGGCTATGCGACACCTGCACTTGCTTTCCTAGACGTAAAGCAGAAGGTGCCATTCTTAGCGAACGTCTCCAGGAGCTCAGTCGCGTACAGCTGTGCGCTACTAGTTGATGATGCTGAACTCAGCACTTTCATCTGAAATCGGATTTGTTACGGGCGTTTCCTTATAGGCCGTAATTTGAAGAACGTAAGTGCCTGGTGGATACTGGCCAAAGATAGACCACAGCATGCTTCCGGTGTTGGGAAGGTTTGTGTAAAGTATCGGATCGAATTCTTGACCGTCTGAAGGGAGTGGTCGCGGCGCAACACGACAATACCACGAGCATTGTATTGCGCTAGAATGCCTCTATCAACGAGAAGAAATCTGTAATACGGTGTCGGGCTATTATTATACACGAGGGGAAACTGCTCGTGGTGCGAATTGGTGCGGACACAAGTTTCCTCGCTCTACCTGGAGGGCATTTGGAGTGGGGTGAGGGCGTGAAAACCTGTCTCAGTAGAGAAATCGTTGAAGAGCTCGGCGTGGAGCCTATTATTGGGCGACTTTTATATATTAATTCGTTCGTGGACAGCTCAGAGACACACTCAACTGAGTTTTTCTTTGAAGTCACCAACGGTGCTGACTTTGTGGACTGTGACAAGCGAGAGCGTACACATGCGCATGAAATTTCAGAAATTGCGTGGGTGAGCCCAACTGACGAAATCAATCTCTTGCCAAAACAATTGATGGAAGACTTTAAAGCGGGGACACTGCTGTCGGACGAAGTGAAGTACCTGGCTTGAATTGGAAGTACGGCTGGAACTGCGAATAACGTAGTTAACTACGTTATTCGTGCAAACTGAGTGGCTTTGCCTGTAGTGTTTGTGACCGCGTAAGTGCGCCAGAATTAAATGTTAAACATTTAATTCTGGCGATTATTGAACAGATCGATGTCTCGCAAAATGCTAATGACTTTGTTTGATTTTGACCTCTTTAAAACTACTACAGGCATAACAAATTTGCAGCGAAACGGCTGCGACTCTTTCTTAGTGTCTCGTATGCTACTCCCCGTGGTGAATATGTCCTGAGTCCTGATAATGCCGAAGCGTGGTATCATATCATCACCTGGGGCTCCGTGAACTGAACCGAGTGAAAAAATAGAGCCGGACGCAAGTAAGTGCGCCCGGCTCGCATTATTTCACTGGGACGAAAGTCTTGCTGGTGAGAAAAGGGGGAATGTCCTGTAGAATGCAGAGAACTCAATCATGCCGCCTCACAAAAAATCAGAAAAAAAGCTGTCGTGGCGAGAGCGCGTACAAAACCGCGCACAGTCAGCGGTACCTGCCGTGATTGCCGCGGGTATTGCGTGCGCAATGCTTGCGCTTACGGGCTATGTGCTTTTTCATGCGAATTTTTTTCCGATACTCTACCAACGCGCCATAGCTGATGTGCAAAGCGTCCCTGCGTGGCCGCTTACGCTCGACCTAAAGGCGTATAACGCAAAAATGCTCTACCTAGCGCACTACAGCGCTCCCGTGGCAAAGCCAATAGCCTCGACGACGGCAAGCAGTACAAGTGCAGGGGTCGCAGCTCCAGTGCCGTTCTTCAGCGCCACCACGAGCGTGTCTATACTCGGGCAACTGTGGCCGAAGGCTACAGTCTATCCGCAGGGCGGCGCTATTTTGCCGTTCAGTCGCATCGTTGCCTACTATGGCAACTTTTATTCAAAACAAATGGGCGTGCTCGGCGAGTATCCGCCTGATGTAGTGATGGAGAAGTTGGCAAGTACTACGAAACTTTGGGAGATGGCAGATCCGCACACGCCAGTGATTCCAGCAATTCAGTACATTGCGGTAGTTGCGCAGGGCAGTGCGGGAGCGAGTGGTTTGTGGCGCGCACAAATGCCAGACGAGGAGATTGAGAAAGCACTGGCTATGGCCAATCAAATGCACGGGCTCCTTTTCTTGGACGTGCAGGTGGGGAAAAGCACGCTGCAGGCGGAGCTTCCTGAACTTGCGAAATACCTCGCACAGCCAAATGTGCACCTCGGTATTGACCCCGAGTTTTCAATGAAAACTGGCAAAGCGCCCGGTACGGTCATCGGTACTTTTGATGCTAAGGACATTAACTATGCCGCTCAGTTTCTCGCAACTATAGTTCGCGAAAACCATTTGTCACCGAAAATACTCGTGGTGCACCGCTTCACGCAAGCCATGGTTACCAACACGGAGCTCATTAAACCTCTTCCAGAAGTTCAGATAGTCATGGACATGGATGGTTGGGGTGAACCAGCAAGAAAATTTAATACGTACAAGTACATGATTGCGGCACAGCCGGTACAGTTTACGGGAATGAAACTCTTTTATCATGCAGACCTGCGGCCGCCGTCGACGGGCATGCTCACTCCCGAACAGGTGCTTTCACTCACGCCCGCGCCAATCTACATTCAGTACCAGTAGTCTCTCGGTGCACGTTACGCGTCCCACTGCGAGGTCTTGAGCTGTACCTGCATGCCGTCAAACGAAACACCCTCGTCGATAAGTTTTTTGCGCTTTTCTCCAACGCCATTGAACGCATAGCCGACGAGTGCGCCAGTTGAGCCCACGACACGGTGACAAGGAATGTGCTCTGGGTCGTCGTTTTTGCGCATGTAGGTGCCTACAGCTCGTGCTGCTTTCGGGTTGCCTGCAAGTCGCGCCACCTGGCCGTAGGTGGCTACTTTGCCGCTTGGAATGCTGGCAGTCACGGCGAGCACACGGTCACGAAATGTCTTCATGGAGGTAGTATACCAAGTTGGCGTGCAGCGCCTCAGGGGCGTGGTACTATGGCGAGCATATGGAAAAAAATATGAATAAATACTTCTTACCAGTGTCGGTCATTGTTGCGGGTTTGTTTATCGCAGGGGCAGTTATGTGGAACGGTTCTCACACCAGTGTTCCGTCTGGCACACCCGGCGCGGTAGCGGTAGACATTAAAGACGTTGCAACTGCAAATGAGCCGTTTATCGGAAACCCCAATGCACCAGTTACTATTGCGTTCTGGTCTGACTATCAGTGCCCGTACTGTAAGGCGTTTGAGGTGGGCGGCGTTGCTCAAATCACCACACCAGCCGCTCTGCCCGACATCATCCAAAATTACGTAAACGCAGGCAAGGTACGAGTCATATTTAAAGACTACGTTTTCTTGGGCAATGACTCGCTCACGGCTGCTGAGTACGGTCGGTCCATTTGGAAGCTGTACCCTGACCAATACTTCACGTGGCGCACGGCAATGTACACGGCGCAAGACGAAGAGGGTGACAAGGGCTTTGGCAATGCGGCTACAATCGACAAGCTTAACGCCACCATCAGTGGGCTTGACGCTGCAAAGATCACGGCAGACGTAGCCGCAAACAAAGCAGCGTACGACGCTGAAATTGCAGCAGATCTCGCTGAGGGTAAGAAGTTTGGCATTCAGGCAACGCCGTCCTTCATCGTGGGTAAGCAGGTGATTGCAGGAGCCTACCCCTATGCAACCTTCCAGACAGCCATTGATGCATTGTTGAAATAGTCTCTGTCGTTTCAAAAAGTGATACGCCGCCTGGGTAACCCCAGGCGGCGTTCGTTGTGGTGATAGCGAGAGCGTTCTATCGGTTACTCTCGGGAAAGTACACACGGACATCGTTCGCAAGTTTCAAAGCAACAGCTGCCTTGTAAATTTCGTCGAAATCCTGCAGACGTTCTGCCCACGCACGGTACAGTACTCTGGCATCGGAATAATTTCCGGCGGTGACAGTGGGTAACTCACTGCGGGACATGTCGCCCATTTCCTGATTCAGTGCATCATGTATCATTCGTCTGAGGTTGTGCACGGGCATCTTGCAAACATCTTCGATGCGCACATTGAGAGCTCGAGACAGTCGCAGCAACGTTTGAGCACAAGTCATAGCGAGATTTGGAACAGCACCAGAGGAGTTTCGGATAACTAGTCGCCACCGACGTTCCAAGACGAGATTTGGTGCAATGATCAGCACCCCCGTAAGGGGGATCACTACAGCGATAATCGTTAGCTCTTGGTGAAGTGTGATCCAATCCACCAAATAGCTTGCTAGAGTAGCAATCAAGGCGATTACACCAATGGCCATCGCAACTACCGCTACCAGCATATTGCGGTAATAACGGCGAGCAAAGCTCAGTACGAAGATGGGGTCAAGAGTGTAAAGGGAGACTGTGTATAGAACCTCTCTCAAGGACGTTGAAAACGCTCCTGATTTCGCGCACTTAAGAATGGTCCGTGCTGCGCTGTATAGCTCCCAGTTAGTGGGTGTGTTGGTGTTGATCCCACGCATGTACGCCTCCTGTTGTGTGGGTGCATCTATATCTGAAAGTAGCTATATCACAGCGGCGACGCCCACACAAGCAAAACACTCTGGCGACGTTTGGTATACTGTACCCATGAAAACCAGTTGGCAAACTCTCACGGTTTCGGACGGCACAGAGATGCGCACGTATGTTGCAGAGCCCACTGAGCGGGCGGACCGTGCCATTATCGTGCTGCAGGAGGCGTTTGGAGTGAACGATTACGTTCGGCGCATGACGGAGCGCTTTGCTGAGAGAGGATTTCTGGCTATTGCACCGGAGCTTTTCCATCGCACTGGGGAGGGGTTCGAGGGTTCCTACACCGAGTATGTTGGTGTTGCGCCGCACATGAATGCCCTTACCATTGAGGGCCTTGCGGCCGACTTGTTGGCTGTGCACGCTTCGGTAGTGGCGGGGGGCATTGGTGCAGAGCGCGTCGCGGCTATTGGCTTTTGCATGGGCGGTCGCGCATCGTTCTTGGCAAACGCAACAGTGCCACTCGGTGCCGCTGTTTCTTTCTACGGTGGAGGTATTGCAGAATCTCTGCTCGACCGCGTCTCTGCGCTGCGTGCGCCGCACCTTTTGTGCTGGGGCGGAAGCGACGATCACATTTTGCCCGCACAAACGCGCGCAGTCTCTGATGCATTGCGTGCTGCACACAAGCCGTACATTGAAGCGGTATTTTCGGAAGCAGGGCACGGTTTTGCGTGCGACGCACGAGCTTCGTATCATGAAGCGTCTGCGCAAATAGCCTGGTCGCTTACGGACGCTTTTCTAGAACATCATGTTCCCAAAAAAGTATGAAAATGATCCTGCACTGGCTTCTTGCAACGGCTGCTATTCTCATAGCGAGTAACATCGTGCCTGGCGCGTCAGTGACGGTCGTGGGGGCAATTATTGCTGCCGTCGTCATTGGGTCCTTAAACCTTTTCTTGCGCCCACTTCTCCTACTCATTTCGCTTCCTGTGACGGTGGTGACGCTCGGCCTCTTCGCGCTTGTTATTAATGCGTGTTTGATCTTACTCGCCGCTGCAATCGTACCCGGTTTCTCCATCGCCGGTTTTTGGTCAGCGCTCGTGTTTGCGCTCGTGCTCGCAATTATTAATTGGGTTTTCTACCTCTGGAGTCGTTAAATTATACTGTAAGACATGATTGATCCTGAACTCTCTCAGAGGCTGGACGAATTGTCGGTAAAGGTTGATGCTGCGTACCGCGCCGCTGAAGCAGCGCGCAAGTACTTGTTTTGGACGGGAGTAGTTACTGCGGCGCTCTTTATTTTGCCACTTATTGGTCTTCTTTTTGTGCTACCGCAGTTCTTTTCCTACTACAGCACCGCTTCTAGTCTCTTGCAGTAGCAACGTGTAGGGCTGTCTTCCAGATGATGGGTAGAAACGAAAGCACAATGATGCCCAGAGAAATCGGCAGAATGTAGTTGCCAATGCCAGGGATGAGCGAGCCGAGAAAGTAGCCGGCAGAGACTATTCCCGCGCCCCACAAAAGTCCGCCAAGGGCGTTATAGCTCACAAACTGCAGGTAAGACATGGTGCCGACTCCGGCAAGTATAGGCGCAAGTGTGCGCAAGATGGGTACAAAGCGCGCAAGCATCACTGCCCGCGGCCCGTACTCTGCGTAGAAGCGCTGCGTGCGCACCAGGTATGTTCTTTTAAAGAAACGCGAGTCGGGACGCTTGAAGAGGTTGTTACCCACATTGGCTCCGAACCAGTAGCCGACAGAGTCACCGAGAATTGCAGCAACAACGACTACGATAACGAGCGGTGGAAAGTGGAGTACGCCGCCCGCTGCAAGAAGGCCGGCCGCAAAGAGCAAAGAATCGCCCGGAAGAAAGATTCCGACAAGCAGTCCGCTCTCGGCAAATACAAGGAGACCAATGCCGAGGTAGCTCCCAGTAGTGATCATTGCTATGGGATTCAGATGTATACAGGCGAGGAAAAAGTTGAGCATGTGCGTGCAGTATACTAGGTCGCATGGAATCCATGCCGCGGCTATCCACGCCGGAAGAAGAGCTCGCCTATCTGCGCGCACAGGTCGCTCAAAAAGAGAAAGAAGTCGGCACGACCGCTGCTGCGCAGGAAGCACAGATTGTGCGCACTACCATTTCTGAACATGCGACGCGCTCGCAAACAATGCTTGCCCCTCATTTGCGAGTCGACGAGCCAGAAGCCGTGGCACGCGCGAGTGCCATACTGCACGAGCTCGCGCTCGGAACAGACGAGAACCAAATAGCCTCGTTGCAGCAGATAGCTTCAGAAAAGGGCATTCGAGCAGCGCTCGCCGTGCTCGAAAAGATGGACAGCCCGCACATCGCTGACGATTTTCACCGGTACCTGGTTCGCTACGTAGCGGCGGGACTTCCACTTGCAGGCACGACAGAAAACGAGCCAAGGTACCAAGCGCTCCGTATGACGCTCTACGCCGTAACGCTGCCCGAATCAGAGGGTGAAGGTGCTGCGCAGGGCAGGACGCGACCACTCAAAGAATTGGTGTCCGCCATGGAGCAGTTCTATGCCGGCCTCTTGTCGGTGGCAGTGGCTAAGCCCGGTGAGCCAAAGCACTTTGCACTTGAACTTGCAGTGGCTGCGAGCAGCTCAGAATTGCAGTTCTATGTCTCGGTGCCAGACAGTAAGCGAGACCTTTTTGAAAAGCAACTCCTCGCCGTCTTTCCCAATGCACAGCTCCAGGTGCGAGAAAATGATTACAACGTTTTTCAAGACGGCGGATCGGTGGCACTTGCCACGATGCGTCTCGCGCACAATGCTGCGCTGCCGTTGAAAGACTATACCGATTTTGACTACGATCCACTTAATGCGATTTTAAATGCGTTTTCAAAAATTGAAGGTACGGGAGAGGGTGCCGCATTGCAAATAATCGTGGAGCCGCGCGGTTCCAGGCACACAGTGCATTATCAGAAAATGCTCTCTGCAGCTCGCAAGGGAGCGTCACGCTCGGCAGTGCTCTCCACACCCGAAACGGCGCTTGGTGAATTTGCCCGTGGCCTCGGGACGTTCTTTGTGCAAAAGGAGAAAGATGAACAGAAAAAGCGCGAAAAAGAAATGCGCAACATTGAGGAAAACAAAAATCTCATCGAGGAAATACAAAAAAAGATCGCCGCTCCAATTGTGGGCGTCACTGTTCGTCTGGCAGTGTCTTCGCAAAGCGCAGCGCGAGCGGAGCAGGTGGTCAGTGAGTTGGAAGCGGCCTTCAATCAATTCAATAGTACTGAGGGAAATCATATTACCTTTCTGCACGAGTCGAAAAAGCAAGCGAGTCGCACACTTGAGAACTTTTCATTTCGAGAGCCCGACCGCTCTGCACTAGCGCTTTCGCTGCGCGAACTCACGTCGCTCTACCATTTTCCCCCACAAGGAATTGAATCGTCTCCTCACCTGAGTCAGTCACGCTCTACTCACGCGGGTGCGCCGCTTACACTTCCGCACTCGGGTGCTCTGCTCGGCATCAACTCGTACCGAGGGGCACACACGCCCATTTATCTTGAAACCGAAGACCGGTTACGCCATCTCTATGTGGTGGGGCAGACGGGCACTGGGAAAACGGGACTTCTAAAGAATCTCATTTTGCAGGACATACAAAATGGGGAGGGGTGTTGCTTCATTGATCCTCATGGCAACGACATTTACGACATTCTCGCTGCCGTCCCGCCAGAACGCTACGGTGACGTCATTTACTTTGACCCTGCAGACCTCACGCGTCCGTTTGGATTGAATTTCCTCGAATATGATTATTCTCGACCGGAACAGAAAACGTTCATTGTGAACGAGCTGCTGGCTATTTTTAAGCGGCTCTACGGAGACGTTCCTGAAAGCATGGGTCCTGCCTTTGAGCAGTATTTTCGTAATGCCACACTTCTGGTCATGGAAGATCCCGCAAGTGGCTCCACCATCCTCGACATAGCACGCGTGCTTTCAAACGACACCTTTCGTCGAGAGAAGTTGGCAAAGAGTATGAATCCCATTGTGAACCAATTTTGGACGGAAATCGCAACGAAAGCTGGCGGGGAAGCGGCGCTTGAAAACATTGTGCCGTACATCACCAACAAGTTTGACGACTTCACTTCAAACGATTTCATTCGCCCTATCGTCGGACAGCAAGAATCTTCATTTCGCTTTAGAGAGGTCATGGACAACAAAAAGATTCTGCTCGTCAACCTCTCAAAAGGACGCCTTGGAGAGCGTAACGCCAATCTTTTGGGACTTATAATCGTTGGAAAACTCTTCATGTCGGCACTCTCGCGTGCTGATAATCCGCGTGCCGTGTACCCGCCGTTCTATCTCTACATTGATGAGTTTCAGAACGTGACCACCGACTCCATTCCAGGCATATTGTCAGAGGCGCGCAAATACAAGCTTTCGCTCACGATGGCACACCAATTCCTCGCCCAAATTGAAGAGAAAACGCGTACCGCAGTGTTCGGAAACGTAGGCAACATGGCCGTGTTTCGCGTAGGCGAAGAAGACGCTGAATTTTTCGGGAAGCAATTTGCACCAGTCTTTAAGGCATCAGACTTTGTGGGACTTGAAAACCGCAATGCTTATGTAAAGATCTTGGCTGCAGGCGTTCCCCAAAAACCATTCGATTTGCGTACCGCAGACCTTCCGGTAGGAAATCCTGCACAAGTTGATGACCTCATGCACCTGTCGAGTCAAACCTATGGCCGCGATCGTGCTACCGTTGAAGCAACTATTCGCGAACGATATCTTGCCGCAAAACTATGAACAGAGAACGAACGCCAGGATCACGAAGAGATACTGAGGAACGCAATTGGGGCCGCAAGCCCCGAGGAGGTACTGAACGCCAGGGAGTTACCACCGCTGAAATACAAGATCTCAACAAGCGATTCAATGATCTTTTGAATCAAAAAAGAGGATCAGTAGAAGATGCGGCTGAGATGAAAAAGTTTGCAGTTGCCGTGAATGAGCTCAGAAGCGCCACTCGGGGTGACGACATGACTGCAATAGCAATGGCAGATGCTGAATTAGAAAAAATTTTTGGCAGGCTACAAGCTCTTCCGAACGCGTCAGGTGAGGCACTGGTGAGCACAGTCACTCAAAACGAACCCTTTGAAGGTGATACCTCGAAAGAGGTGTTTCCCAACATCTCGGCTGCAGAAAACGCCTCTCAGACTGCGTCTGGCGTGGCTGGGCCTGTTGAAGACGAGGCGGCGACCTCTGGCACTACACAGAACGAAATACAAACAACGGTGGGGACAGTGGTGCCTGAAAAGGTGTCGAGCGCAGATATGACCAATCACGAGACAAGGAGTGCACTGCGTACCTCTGTCGAAGAAATGCGAAAGCTAATGGATGCCTCTGGTATGCATTCTATGGAGGCTGACGAATACGCGGCGCTCGATGAGCCGAAATTGTTTGGACAAGAAAAAATGGCACACACACCGCGTTCACCAGAAACTGATGAACCGCATGACGACCAAGGCAGAGGACATCGCGCCGCTGGCCTGGCAAAAAAGCCACTGGTGAGTGTTGAACTGCGCTCCGGGACATCCGCTGAAGTACCGCCCCTTGCGCACACCATTCGTGCTGAGAAACTGAACAGAGAAGACGGCTTTGCAGAACTTGCAGGAGTCCAGAATGAACGCGAGGAGCTGCTCGCGGCAGAGCGTGCACTGCACTCCCGAGAGAGTGAGTTCGTTGGTGAGCACAGCGCACTCGGAAGAATGGTGCAGAATGTCTTGCTCACTAAAAAGACGCAAGAACTACAAAGAGCAGAACTGGGCGTAGACGATAAAGCTGCCGCTTACTATCGCGCCCTTGAGGGAAGCCTCGCGAACAGACTAACGGCAAAGGGGTTCACACCAGGAACGCCCGAGTTTGAAAAGGTTGCTGAGCGGTATCGCGAAAGAGTTGCGTCTAAAGACATCATTGATCGCGGCGAGCAGACGCGTGTAGCAAATCGTGCAGCGGCTCTCGAGCAGAAGGGGAGTAATGCGTTTGAGAAAGGCCTGCACGCATTGGCATCACTGAATGCGGGCCTTGAAAAAAGCTTCCTTGGCAAATACGGTGCGCGGGGAGTACGCATAGTAGCGTCTGCGACACTTGCGTCAGTCGTCGCTTCACTACTGTCTCCTTTGTCTGCTGTTGCCGTTGCAGGCTACGCTGGTTCTCGTGTGGTGCGTAGCGTGGTTGGTGCAGGAGTGGGTGGTGTGGCAGGAGTTGGCGCTGGCGGCCTGTACCAAAAGTTTGGTGGAGCGCGTGCCGAAAAAAAGCTCGCTGACAGTCGCAAAACAACTGCATATACGTTTGAAAATATTCGTGATATGCGCGAGGCATATCGCTCAGGAAATACAGAGTCAGTGGCACGTAAGCGGAAAATAGCGGAGATGGTTGCGGCTGCACTTGTGGGTGGAGCAGCTTCGTTTAGTACTGCATACGCTGAAGCTCTCTTTACGGCACCAGACACTGCGACAGCGCTTCTTGATCATGGCACTGCGCCAGCACACATTGCCCCCACAGGAGTTCCGAGTCATGATGTGCCGAACCAGCTCCACTTAGAACCGGATGCCACCCCCAATCACCCACACATTGTGGGCGGACCTCCGAGTGCCGAGCTATCGCCAGCAGGGCTCCCGCATCCAGATGCTGTTTCCCCTGGGGTGCCGCCCGTAGAGGCGACTCCGGGAGCTGTTACTCCAGTGGAAACGCTTGCTACTGTGCACGCCACGCCTGGGCACGGATACGAGTACATGCTCAAACGACTTTCAGAGCAACTTCACTCACAGCATGTTGACGTATCGCATCTTGACCCTACAAGTGATGCGTACAAACTCGCAACCGCTTCTCCGCATAACATCGACACTTTGGTGCATCAAATGGCTAGTGACCCAACACATAATTTCTTCAGAGGGCCCGACGGCAGTGTGCGCATAGGACTTACTGCAGATCTCTCAGTGAATGCAGACGGTTCAATTGAGTTTAATGACGGCAGCGGACACCTGTATGTGCAGGCACCGAGTGATGCGCCCCTTACGCAAAATGTCACACATGCGACGGTGGGTGCACACGCCGACAGAGTTCCCTCAGAGGCGCAAGTCCAACAAACCGCTGAACGATTGCGTGCCTGGCACGCGGCTAATCCAGACGTCCCAAACATGGTGCCGCATGTCGACGCAGCTGGCGACGTCTATGGGCCGCCTGGGGCACACACGGTTGATCCGCCGTGGTCGCTCGAACCGCGCAGTGCCGGCGTCTCGCATGCTTTTGAAACATTTACAAATCCGCATGGCGTAGAAGTGAATTTGGCGCAGCCCCACGTGTATGCACTCGAGGGCGGTAGGGTGATTGTCGATGGGGGCAGTTATGATGAACGGTTGCAAGTGGCAATTGGGTACGTGCAGCAACACGGCGGAAGCGTACACATAGAAGCAAAAGCCCCAGTTCGCGTGCATGGCGTGCTCACGCGCTACCTTGAGACGGTTAAAAAAGCGGGGCCGTTTGGACTCGGTGGACACATAGAGACCAGTAGGCTTGTGGGGAGTCCGCGGATCGCTGACGTATTGAGTGACTCCCAAGAACGCTTCGCGACACGGTTTATCAAGAAATTACAGTAGCCTAGGCAAACGGCGTGATACTATTATTTTATGCAAGACGACCTTCAAAAACAAATAGCCGAAGATCTGGGGATTTCAAGTTTTCCTGTGGCAGAGCAGGAGCAGCTTATTGCTCAGTTTGGGGAAATCGCGCTCAAAGCAGCAACTATTGCATTGTTTGAGAAAATGCCCGAAGATAAGCATGAAGCGTTCGCGACTCTTGCCGAAGGTGGCGACGCGGAAGCTTTGCAAGCGTTTCTCAATAAAGAGGTGCCCGATCATGAGGCGATAGCAAAAAATGCTGTCGAGACAGAGGTGCGAGCATTCAAAGAAATGCTGAAAAATGAGTCGCAATCGACTAGTGTCTGAACGATTGTTAGTTTAGCAAATTATATTCACAACGCATGAGCGAAGGCATGCCAGGAGCGCGACATACTACGGGCGAAGATTTTAAAAATGTGGAAGAGCGGGTGAATCAAATTAAAGCTGACCTTGACGCCCTTCTCGACGATGCCGTCACGGGCCCGCGAATTGCCTATGGGTTAAGATGCGACACTGTCCAAATGGCGCGAGAGATACTTGAAGGCCGAGTAAGACAGGTGTACTACGACCACGAACATGGAAAAAGTGTGAGAAGTGCGCTTGAGGACTTAGAGAGCGGGTACGCAAAGGCACGTCGGGACGCACGCTAATGTCAGACTGCTGTGTACCGAGATTACTGACTTACTTTTGTTAGCAGCGTAATTACATGGAGCACCTATGAAGCCAACTC
Source organism: uncultured Candidatus Saccharibacteria bacterium (assembly GCA_964415875.1). Lineage (GTDB taxonomy): Bacteria > Patescibacteriota > Minisyncoccia > Phycocordibacterales > Phycocordibacteraceae > C7867-001. The sequence continues at coordinate 13,473 of CAYQCB010000003.1, forward strand.
AAACTGGAATAGCTGTGGCCCTCGCACTTATTGTCGTGGCTGTATTTTTCATTTTCCCTGGACTCTGGCCGTTTGGAGCCACGGCAAGTTCAGCGGAGCAGGCAGCAGCTATCGAGGGCGCCACGAGCACAGACACCACTACTCAATCATCAACAACAACTATGACTGCAATACCTACACACCTTGAAGTTACCGACGAAGTGGTCGGTACAGGAGCCGAAGCGAATGCTGGAGACACAGTGACGGTGAATTACGTGGGTGCTCTTCTTGACGGCACGGTTTTTGACGCTTCAGCAAATCATCCTGAAACGAAAGATGGTTTTTCGTTCGTGCTCGGCGCGGGGCAAGTTATCAGGGGTTGGGATGAGGGCGTCGCGGGCATGAAGGTGGGCGGCACGCGGAAGCTTGTCATTCCTGCAGACCTTGCCTATGGCTCTCGGGCAAACGGACCAATTCCGGCAAACTCGCCTCTTATGTTTGAAGTGCAGCTTTTGAAGGTTCAAAAGGCTGAGCAATAAACACTTTGCAAAACCGCGCAGTGGCCCTGGGCCACTGCGCGGTTTTGCATTTTCTGTTACCGTGGGGACATATGAAGCCGTTTCAGTTCGCTATTGAAAAAAGAGGTCCCGGCTTAGCACGAGCCGGACTGCTGACCACGCAGCATGGCGTTGTGGAGACGCCTGCTTTTGTACCTGTCGGCACAAAAGCAGATGTAAAAGGCGTGTTGCCGCAGGCGCTCCGCTCTCTGGGGGCTCAGGCTGTTCTTGCAAACACCTACCACCTCTACCTGCAGCCGGGCGAGCAGGTGGTGGCGCAGGGCGGCGGGCTCGCAACATTTATGGCCTGGAACGGTCCCACTATGACTGACTCGGGCGGTTTCCAAGTGTTCTCTCTTGGTGCCGCATTCGGTAAAGTTATTTCAAAATTCACCAAGGAAGATGCGCCGCGGGAAGAGGCTGTTTCCGTGTACGACGAGTCGGTAGCAAGCCAGCACGGGCAGCTGGCAATCATTGACGACGAAGGCGTCTCCTTCACCTCGCACCTCGACGGATCGCTGCATCGATTCACGCCAGAGCGTTCTGTCGAAATCCAACACGCTCTCGGTGCCGACATGTTTTTTGCATTTGACGAATGCACGTCACCCACCGAGCCGTATGCGTACCAAAGAGAAGCCATGGAACGTACCCACCGCTGGGCGCAGCGTTCACTGAAAGCTCATCGGCAAAACCTGCACGCAAGCGCCTCGCAAGCCATTTTCGGCATCGTACAGGGCGGCAGGCATGAAGACTTGCGCAGAGAAAGCGCGCGAGAAATAGCGTCGCTTGGATTTGATGGTGTAGGGATTGGTGGCTCGTTTAGCAAGGAAGACATGCGAGGCGCGCTGCAAGCGGCAGTGGGCGAGCTGCCTGAAGAGCTGCCGCGGCATTTCCTCGGCATTGGTGAGCCGGGAGACGTACTCGAAGGCATTGCAAGCGGCATAGACCTTTTTGACTGCGTCGCGCCGACGCGTATTGGTCGACATGGATCGATATACACAAAGCGCGGCATCGTGCACCTGCGCGGTGAAAAATATCGTTCAGACTTTACGCCGCTCGATAGCGAGACGCTGGTTCCGGGTACCGAGTCTTTCACGCGCGCCTATGTTGGCCATCTCGTGCGCTCGGGTGAGTTTTTGGGAGGGGTGATATGCTCAATGCACAATCTAGGGTTTATTTTGCAACTTGTTGCGGGTGCGCGAAAAGCTATACTGGAGGGACGTTTTGACGAGTATCGAGCTGATTTTGTGCGCGACTATTATAGTGTGTGACGATGTAAGGCATGGCAAATTTCAAACTACATACTCCCTTTCCACCCGCCGGCGACCAGCCGGCGGCTATTACCGCGCTTAGTGCGGGCCTCAAAAAAGGCTTTCGGCATCAAACGTTGCTCGGCGTCACCGGGTCGGGGAAGACGTTTACGGCAGCGAACGTTATTGCACAGTTTGATAAGCCGACACTCGTCCTTGCGCACAACAAAACGCTGGCGGCGCAGTTGGCGCAAGAGTATCGCGAGTTTTTTCCCGAGAATGCGGTGCAGTATTTTGTGTCGTACTACGACTACTACCAGCCGGAGGCGTACGTCGCGCACTCTGATACATATATCGAGAAAGAGGCGATGGTGAATGCAGAAATCGACCGTCTGCGGCACGCGGCAACACAAGCGCTTCTCACGCGCAAAGACGTTATTATTGTTGCTTCTGTTTCTGCGATTTACGGTCTTGGTTCTCCGGAAGAGTATCAGAAGGTCCATGTGAAAATTGAAAAGGGTGGGGAAGAGAATCGCGCGGCGCTTATTCGCAAACTCGTAAATATTTACTTCGAACGCACACCGGCAGACCTCTCGCCGGGACAGGTTCGCGCTGTTGGTAACGCGCTAGAGTTTATGCCGGTAAACGAGCGTGTCATGTATCGTGTCACCTTTGATGAGGACCGTGTGGCGACTATTGAGCAGCTTGACCCCGTGTCCCGTGCGCGAGTTGCAACACCAGACTCTGTGTTCATTTTTCCCGCAAAACACTTTGTGACCAATGAAGAAGACCGTAATCGCGCGATAGAGGATATTAAGATTGAGCTCGAAGAGCAGCTCGCCAAATTTAAACGCGAAGAAAAACCGCTCGAAATGGAGCGTCTGAAGCGGCGCACCATGCACGATATTGCACTCATTCGTGAGCTCGGGTACACAAGTGGCATCGAAAATTACTCGCGTCACTTTGACGGCCGCAAATCAGGAGAACCACCGCATACGCTGCTTTCATACTTTCCGCACAAGAAAGACGGTTCGGCCGATTTCCTCACGGTCATCGACGAATCGCATGTGACCGTGCCGCAAATCGGCGGCATGTACGCGGGAGACCGGTCCCGTAAAGATGTGCTCGTGGAGTATGGTTTTCGCTTGCCAAGTGCACGCGACAACCGGCCGCTCACCTTTGATGAGTTCGAAGAGCGGGTGGGGCAGGTGGTGTACACGAGCGCCACACCGGGACCCTATGAGAAGTTGCACTCTGAGCAAACGGTGGAGCAAATCATTCGTCCGACCGGTCTTATTGACCCTGAGCTCACGGTGCGCGGCATTGTCGAAACAGACACCTATCCGGGCCAAGTTGCGGACTTTATAGCCGAAAGTGAGAAAGTCATTCTAAACGGCGGCCGTGCCATTGCTACGACGCTCACAAAGCAAATGGCCGAGGATCTTGCGGCCTTTCTTAAGAAAAAAGGAATAAAGACTGAATACCTACACTCAGATGTGAAGACCATTGATCGTATTGACATTTTGACAAACTTCCGCCGCGGATTGTTTGATGTGCTTATTGGGGTGAACCTCTTGCGCGAAGGTCTGGACTTGCCTGAGGTGGAATTGGTGGGCATTCTTGACGCCGACAAAGAAGGGTTCCTGCGCAGTGAGACCTCGCTCATTCAAACCATTGGTCGCGCAGCACGCAATGTGTTGGGTCGCGTGATTTTGTATGCCGATGTGATGACAGGCTCTCTTGAGCGTGCTATCGGAGAAACAAATCGTCGCCGAGAGCGCCAGATGGCCTACAACACGGCGCATGGCATTACGCCGAAGACCATTCACAAGGAAATCCGAGACATTGCGGAGAGCATGCGCAGCGATCACCAAAAAACTATTGATGAGTTGCTGGTGCTCGATACGATTGCGTACAAAGACGATCCTGTGGCATTCATCGCGCAAAAGCGCTCCGAAATGGAGGAGGCGGTCGAGAAGCTCGACTTTGAAACAGCTGCACTCATCCGCGATGAAATCTACAAACTTGAAGGCACGGGGCCAAAAAAGAAGGCGCGCAAACGCAAACCCCTTTCTGGGTCTTAAGCGAATTGCAGAGACGGTTGCCATCACCGTATGGCGCGTGTGCGACACTGTGTGGTATTGTCTTTTCGTACCTGCCCCGCCACGGGCAGGCAACTGCTATGAAAAAAACTACAAAAAATGACCGAGAGCACGCGCACGAGCGCGGTGCTGATTGGATTTCCGTTAAGGGCGCCCGCACGCACAATTTAAAAAATATATCAGTTGACCTTCCGCGAGGCGCTATGACCGTTATTTCCGGTCTTTCAGGGAGCGGGAAGTCCTCGCTTGCTTTCGATACTATTTTTGCTGAGGGACAGCGTCGGTATGTGGAGTCACTTTCTGCCTATGCGCGCCAATTTTTAAACCAAATGGCGAAACCAGACGTGGACGAAATCACGGGACTCTCTCCGGCCATTTCAATTGACCAAAAGAGTCGCTCGAATAATCCACGTTCAACGGTCGCTACGGTGACGGAAATCTACGACTATCTGCGTGTGCTCTATGCGCGCGCAGGGCAGCCGTACTGCATTCATCACGACGTGCCCATTGTGCGACTGTCAAAAGAAGAGATGATTAAAATGGTCCTCACGCGTGTGGAGACTAAAAGCGCCGCAAACGAAAAAGTGATGGGTGTGCCCGTCGACCGCACTGCCGTCACGGTTTTAGCTCCGGTCGTCGTGGGACGTAAGGGCGAGTACTATCAACTGCTCTACGACCTCTTGGGCAAAGGATTCGAAAAAGTTAACGTAGACGGCAAACCGCACTCCCTTCGGGAAAAAATCGTGATCGATCGCAACAAACGTCACGACATTGACGCAATCGTGGATGCTATTTACGTGAGCGAATTTACACGCTCTCCCGCAGCTGCCCGCGAGCGACTCTCAGAGGCCCTTGAGCTTGCCCTAAAGGAGGCTGACGGCCTCGTGAAGATTACGCACGCAGACGGGACGACCGAGACGCTCTCCTCTAAGTTCATCTGTCCTGAAGACGGTGCTTCTTTCCCGGAAGTGGAGCCTCGATTGTTTTCATTCAACTCTCCCTACGGCGCGTGTCCTGTTTGTAACGGCCTCGGTACAGAATCGTTCTTTTCGGACAAGGTGTGCCCCGTCTGCTTAGGTAAGCGTCTTCGCCCCGAGTCGTTGCGCGTGTATTTGAAGGGCACTAAAGATAAAACGCTAGGGAAAAACATCGTCGATTTCACCAGTTTGTCGATACGCGATGCGTACGATTTCATCAGCACTATAGAACTGTCTCCCATGAAGACTGACATCGCCGCGCCGATTGTTCGAGAAATTATGAGCCGTCTTACCTTCATGCTCAATGTCGGTCTTGACTATCTCACACTAAATCGCTCCGCAGCAACGCTCTCCGGCGGGGAAGCGCAACGCATTCGTCTTGCGTCGCAACTTGGGAGTGGGCTCACCGGAGCGCTCTACGTGCTCGACGAGCCAACGATCGGCCTTCACCAACGAGACAATGATCGACTGATCGAAACGCTGTTGCGCCTCAAGAGCTTAGGGAACACCATAGTGGTCGTCGAGCATGACGAGGACACGATTTACTCAGCTGATTATCTTGTCGACATCGGGCCTGGAGCCGGCGTGCATGGCGGTACGGTGGTCGTAAGCGGTTGGTTGGACGATTTGCTCACTGCACCAGAAAACGATTCGGGTTCGCTCACACTTGACTACTTGCGCGGGGACAAGAGCATTGCTGTGCCGGAAGAGCGGCGCACGAGCGAAAAGGGTTGGATTCGCGTACGTGGTGCTACACTGCACAATCTGAAAAATCAAAATGTTGATGTACCGCTCGGTAAACTGGTGTGCATTACAGGAGTATCTGGAAGCGGTAAATCGACGTTTTTGTATGACATTTTGCACAAGAATATTGCCGCACGTGAGTCGCGTCGCGAGGCAAAACTGCAACACCTCTCGTCACTCACGGGTACGGAATACGTGAGCCGTACAATACTTATCGACCAGTCACCAATTGGTCGCACACCAAGAAGCAACCCCGCAACCTACACGGGAGCATTCACACACATTCGTGACTTGTTCGCGGCAACGAGTGAAGCGCGCGCACGCGGCTGGAAGCCAGGGCGCTTCTCTTTTAACGTGCCTGGCGGTCGCTGCGAAGCGTGCCAAGGCAATGGCTCTATTGCCGTCGAGATGCACTTTTTGCCGACCGTATACGTGACTTGCGACATTTGCGAAGGTAAGCGTTTTATGAAGGAGACGCTTGAGATAACCTACCGCGGCAAGACGATTCACGACGTGCTGCAAATGACGATCGAGGAGGCGGAGAAATTCTTTCACGACATTCCTGCCATCGCTGACCGACTCCAGTCGCTAAACTCCACAGGTCTCGAGTACCTCACGCTTGGCCAAAGTGCCACAACGCTCTCGGGCGGGGAAGCGCAGCGCGTGAAAATCGCTAGCGAGCTCTACCGCCAAATGACCATGAAGACCATCTACCTTCTCGATGAGCCCACGGTAGGCCTCCACTACGAGGACGTGCGGAAACTGATAGAGATTCTGCAGGAACTGGTACAGCGCGGCAACTCGGTCGTGGTTATTGAACACAACTTGGATCTCATAAAATGCGCTGACTATCTGATTGATTTCGGCCCTGAGGGCGGCGAGGGAGGCGGCAAGGTTATCGCAAAAGGTACTCCTGAAGAAGTCGCGGAAGTGGAAAAGTCATATACGGGACAGTATCTGCATAAGTTTCTCAAAAAGCAGACGAAAGCGAAGAAAAAATAGCTCTGGGATTTTATGGTATCGTGAGTCTTTAGAAAAGAACAGTATTTGGGAGAAGTCAGGTGGAGTTGTCAGCGACGATAGCGCGGCTCAAGGGCTGTGCAGAGCGACTGGGCGTATCGACCAGCACTAGCAGTTGGAAACTCGAGGCGCTCTATGCCCTATATCTGTGGTTTTATGCCCCGGTACGAGTGAGTCCCGCTGAGCTGGATGCGACAAAAGAACAACTGAGGCGCTCACTACAGGAGCGACCGCTCTGCGGAGAAGGTCTGCCTTCCTGGTTTGAAAAAGCTTCATCGTTCTTGCTACGCGATATCGCTGAGCGTGTCGTCTCACAAACTCCGTTGTGCTACGACGGTCTTGACCCTCTTGCGTCTTGGTATCTGGCATTCGCTGTGGCTTGGTGCACCAATCACAAGCCTATTTCGTTAGGCATCGATAAGCGCCTAATTGTGGGAGCTACAAGTTACGCAGCACGTAAGCGAGAGTTAGGTTGCGACCCCTTTTTCATCTGAGTCAGTTATGGCCGCGCATGGAGGTGCGCGGCTTACTCATTGCGCTATAGTGTCACTATATGGAAAAGGCAGCATTAATACAAGCCAAACTCCCTGATGCTCCAGGGGTGTATCTCTTCCGGCTCGGTCGGAAAGTTCTCTACGTGGGGAAGGCTACGAGCCTGCGTGACCGTGTGCGCAGTTATTTTGACGACGATTTGATAGCCACGCGTGGGCCACGTGTCGTCGACATGGTCACTCGAGCTGATCGAGTTACGTTCGAGGAGACACCAACGGTGCTTGAGGCGCTCGTGCGTGAAGCGGCACTCATAAAACAGTACTTACCAAGCGCCAACGTCGAAGGGAAGGATGATTCAACATTTCTGTACGCCGTGGTTACTGAAGAAGAGGTGCCGCGCGTGCTTATCATGCGTGGCAAGGAATTAGTAGCCAATGGCTCTTCCACAAAAGAAGGTGTGGCACTCCGCTCATTCTTCGGGCCATTTCCGTCGGGAGCGCAATTGCGCGAGGGGTTGCGATTGATTCGGCGTATTTTCCCATTTTACGATACCGTTCGTCCAGTCACCGATAAGAACAAACATCAGGCGGCAACAATAGAGTTTAATCGACAGATAGAGCAGTACCCGCATACGTTTGATCCGAAAGTGTACGCACGCACGATTCGTCGGGTTGAGCTGTTTCTCTCTGGAAAAGGAAGTGAGCTGCGCAGGCAACTCGAGCGCGACATGAAAGCAGCTGCAGCTGCTGAACGGTTTGAAGACGCTGCTGAGGCGCGTCGTGCGCTTTTTGCGCTCGATCACATTCAAGACGTGTCGCTCATACGAGATGAATTTTTTGATGCGCGGCGAGGCTCCGCTGACGATGACGTTCGAATTGAGGGGTATGACACCGCGCACCTCGCAGGTACAAACGCTATTGGTGTAATGACGGTGCTTGTCGGAGGCCGTCCAGCCAAGCGCGAGTACCGTACGTTTCGCATACGGGGCGTTGTCAAAAACGATGACGTCGGCTCACTGGTTGAAATTTTGACGCGTCGTCTTCGGCACGAAGAATGGCCGTTGCCCAAAGCCATTGTCGTGGACGGCGGCAAGACTCAAAAAAAAGCTGCTGAAAGAGTGCTCGCAGGGGCGGGTTTGTCACTTCCAGTCGCTGCCGTTGTAAAAGACGATCGGCACCGACCGCGAGAGGTGTTGGGGGCGTCTCGCGCAGGCATTTTAGAGCCAGAGGCGGTTCTAGTGAACGCAGAGGCGCACAGATTTTCTCTTTCCAAGCACCGAGCGGCTCGTTCTAGAGCAATGCGGTAAGTGCACCGGGCGCACTCTTGGTATACTCCACGTATGCAAACTGTTGTTGGCGTGCTACGCGGAGGACCAAGTCGCGAACACGATGTGTCGCTCTTGAGTGGCGCCGCTATTCTGAAACACCTTCCCTCGAATCGGTTTCTTGCCAAAGACATCTACATTGACCGACAGGGTGTTTGGTTTAATCAAGGTAGGCCCACCACGCCAGAGCAAGTGGTACGGCAGGTAGATTTGGTGCTCATTGGACTTCACGGAGAGTACGGAGAAGATGGTCAGTTACAACGCCTTCTTGACACCTTTGGTGTGCCCTATGCAGGAGCTGATGCGTTCAATTCGTACAGGGCAATGCACAAACTGCTGGCAAAACGCGTGGCTGAGGAATTGGGAATTCGGACTGCGCGTTACCGGCACGTCGAACAGACTTCAGACGTTGAAGCGGTCGTGCGTGACGTGGTGCGCAATTTTCAACAGCCGGTCGTCATAAAACCTATCGGCTGGGGATCGTCTGTCGGGGTGTCAATTGTTGGCGGTTTTTCTCCCGTACTTTCTGCCGTACAAAGCCTCTTGCGGGACGGTTCACACAGTGTGCTCATAGAGGAATTTATACGAGGACGGGAAGCGACGGTCGGTGTGGTCGAAGGTTTGCGCGGTGAAGCCCTTTACGCGCTGCCGGCAATTGAAATCGTACCGCCGGAAAAAGATTTCTTCTCGTACGACGCCAAATACTCAGGTACCTCAAAAGAAATCTGTCCGGGGAATTTCACTAAGAAAGAGACCGGCGCATTGCTTGATGCCGCAAAGCGCATGCACGCCGCGCTTGAATTGAGAGACTACTCGCGCTCCGACTTCATACTGACGTCGAACGGTCTGTACTACCTCGAGACAAACACACTCCCCGGACTCACTCCAGAATCGTTGCTGCCCAAGGGCTTGGCTTCCGTAGGTGTTTCTTTCCCGGAGTTTCTCTCGCATCTGGCGGATTTGGCGTTACGGCGCTAGCGCTTCAAAATTTTGGCGAGGGATGGTATGCTGTTTTCCACGAGCCGGTGCATAGGGTGAACGACAACGCTCGCAAGGTCTGCACAGCTCGGCAGAAAAAAGAAGTATAGTTTCAGTGCCCTTATGGGCCGTTAGCTCAGTTGGTAAGACTTTTGGCCAAAGCGCACAAAAGTCTTCCTGCTGCGGCGCTCGGCGAAGTAAATACTCAGAAGTATTCACTTCGTCTCGCTTCTTGCAGTAGAGCACCTCTCGTCGTACGTTCAGTTAGGTTATAATTCTAGTGCCCTTATGGGCCGTTAGCTCAGTTGGTAGAGCACCTCATTTGCAATGAGGGGGTCGCAGGTTCGAATCCTGTACGGTCCACAAATTGATCCCCCGAAAGGGGGTTTTCAATTTGTGGGCCGTACGCAGAGTGCCTGCGCACTCTGCGTACGGATTCGAATGCCGGAGCATGTTTCAGTCTGCAGACTGAAACGGCGAGGCGATGCCCAGACCTTGCCGAACTGGTGAGGCAAGAGTCGCGGGCGAAAAACGTAATCGTGGTCCTGTACGGCCCACAAAACATACGTTTGCCCCACAAATGAAAACACCCGCCTCGCGCGGGTGTTTTCATTTGTGGGTCGGGCCGCCGGGAATCGAACCCGGTCTTTACGAACCCGAATCGTACGTACTACCGGTATACTACGGCCCGAGTGAGGGTAGTATAGAAATGAGCTAGCTCATTTCTATACTCGCCC
>CAYQCB010000003.1:23732-45002 GCA_964415875.1 uncultured Candidatus Saccharibacteria bacterium
TACGGCCCGAGTGAGGGTAGTATAGAAATGAGCTAGCTCATTTCTATACTCGCCCGAACGAGGGTACGTATCGTTGTAAGAAAACGATACGGCCCGAGTGGAAGTTCATCCGAACGAAAGGTTGTATCACTGCAAGCGTAAGATACGAGCCGAACGTCACGGAACTGCTCTAGACTACCACAAGCGTCACTGAAGCAAAAAAGAAAGCCGCCAAGAAGATGCAAGCAGCTCTCCTTGGCGGATTGGGTCACTCTACGAGGGTCAGTGTCCTCGGTGATACTGAGTCGCGCAATACAACCCCGCTCGTCGTTGCGAGCGTTATTCGCTGAAACTGGTCAATACGATGAACTTTGAAAGTGCCCGGGCGACCCTCAACTTGCACCAAAGAATCTACGTGTACTCCCTTTTCCTCCAACAGGATACGCATGGCACGAATATGTGCTTGTTGCCCGAACGCGGTTGAGCTTGTATGCCGGTGCGGAATAGCAAACGTGGTCATTTTCTATTTCCCTTGTACATGAAGCCACTGAAAAAATACTGCAACGAGGAGACATTGTCAAAATGTGCGCTTTATAGGATGCGGGCCCGTGACCTTTCGCGAGCTTGTCCAGCACTTAGTGTGCGATACAGGATTCGAACCTGTGACCTTTCGCGTGTGAAGCGAACGCTCTAACCAACTGAGCTAATCGCACACTAAGTGCTGGATGAACGAACGCTCTAGCCAACTTGGCTTCGAGCGCGCAAAAGAACGATATCAGATTTCATCACAATTGGCACTTTCCACACGTGGTATCTTAATCCCATGAGCGTGACGCGTCGCACAGTGGGAGTGGTGTTAATTATAATTGGAGTACTTGCGCTCGTGACACCACTGACTCCGGGCTCCTGGCTTATTTTTATAGGAGCCGAGTTACTTGGTTTCGAACTTGTCTTTGCACGCAAAATCGTGGCGCGTTTTAACGCAAGTGGTGGTTTTTTCGCACCAGCATTCCTTTTCGCCCTACCTTTTGGTGCGGGAGCACTCGGGGCGTTTTACACGATTACGGCAGTGAATGGTTGGTATCTTGTTGCTGACAAGCCGTGGTGGACGCCACCAGCATATGTATTTGGTCCTGTGTGGACACTTCTGTACCTTCTGATGGGCATTGCGGCGGTACTAATTTGGCGCACTAATAAGCCCGGCAAAAGCTTTTCGCTCGGCCTTTATGTTGCCCATCTTGCCGTGAACGCGCTTTGGCCCGTCATGTTTTTTGGTTTACAGGCGAGTGCCATGGCTCTTGCCGTCATCGTGGCCCTTTGGCTCATGATAGCCTGGCTCATTGTGTTGTTTGCAGAGCAATCGAAGTTCGCTGCGTGGCTGCTGGTGCCGTACCTAGCGTGGGTCACCTACGCAGCAACTCTTAACGCGGGTTTCCTGTTCCTGGTCAAGTAACAGGTGAACGCGTAGCGCACAGTTAGTTGACGTTTTTTAAATACTACGTATTATCAAATCTAGGTGCAGCAAAGGAGGGTAGCGATGCTCTACGACGTCGTGGTGGCACTTGTCGTGGTTGTGGCGTTGGCAGTCGTCTTTCTACTCCTGCAGAGGGCCGACCGCCAGGATCGCGCTCGGATGGAACGTCTTTTTCCTTTCATCCGGGCGCCAAAACCGCGGTACAGGAACCGACGGAAAAGCATAGATTAACTGCGCCAGCAATCCGCTCGGATTGCTGGCGCTCCATTTTTTTGACCGTCTTTAAGCATGCGAGGTGGAAGAATATACACACAACGGGCGCCTGCAAGTGCAGGCGCCCGTTGTGTGTATGCTGTGTGCAAACGACTACTTCATGTGCGGCGAGACGAGCTTTGTCATCTCAAACATGGTTACTTCATCCTTGCCGCCGAAAATCACCTTCAGCTTGTCATCAGCGAGGATATTTCGCTTATTTGCTGGGTTTTGCAAGTCATTTTTCTTAATGTATTCCCAAAGCTTCTTGACCACTTGAGAGCGGGGGAGAGGACCTTTGCCTACGACCGCTTCGAGTTCTGGTGAGAGCTCGAGAGGTTTTAGAAGTGCGGGATTAATTGCTTTTGGCATACGAGAATCTTATTTAGGTTATTACTAACGTCACCGCAACAGTATATAGCACATTTTTATTGAGAAGTGCCAATGAAGCTTCTCCTGTATATTTCGCTTTTAGCACGCATTTGCTAGTATGAGAGCACATGCATCAGGGTATTGAGGTCGTACTGCGGGCGGAGCAATTAGGCTCCTTTTTTGGTTTGCCAATCACAAACTCACTCGTCATGACGTGGGTCATTATGGCACTCCTTATTGGCGCAGCGTATTGGTTTCGTCGTTCTATCACTCTTGTGCCCGGTTCTCTGCAAGCCGGCATCGAGTGGCTTTTTGACGGGGCCCTCACCTACATGAGTGAAGTGCTCGAAAGCGAGTCTCTGGCTCGTCGCTTCTTTCCGCTCGTCGCAACGATTTTCATTTTCATCATGGTTATCAACGAGTTTGAATTTTTCCCGGGCGTCGGCTCTATTGGCCTTGTGCGCGACGGTGTCTTTTTGCCCCTGCTGCGCACGCCGACTACTGACCTGAACCTTACGCTCGCCCTTGCCGCCATTTCATTTTTTGTCATAGAAATCACCAGTATCGCTATTCTGGGCGGATTCAAGTACGCCGGTAAATATGTTAATCTACACTCGCCACTAGGGTTTGTGGTAGGGCTTATCGAGATCATCAGTAATCTAGGACGGCTTATCTCGTTCTCGTTTCGTTTGTTCGGTAATATTTTTGCGGGAGAAATTCTGGTGCTGGTAGCGGCGTATTTCCTCCCCTATTTTTTACCGGCTCCGCTGATGGGCTTCGAGATGTTTATCGGCGTCATACAGGCACTGGTCTTTGCGATGTTGACGCTATTCTTCATCAAGCTCGCTATCATGGATCCACACGAGGCGCACTAGTGGCGCTTCGCGTGGCTCCGAGATACGGGGTGCAACGTTTTTACCAGGTTTAATTTCCACCAAGAGTATGGATACAGAAGCAGCGCGATTGATCGGCATGGCTATTGCAGCCGGCCTCGGTGTTATTGGCCCGGGAATAGGTATCGGGCTTATTGGAGGGCGAGCTATGGATGCGATTGGACGAAATCCAGACGCTTCGGGCAAAATTGTCTCGAACATGATCCTCGCCATAGTGTTTACGGAAGCACTCGGCATTTTGGCACTCGTTGTCGCCTTCATCATCAAGTTCGTCTAAAGAATCACATTCGTTCCATGGATCAACTGTTCGGCGCATTCGGAATAGATTGGAAACTGCTCATAGCACAAGCGGTCAACTTCGGTATTGTGCTCGTTGCGCTGTGGTACTTCTTGTACGCTCCGGTTATGAGGATGTTGGAAGAGCGCCGAAACGTAGTTGCTAAAGGAGTGTCAGATGCTGCAGAGGCACACGCGCAGTTGGCACAGGCAGGTCACGAAGTGGCGCAGCGCTTGGAGCACGCCGATACTGAGGCTCAGGAAATAACACAGAGGGCGAAGGAGGCAGCTGCCGAGACAAAAGCAAGACTGCTAAAAGAAGCTGAGGAGCGCGCCGCGCAGATTGCGAAGGATGCCGAAAAGCGCGCAGAGGAGCACTCGCAGCGCTTGCGTGCAGAAAGCGAGCGAGATATCGCTCGCTTGGCGATCTTGGCCACGGAGAAGCTAATGCACGCCAAACATGATTGACGGGTATGCTCGTTTTCTTGAAATGCTCTCGTCAACAGAAGACGAAGCTGTTGCCGAGTCTGCAGTTGAAAAACTTATTGTCCACTTGCGCAGCTCAGGGCGTATCGGACTTCTGCCGAAATTGTTGCGTGAGTTGAAGCGCGCACAGGCGAGGCGCAGCGTACTTGCGCCTCATGTCGAGGTTGCCGCAGCCAAAGACGCTGAGTTTGCACTACGCGAGGCAGCCAAGGCGGGTGTTGTCGCGAAGCACGCCACCGTTAATCGCAGCCTCGTAAGCGGCTGGCGAGCACACTCGCAAGGGCTTCTGGTGGACCATTCCGCCAAGCGAGCACTTATCGATATTTATCAGAAAGTCACTGTGTAGCGTATGCAAAGCATCATTCAAAAAATTGAAAAAGAAATCGAGTCTTGGAAGCCCGAGAGCGGAGCTGCCGAGACTGGTGTGGTGCGCGCGGCAGGTGACGGCATTGCTGAAATCGACGGGCTGCGTGGCGCGGTCTTGAGTGAGATGGTGCTTTTTGATCCCACGTTTGATCGAACGCTCTCGGAAGCCCTGAAAGACGAGTCGCCGCTCTACGGACTCGTACTGAACCTTGAAGAAGATGGTGTGCGCACGGTGGTGCTCGGAGATGCGACACGCGTGTATCAAGGCATGCTGGTACGCCGTACGGGACGTCTGCTCTCCATTCCGGTGGGGGACTCTCTCGTGGGACGTGTTGTTAACCCTCTTGGTGAGCCGGTAGACAAAAAAGGTCCAACCGGAGCAAAGACTCAGAAGCCGATTGAGCGCGAAGCGTATGGCGTCATTGATCGTGCACCGGTGAATGTGCCGCTCCATACGGGCATTAAAGCCGTAGATGCCATGATTCCAATTGGTCGCGGACAGCGCGAACTTATCATTGGCGACCGCGGGACGGGGAAAACGAGCGTCGCCATTGACACCATCTTGAATCAGAAAAGTGAACCCGTTGAAAAGCGGCCTATTTGTATTTACGTAGCCATCGGTCAAAAGGAATCAAAGACTGCCAAACTCGTCGCTGAGCTCGAAGAGCGAGGCGCGATGGAGTACACGATTGTGGTCACCGCGCCGGCGTCTTCGCCGGCTGCACTGCAATTCCTCGCACCGTTTGCGGGCGCCACCATCGGCGAGCACTTCATGGAGCAAGGCAAAGACGCATTGGTGGTGTATGACGATCTGTCGAAACAGGCAGTAGCCTACCGCCAAATGTCGCTTCTGCTGCGCCGGCCGCCGGGTCGTGAAGCGTACCCGGGAGACATTTTCTATCTGCACTCCCGACTTCTTGAGCGTTCCGCCAAGCTTTCTCCGGAGAAAGGCGGAGGCTCGCTTACGGCACTACCTATCATTGAAACTCAGGAAGGAGATGTTTCCGCCTACATTCCCACGAACGTCATCTCGATTACTGATGGTCAGATTTATCTCGAGGCCAATCTTTTCAACAAAGGACAGCGACCGGCAATTAACGTTGGCATCTCTGTGTCGCGCGTAGGTAGTGCGGCACAAACTAAGGCAATGAAGAAAGTGTCCGGGAAGATAAAACTCGACCTCGCACAATTCCGCGAGCTTGAGGCATTTATGCAGTTTTCAAGCGATCTTGATCCCGATACGAAGAAGAGTATAGACGCTGGACGACGTATGACGGCCATACTGAATCAAGGACGAGGAAGACCGTTGCCTTTTGAAATGGAGGCTGCGCTGATTTTTGCTGCTACAAACGGTTACTTCGACCAGGTCGCCCCAGACGACATTGGTGCTACTGAGGCAAAGCTGCAAGACTATCTCACTCGCGAAGCTGGTGGTCTCTTGATAGCCATACGCGAATCCAAGGAAATTCGAGAAGAAACAGACAAGTCACTGCGCGAGAAGCTGCAGGCATTTGTTGCATTGCACACACGCGCTACTACCTAAGGCATGGCACTGAAGGATATCAAATCAAAAATAAGTGCGACGCGACGAACCAACAAGGTCACGCGCGCCATGGAAGCTGTCTCCGCAGTCAAAATGCGTAAGACACAGGAAACTGCGCTGGCTGGCCGCTCCTATGCTCGCGCGGCGCTCTCTATTCTCACGCGACTCTCTCAGAGTAGCGACCTTGCAGCACACCCGCTTCTTGAGACACGTGCGGTACGCAACATTGCCCTCATTATCATCACGAGCGATAAGGGGCTCGCAGGCGCGTTGAATACGAGTGTCTTGAAAGCGGCAAATGAAGCACTCTTGCCGTATGCCAAAGAAACGGTCACGGTGTACCCCATAGGCAAGAAGGGTGAGGACTTCTTCTCTCGTCGCGGCTACCATATGCCCAGAGCGTTTGAGAACAAGAACGACTTCATTGAACCAGCGCTTACGCAAGAACTCTCAGAGATAGTGACAGGTCAGTTTATTGAGGGCGCGTACGATGCGGTCTTCGTGGCGTATAGTAACTTCCGTTCAACCTTCGAACAGGTGCCGACCGTGCACCAACTGTTACCGCTCTCCGTTGAACGATTGCAAGCATTGGTTAACGACATTGTGCCGCATAAGGGGCGCTTTAGCGACCTGCAACTGCCTCAGGCGGCTCCGGTGTACACAATCGAACCCAGCGCAGCTGACGTGCTTGGCATACTTATTCCGAGGCTTGTGGGCATATCGCTGTATCACATGCTGCTCGAGTCAAAGGCGTCAGAGCACTCTGCACGCATGGTTGCCATGAAAAGCGCCAGCGACAAGTCAAAAGAAGTTGCACAAGCGCTCACCCGCACGTATAACAAAGTGCGACAAGCGGCGATTACCCGAGAAGTGTCAGAGATTGTCAGTGGGAGAGAAGCATTAGCAGCGTCCTAAGCATTACACTATGTCCAGCATGAAAGGCTCCATCACAGAAATTATCGGCCCAGTCGTAGACGCTCACTTTGCTGAGGGACTGCCTGCTGTGGGCGATGCTCTCAAGATTGCAAAGACAGAAACGCATGGCGCCGTGGTGCTTGAAGTGGCGAGTCATCTGGGATTTGATCGGGTACGCGCAATCTCGCTGAATGAAACGGCTGGCGTAAGTCGTGGTGAAGAGGTTGTCTCTACTGGCGCACCACTCTCCGTACCGGTCGGAGAAGCCGCGCTTGGGCGCTTGTTTAACGTGCTTGGCGACACCATTGACGGTAAGACAGCTCTCCCCGCCAATACGCCGCGTCAGTCTATTCACCGCGCCCCGCCAACGTTTGACGAACAGACAACCAAGGCTGAAGTTTTTGAAACGGGCATAAAAGCCATTGACCTTATCATTCCGTTTCTTAAAGGCGGCAAGGTGGGACTCTTTGGTGGCGCTGGAGTGGGCAAGACGGTGCTTATTCAAGAGCTCATCCGTAACGTGGCCACAGAGCACGGCGGCTACTCAGTGTTTGCTGGGGTGGGGGAGCGCGTCCGTGAGGGAAACGACCTCTATCACGAAATGGAAGAGTCTGGAGTGCTCGCCAAAACTGCGCTTGTGTTCGGCCAAATGAATGAAGTGCCAGGAGCGCGTGCTCGCGTGGCGCTTACCGGACTCACGCAGGCTGAGTATTTCCGCGACGAAGGCGGAAAGGACGTGCTTTTCTTCATGGATAATGTGTTTCGTTTTATTCAAGCGGGGTCAGAAGTGTCTTCACTCTTGGGTCGTGTGCCAAGCGCTGTGGGGTATCAACCGACTCTTGCTGAGGAAATGGGCGCCCTACAAGAGCGCATTACTTCGACAAAGAAAGGGTCAATTACCTCTGTGCAGGCAGTCTACGTGCCTGCCGACGACTTAACAGATCCGGCTCCGGCCACCACGTTTGCTCACCTCGACGGCACAGTGGTGCTCTCTCGCGAACTTGCCTCGCTCGGCATTTACCCCTCCATTGACCCGCTTGAGTCGTCTTCTGCTGCGCTCACGCCAGAGATTGCAGGCGAGGAACACTACCGTGTGGCAAACAAGGTGAAGCAGGTTCTGCAGCGATACAAAGACTTAAAAGACATTATTGCCATACTGGGCATGGATGAACTTTCTGAAGAAGATCGTCTTTCGGTCACGCGTGCGCGTAAACTTGAGCGTTTTCTCTCGCAACCGTTCTTCGTTGCTGAGGTATTCACGGGCACTCCAGGGCAGTATGTCTCGCGTGAAGACACAGTACGCGGATTTGGTGAAATAGTTGACGGCAAACATGACGACAAGCCTGAAAGTGCCTTCTACATGAAGGGCACGATAGACCAGGTGCAATAACACATGCGCAGTTTCCACCTCACATTAGCCAGAATCGGAGAAAACGTCTTTGACGGCGAGGTCTCGAGCGTTTCCTTGCCTGGCAGCGAAGGCGTATTTACCGTTCTTGCCGGTCACGAGGCATTTGTATCGGAACTCACGACGGGCAGCGTTCGCGTGGCGAGCGAGACTGGCAAAACGGAGATTTTCGAGGTGAACGCTGGCGGTATTGCCGAGGTGTCGCACAACCAAGTTACTGTTTTGCTCTAAATCGACGCGGCAAAACCGCGTTGTAGGTAAGCCATATTTGCAATCTTTCGGATGTATTTTGCAAATTAAAAACTATTGACAAATAGATGTCAATATGCTAGACTGCTTGAACTGAAACAGTATCGACTGAATCAGTAACTACCTATGCCCTTATTTGGTGCCCTTATGGGCCTTTTTCTTTTGTCCGGCGCAGCCGTCGCGACAATGCCTCAGACAGTTTCTGCCCCGCAACACCCGGCTACTCCCGGCTTTATGGTGACACTCACGGCGTACAACGCTGTCCCTGAACAGACAGACGGTGACCCGTTCGTGACTGCATCCGGTGCATTCTCTAACCCTGAGGTCGTTGCCGCACGGTCTCGCGATCTCGGAGACACGTTGCCCTTTGGAACAATAATCGCCCTCGATGCGCCGCAAGACCCAAACAATACCTGTGGGTACAACGTGGTTGGCGCCACGATTGGTTACCGTGTTATTGCGGACACCATGAATGCCCGCTACCGAGACCGCGTAGATGTACTCTTCGACACGAGCGACAACTACGTCGTTGCTAACGGAACGCAGAAAAATGCGGGAACTATCCTTGGCATTTGCCCAGGAGTGACGGTGCACGTTGTTGGTCATGTGGATATAAAGAACCCACGGGATCTTCCTAAGAGCCAAGCGGCACTCGCTGCTCTAGTTACTGGTGCAAGTTCGCTAGCGGTGAAATAACCACGACTACGCAAGAACATGGCCCAGCGCTCTGCGCTGGGCCATGTTCTGTACGGTATGCTGTAGGAAGTGAAGCTTACACGCACACAAAGTGGTCTGAATAAGAGAGATTGGGCGCGACTTGCAAGACTGCGCTCACCCAAAGCCATACAGGACTTTTTAGACACGCTGCCGATGAACTGGGAGCGAGAGAAAGAAACTCTGCAATCTCCGCAAAGGGTGTTAGAAACTACTACTGCACATTGCATCGAAGGAGCACTGCTTGCTGCCGTAGCGCTTTGGATACGAGGCGAGAAGCCGCTTAT
Source organism: uncultured Candidatus Saccharibacteria bacterium (assembly GCA_964415875.1). Classification (GTDB taxonomy): domain Bacteria; phylum Patescibacteriota; class Minisyncoccia; order Phycocordibacterales; family Phycocordibacteraceae; genus C7867-001. The sequence continues at coordinate 32,947 of CAYQCB010000003.1, forward strand.
CATGAATCTCTCCGCGCGCGAAGGGAGAGGAGACGTAGACCATGTGGTCACGCTCTACAAACGCGGTGATCGGTGGGGAGCGATAAGCAAAACCAATCATGCGACTATTCGTTTCCGTGACCCGGTATACAAAACCCTTCGAGAGTTAGCGTTATCGTACTTTCATGAATGGTTTCTAAACAGTACTGGCGAAAAAACGCTCGAGTGCTATTCGCGGCCGTACAACCTCTCAACACTCGACACCGCTTGGATTACTAGCAAAGAAGACCTCTGGCACATTGCCGAAGCGCTGGGCAGCGCGCCACACACGTTTCTGGTACCCAAAGGAAACTGGAAGCACGTACGAAGAGCGGACTCGATGGAGCTCAAGGCCGGACGCTTAGAGGAGTGGCCGGAACAGGCCCACTAACAGCAAGCGCAACTACGAGATTCCGTCACGTGCGCACCGGCCTCTTTGCAGGACTTTTTAACTCATCTTACGAATGATGAACAGTGGCGTCATCTCACTGTCTTGTCCCGCGGGATTGTCTTTTAAAAGTTCGCCGATGAACTTCTCGGTTATGGCACTGGTAGATTTGCCGAGTGAGAACGCGCCGCGGTAGTTTGCGTCAACAATCACCGTTTCAACACCGTATTTTTCTTTAACACTACGCGCCACGCCATCAGGGTCTGCGGGGGCACGCTTTGCATAGTCTTTAAACTCGCTCAGCGTGAACGACATGGGGCAATCAATCGACTTTGCACGCTTGCCCACGAGGTAGTAGAAGGCGCCCTTGATGCCAAATGGTCTTGTGAGTGCAGAGGCAATTGCCGCAAACCAAACTCGTGGCACCCCAGCCTCATCAATGAGTAGCTGCATGGCGGGAGCGGTGCCGTGTCCGTAGCCGCGGAATTGCGGCGTACCTACATGATTGCGAACATGACTTGAGAGGAAGCGGGCGAGCCACGTGGTTTTCACGTCTGCAGCCAAGATCATGCGCCCCTGACAAATACAAACAATTTTCTCACTAATAAAAAGCAGATCGCCCGCTTTGAGGAGCGGTTTTACATAGGTTTCAAGAAGTGCATCGAGATTCTCGTTCGGGAGCACCAAATGCGTCTTTAGAGGAATGCGCAGGTATTCAACACCGTCGATCTTCTTAGTAAGTTGTTTGCCTGGATTAGGCGTGAATTGTTCCGTCATAATGCGAGAACTATACCACTGCTTTGAAGGCGCAGTGAAGTCTGAGGGTACGCTTCTTGAGTGGCTTTGGCGTGTCGTGCATCTCTATACCTGCAGTGGTATCATGTCCGAGCAATGCAACCGAAACACACGAAAAAATCATCCAGTCATTCAAAAAAAGTGCCCGCAACAAAAGTTGCTCCCCCAAGTGTGGGTTATGTTGTCAAGCGTTCGAGCGCTGGCCTTGGCCTCTTTGCTACTCGACCGTATAAAAAGGGAGATCGCATCATCGAGTACGTTGGGCGTACCGTCTCAGCGGAGGAAGCTACGACGAGCCGCAGTAAGTATCTGTTTGAAATTAGTGCGAAGAAAACAATCGACGGGAAGCCGAAGATAAATACAGCGGGGTACATTAATCATGCGTGTCGTCCAAACTGCGAATCAGACATCGTCGCCGGCCGTGTGTTCATTACTGCCATTAAGAATATCCTCTCGGGCGAGGAATTTACCTACGATTACGGCAAGGAGTATTTCGATGAGCACATCAAGCCAATCGGCTGTAAGTGCAAGACGTGTCTTGCAAAAGCTGCCGCTCAGTAGTCGCAGAAAAACGCCCGGGGCAAATGCCCCGGGCGTTTTTCTGCGATCGTTAGATCTTGCTCACTCCTGTCGCGTTTGGTCCTTTCGGGCTGTCGCCAACATCGAATGAAACCTTGTCACCCTCCTGAAGCTCGTCGAACGAAATGTTCTGGAGCTCATTCGAGTGGAAGAAGAGGTCCTTTGCACCGTCTGGTGCGCCGTCGACTTTGATGAAACCAAAGCCTTTCTCGTTCTTCTTGATTACTGTTCCTTGCTGCATGATGCTTGTGTAGTTGTGTTTGCCTAAGTATCAAGTCAGGGTGCCGAATAGGGAAGCTCGATCCCACTTCTTTGGATCCAGCGCTGGTTGATAGACATATAGTGGCATGGCGTCCTTCAATAGTCAATACAGTGCTGTGCATTGCGGAGCAGTCTCTTGAAGTGGTGCGTGCTATACTAAACTCACTATGTCAGTACAAAGTTTCCTTCTCGGAAAGTATGCAAACTGGAAAATGCGCGATGTGCCGGAGGCACAAAGAGAGCAGATGCTCTCCCTCATACAAAAGGACCCAGAACTCTTCAAAAAAATAGGCGAAGAAATTGAGCGCCGCAAAAAGGGAGGAGAACCAGAAGTGAAGGCGGCGATGGAAGTCATGAAAAAATACCGCGTCGAGCTCTCAACACTACTACAAAAAACCTAGGTAGACCATGAGCGCCCTGACTGCTTTCTTTGTCTATACGCAAGCGCTTGGCGCTTTGGGAGGAGCTCTTGCGGCCGTTTGGGGCGAAATAGTCTATGTGCGCGCCGTAGAAGACGATTGCGTGAGTTCTGCGGAGCGCCACCAGCTCCATATCATTGCAGCAAGTTTACGCTACGGCATGGGCATGATGCTCGTGTCATCGTTTGCACTAGTGACCATTTCCTACTACTCGGGCGCCGTACTGCAGCCTGCCCTCACCGGCAGTTACTGGCTGTTCATGGTGCTCGCGCTTGGAGTCGTCTACATTGCAAAGCGCATGTCTGAGGGCCGCATCCCACACCTCACAGGATCCGCCGTGCTCTTTGCAACGTGGTGGTTTCTTGCTTATCTCTCGTTTGGCCTCGTCCCTGCGCTTCCTTTTGGTGCTCTTGTCGCCCTGTACTTGTTCGCGAGTATCGTCCTGTTTGGAGTGTTACAGTATGTACGTACTTTTTTCATCCATAATTAAATCAAATTGAGCATGAGAATATATATGTTGCTCGGGCACACCGATAGAGAAACACTTTCAGGCGTGCTCGCTGATCGCTACGAAGCGGCAGCTCGTGCTGCGGGACACGATGTGCGCCGCCAAAACATTGGCGACATGCACTTTGATCCAATACTGCACGAGGGGTACAAAACGATTCAAGCGCTTGAACCTGACCTGGAAGACTTTAAAGAAAACGTACGTTGGGCAGAACACATTGTCGTGGTCTATCCGACCTGGTGGAGCTCAATGCCAGCGATGCTGAAAGGCCTTTTTGACCGCGCGTGGCTTCCGCATTTTGCATTTATATTTGCCGACCACGGCCTCACGTGGAAGAAAATGCTTAAGAAGCGCACGGCGAGAATTATTACGAGCGCCAACACCACGCCCTGGATGCTGCACTTCATGTACGGTCCGCCAACCGTTGTACTTGAGCAGTGCCTCTTCCGTTTTGCGGGTATCCGCGCTCGCTCGACCGTCTTTGGCCCCTCAGAGCGCGCCTCTGAGAAAACACGCGAGGGATGGCTAAGAAAGGTGGAGCGACTTGGTGCCAAAGGACGTTAGATAAGAATCGAGCGAGACTAATGGTTACCGAAGCGTAACCAACCTTGTTTTTTGTTAGGCCAATGCTTGACTACTCGATTGTGCACAGGAGTGTGCGCGCGTAAGAAAATCTCTAATGAGGGCATTCTTTTCTGAAGGCGAACCTTTCAGCGGTTCGGAGTACTCAATACAACGCCTTGTACTAAACAAAGATTTCCATAATGAACCTTGAGCAAATCCATGGAATCGCACTAGTATGACGCTCTGCGTGTCACTCAAAAGCCAGTGCATGCCGGGCTTAAATTCAAACACTGCGTCTTCGTCTTTAAGCAGAGCACCAGCGGGGAATAACAATACCGCGTATCCCTTCTGCAACATCTCTCGAGTAAAAAGCAGTGACTTAGCTCTCTCTAGAACGGTCTCACCGACGTCATAGGCACCGAGTAGCGCTATGGGAGCGCGAAGAAGTGGTTTACGAAAGACGTTGGGCGTCATGGGTCCGCGCAGTGGCCGCAGCCGCAGCCAGTTTCTTGGTCCTAGAAAATACGAGATAAAAAATGCATCAAGGTAGCTTTGGTGATTGGCAACGATGAGGGATCCTCTAGGGATTGCTCTTTGTTTCGGGGCGTGAATATGAATACGCAGTAACCGAATGAGCAGAAAGAAGACCGGATACGTAGCAGCTTGGCACGTCACGATGCATCCATCTCTTGTAATCACGCGTACTTGCTTTGCGCAACGCGCCAAAACCGTTGGAACCATGACAGGGGAGGTCATGCGTCGTGTAGGAAACGTGAGTTTTCTCCATAAAGCTCTCTGAACGGCTGCAGGATGCTCACTGCTATGCCACTAAGACGCAACTCACTTACGTGCAGAATTTGTGCAGTAACGGGGATGCTTGCCGAAGGGTACTCTTTGATGGCACCAAGTGCTACGAACCCCAAACTCTCATAAAATGCAGCGTGCTTTAGTGGCGTGGTAACGCAGAGGTAGTCTAGGTGCTTTTTTTTCGCATAGCCTAGAACGCAGGCAAAAAGCGGTGCGGCAGCCACAAAACGATTTAAATCCTTGTGCGCGCCACACCGGTCAATATTTACCGAAAACTGTACAACCTCTGCAATGGAGGCTTTTGCGTTTCGGTAGGGCTCGAGCTCCGCTTTGTAGGACACATCTGTGGGTAGTCCATCAGGATTGTCAGACAAGACAGCAATGGTGCCATACAAGCAGTCTGCTACATGCGCACCAAACACTATTGAATTATCGTTTGTGAGATAGTCTGCTATGTCTTTTGCACCTGTGGCGGGCAGGTACCCAAGCTCCGCATATTCCGAGTGCACAAGCGCACGAGCAGCTTGTCGGTCTTCTGATGATCGTAGTATGCGACAAGTGGGAGTGAGTGGAGTAGTCATGACTGTCAGAACCGTGTCAGCTAGATGAATCGCTAGCCACAGTATTTCGCAAACTTTGCTAATGTCAAGACGCTGCTTGTAAGTGTCGAAAGGCACGCTTTACATACCATATCTTGAGTCGTTGCACTAACGATCGATTTCCGCGCGTGGAGCGCACTCTTTTAACAGCGCGCACATAGGGATCAAAGTGAATTGAGTTTGGAACTATCGTCATGTTATTACGCTTGAGAAGCAGCTTCGTCAATTCACATACGACTAAATTTGCTGCAAGGAGTGTACCGCTAACCAGTGAAGGCGCTGCACGTTTTTTGAAACTTATCTTGGTGGGGTCAAAGTACGAACGCTGCAACAGTGCCGGCGTGAGACCTAGTCCAAAGTGCAAAATCTGACACTCTGGGTCCGTTTTGTCAGTCACGTCAAAATACTCATCGAAGCCCATGCCACGAGGATCAAACACAAGGAGTGATGCGCCATGACCCACGGGCGCTGCAGCAAATACGTGCAAGTTCCTCTTACGCGCTGACGCGTGTAAGGCACGCCTGGCTGCCATTTCAAAAAAATCAATACCGTCAATAACTGCATCAACATCCCTTAAAAAGGCATTGTGTGAAGCAGTGTCCGCACCAAAGACAGACACGCGCGCATGTGGGTTAATGTCACGTATCATGCTTGCGAGAACTTCTGACTTTGATTTGCCAAGTGTGGAGTTCGTGGCTCCAGCCTGGCGGTTTGTGTTCACGAGTGCAAAGGTGTCCGGATCACAGAGGTGGAATCCTCCAATACCGAGGCGTGCCAAACTGGTTGCATAGATACCACCGACCCCGCCGAGTCCGGCTATGGCGATCGTTGTGTTACGCAAAACATTCTGTTCTTCTTCCGTGTGGAGACCGATATTACGAGAAAACGCTTCATCATAGTGTGCTGCAGCTGCGTCGCTCTGAGGTTTGTCTTGCATGGGTTTTGGCAGACGTACTGCTCCTGTACTATACTTCACAAAACCCCCCATGACAGCACTCGTATGGAACAGTTAGAGTATCTCGCAGTAGGTCTGTGCATATTTATTACCGCCACACTGCTGTACCAGGCAGTTCGCATACTTAGATACGCACTCATTTCAACGCTACAGTCGAAAAGGACAGTGCCTTTTTCGGTAGAGCACGTTGGCGCAGCAAAGCGTTTCTTGGTTATTGGAGACAGTACGGCAAAGGGGGTGGGCGCAAAAGACCCACACAATTCTGTGCCAGGTCGCCTAGCAGCTGATTTTCCTTTTGCTAGCATTGAAAACCGCGCGCGCAGTGCTCGAGGCATGCAGTACATGCTTACACTTCTTCGACAGTTGGAAACTGAAACGACACAGAAGAATGAGAGAAAGTCCTATGACGTGCTGGTCATAATGGGTGGCGGAATAGATGTAGCGTATATGCGCTCACTGAAGGCTCAGCGCCAACAGTTCATCGAGCTGCTGGGTATTGCGCGGCGGCTTGCAGGTCATGTGCTCGTTATTGCACCGTACAACACCGGACACATGCCGAGTATTCAGTTTCCGTGGTCACGACTGCTTGCGTACCGTAGCGCCCTCGCTGAGCAAATGTTCAAAGAGGTGGCTAAAAGTGAGCACGTCGCACTTGCCTCGCTCTATGCGCCGAGCGATGTTTTTGTAGCGAACCCAAGAGGCCTGCGCTCTCCTGACTTGTCGCACCCTAATGACGAGGGATATGGCATACTCTATGCAGAGCGTATACGCCCCGTATTGTTTGAACTATTCCAGGCATCCCATGCGTAGTCTTGCGGAGCGAACGCGTGAGCGTGAACTCTGCGTACGCTCTGCAAAGACGGCCGTCCAGAGAGCGTGTGTGCGCTCTGGACTAGGGAAGGTTATGTGTGCGCACATAACCTTCCCTAAAGATTCTCTCGGCAAACCACGGGTTGTGCTCGAATCGGTCCTCAAACACTCTCTGCAGGTGTCACTCTCGCATGCCTATCCTTTCGTCTTTACTGCCGCAATCAATAGCCCTCATGTTCGTATTGGAGTAGATATTGAGCGCATACGCTCATTTACCCCTGTATTCCGTGCAGCGTTTATGACCGCAAAGGAATTGGAGATTGTTCGCACATCTGCAGTGAACGATCGTCATCTCATGTCAACGCTTTGCTGGTCGGCAAAGGAATGCGTATTGAAAGCGATAGGTTGTGGTTTGCGAATGCATCCGCAAGAGGTAGAGATATCAGAAGTACTTAAAAGGAACTCCGACATCTTCCACACCATTAGCATTGCGGTTTCTGGTGAGCAGCGAAGAGCTCGGGTGCGGTGGCACTCAGTGTGCGCTACGCACATAGCGGTTATTGTCACACTTTTATAAAATTTTCTATCCTCGTTCTATGGCTATAGACATTAAGAAACTGGTGTATCGCATCGTCTCGGAAAGTTTCAAGACTCCTGTTGAATCCATTACGGATAGCTCAAGTTTGACGGAATTAGCAGACGACTCTATCGCGCTTTTTCAGCTGGTGATTACTTTTGAACGCGTGCTCGGCCACTCGGTCACTTATGACGACATAGCTTCTATTGAACGCGTTGGAGACATTGTGGCCTATGCGCAAAGGCTGCCACTCGACTCCCTAAACGCGGAGGCGCTTGATGAATTCCTCAATTGAACTTCTTAGACAATGCCGTACTTCGTTAACATCCCGCTACTGGTAACACACTTCTTAAAGGGTGACGCGTTGGCGGCTGTTGTGCTTAGTGTCGAGGCATGGCTCTGTATCGTAGTGCTGCGGTACGCGTACATGATTTGGCGTGTGTTGCATGAGATGGGAACACCGAAACCAATTCCTGTGTATCCGGTAACAAACCCAAATGGAAGGCGCGTCTTAATTCTAGGAGACAGCACTGCGTACGGGACTGGGTCATCAAACAAGGACGACTCTATTGCAGGCCGTCTTTCTAAGGACTACCCGCACACTGAAATAATAAATCGCGCTATCAACGGCTCTGTAACTGCCAACTGCTTGCCGCAGCTCCATGGTGCACCCTACGATATGTTTGATTTGATAATTGTTTCAACAGGAGGCAACGATGTCTTCTATAACCTAACGAATTTAGACAATGTGCGGCCAACCCTGCAGCAACTCCTGAAGGAGTGCGTAAACAAAAGTGACCATCACACAGTTGTGCTTTTTTATGCCAACTTCGGAGCGGCGAGGGTGTTTCCTCCTCTTCTCTTTTCTTTGGTACAAAGGCGCACAGATAAAATACATCGCATTTTTAAGGAAGTGTGCGCGGAGCATGAAGTTCCGTGCGTAGAAATGTTCACGGAGGATGCTGAAAACGGTCTTCAAGCCACGAACCCTTTTGCTCGACAACCACGCACCTACCTGGCAAAGGATTTTATGCATCCGTCTTCTGAGGGGTACCGACTTTGGTATAACCGCATGTGGCGCGAACTTCACAAAACAGACGTTAAACTCTAGTGTCGTAGGTGAAGAAAATTCGGGCAATGACATTTGGTGATTGCAGAACCAATTCAACGAGCATACGTGCCGTTGAACGAAGCTATTGTGTGATGCGCAAATTTGTCGTATAATCTTATAGGAACGTTCGTTAAAACCAGAAGGAGGCTATCGTGAAAGCTTTAGTACGAATGGTCCTACTGCTGGTAGGACTTGTGACACCAGGCCTCAGTGCGCCCGCACGCGCGACGCTCACCGCGCCTGTAAGCACAATTGACAACGCCCATGTCGCCCCGGTCACACTGACGGGGGACACGCGGTACAACCCCCAACCTTGGATACACCCGGGCCGGTACTCGTGCAGAGACTGCACTCTCGAGGAGGTGGTCGCCGAAAATGTTCGGACGCACAAATTCTCAGCGGCGGTGGGGGACTCAATTCTTCACAGCTACAGAGAGAACACTATGGCCTGCTACACGGGCAAACTCGTCGATGGAGAAGTGCAGATTTCGTCATTTCACCATCTCGATGGCACCATTGGTACCGCCTGGGTTTACCCGGACCTTACTGACTCAAGTTGGGACGGTCTTCGGGACAAAGACGTGTACATCTGTCTCGTTCCGGGGACTGGGTTCGCATTGACAAGGCCTGACGTCTGCTCCAACTGGAATTTCGTTCCGACCCCAGAAGGTTCTGGTGGTGGGTACACTCCTCCAGTGGCACAAGTTGTACCACCAGACACAAGGTCTGGCGGCCCGGAGATCTACTGGCCGCCCAGTCCGTTTGACTGGTTTGGGCCTCCTGGGGCGTTCACCAGTCCTCCGAGCGACTTCGGCTGGCCTGGTTTCCCCGGTGGCGGATACTCGGGTGGATATGTTCCTCCTGGTGGGCCTTTTCTTCCGCCGTACGACGAAGGTCATCATCATGGCGGCAGTCATCACGGCCACCATCATCACCACAAGCCGCCGCCGATTCAACCGCCGACGGTGCCAGTTCCTGAACCGACAACCCTGGTGCTCCTCCTTTCTGGAGTTATCGGATTGTTCGTGTTCAAAAAGAGCGTGAGCTAACGAAACGTGTCTAAGCGCCCCGAACTTGTGTTCGGGGCGTTACTTATACACGCATGCGTCTGTTCTCACAGTGGCGACACGCGACGCCGCACTTTCTATGTTCTGCTTCACTGAGTTAGATTTTAATACCGCACAAAACAGGAAAATAGTGTAGATTGGCCTTATGCTTCGCATTGGAATTGTCGGACTGCCAAACGTCGGGAAGTCGACGCTTTTTAATGCGCTCACCAAGGCTTCGGTTCCCGCTGAAAACTATCCTTTCTGCACCATTGACCCATCTGTGGGAGTGGTTGGCGTGCCCGACGAACGGCTGAATGCGCTGGCAGATTTGTCACACAGCGAAAAAACAATTCCAGCTGCCATAGAATTTGTTGATATTGCAGGGCTGGTGAAGGGCGCGGCACAAGGTGACGGCCTTGGAAATCAATTCCTCACGCATATTCGAGAGACAGATGCCATCCTTGAAGTGGTGCGTTTTTTTGATGATCCAGACGTACTGCACGTAGACGGGCAGGTTGAACCCTACAAAGACATAGAAGTTATTAATCTCGAGCTCATTCTTTCCGACGCCGAACAGGTACGCAAAAGGCGCGACAGGCTGGTGAGCGACGTTCGTGCGCGCGTTAAAGGGGCGCCCGAAGAAGATGCTGTGCTCAGCAAGCTCGAAGCGGCTTTTTCTAGCGGCACATTAGCGCTTCTTGCAGGGCTCTCAGAAGAAGAGAAAAAGCGAATCGCTTCGCTCAATCTGCTTACGCTGAAGCCAATCCTCTACGCCTTCAATAGAAAAAGCGGTGGACACAATCTGGACGAGCTTGCCGATGGACGTGCGGAGCGAGCGTACGAACTCGTGGCCGCTTCCGGCATGCAGTATGTGTTTGTAGACGCAGCGACCGAGCACGAGCTCAACGATGTTGCTGACGAGGACAAAAACGGATTCAGACAGGAACTAGGTCTCCAGGACGACGGTCTTGCAGGTCTTATCCGGGGCGCCTATGAAATCCTCGGTCTTATATCTTTTTTCACTACGGGCGAAAAAGAAACGCGTGCGTGGACTATTTCCTCAGGCAGCACGGCGCCCGAGGCGGGCGCCGCTATTCATACCGACTTTCTCGATAAATTCATCCGCGCTGAGGTAGTAGCCGCTCATGATCTCCTTGCACAGGGCAGTTGGGCAGCAGCGCGCGAAGCCGCAAAGGTGCGCACCGAAGGGAAGGAGTACGTGGTGAAAGACGGCGACGTGATGGTTTTTCTTCACGGCTAACACAAGGCAGGGTTTCTTATTTGTGGTATAATATCCGCATGCACACTCACAAAGTCACCCCCAAAGATTTCTTCCTCTGGTTTGGTGCGATGCTTGCGCTCTACATTAGCGTTACCACGTATATAACCTTGTTGTTCAACTATCTAAATTTTGCCTTTCCCGACACACTTGCATACTACAGCGACCCCTATGCTAGCGGTGCCAGTTATGAAATGGCCACATTGGTGGTGCTCGTACCTCTTTTTCTGATACTCATGCGCTTCATACGCAGAGATATATCCCTAGACGCAACACGTGCAGACATCTGGGTGCGCCGGTGGGCGCTGCACCTCACTCTTTTTGTGACCGCAGTAGCTGTCGTTGTCGATTTGATCGTACTGCTTATGTACTTCTTTGATGGAGATGTAAGTGTGCGGTTCGCGCTGAAAGTATTGGTTGTGTTGCTCGTTTCGGCGGCCGGCTTTCTGCACTTTCTTGCTGACTTGCGCGGATTCTGGAAGACGCACGTCCGGCAAGCACATACCGTGGGCATCGCCGTCGGTATTCTCGTGCTCTGCAGCATCATTGCGGGCTTCTTTATCATCGGCACACCGTGGCAAGCACGCGAATATCGTACTGACGAACAAAGAGTGTCCGATTTGCAGCAATTACAGAGCCAGCTTATTTCGTATTGGCAAAGCAAGCAGGCACTCCCAGCTTCGCTGCAGGCATTAAACGACCCGTACTCTGGGTTCCTGGTGCCGCAAGATCCGCAGACTGGAACCGCCTACGGATATGAAGCGACAACCACCCTTGCGTTTGCGCTGTGCGCAACCTTCAGTGTGCCGTCGCGCTCTACTGCGCCAAGCGTAACCGAACCTTCGGTAAAGTATCCAGCACTAGCGCTACAGGGAGATCCCGCCAACTACTGGTCACACGCGGCAGGAGAGGTGTGTTTTTATCGCACCATAGATCCGCAACGGTATCCGCCACTACACTAAGACGGAGAGTTACAAATCCTCCGTATGCACTACCCGCACGAAGACTTAGATAAGAAGTGGCAGCAGAAGTGGCAGGAAGCCAAACTTTACGCTGCTTCTGAAGACACAACGAAGCCAAAGACCTATGTCCTTGATATGTTTCCGTACCCCTCTGGAGAGGGGCTGCACGTGGGACACCCTAAGGGCTATATTGCAACCGACGTGTACTCGCGCTCCAAGCGGATGCAGGGCCACAGCGTGCTCCACCCAATGGGGTGGGATGCGTTTGGTCTGCCCGCTGACAATTTCGCATTGAAGCACAAAACGCATCCGCGCAAAGCGGTGGAACAGAACATTGCTCGTTTCAAAGACCAGCTTGCGCACATGGGATTTGAT
>CAYQCB010000004.1:0-44594 GCA_964415875.1 uncultured Candidatus Saccharibacteria bacterium
AGGCAAAGAGCACGGTGCATGTTTCGTGGTATGGCCACCGCTTTCAGGGAAAGCTCATGGCAAATGGTAAGCCGTTCAACATGTATGCACTCACTGCTGCCAGCAAAACGCTACCGTTTGGTACTCGCGTAGTTCTCCGGAATCCTCACAACGACCAAAGCGTCACGGTCACCATTGCCGACCGCGGACCGTTCGTGCGTGGACGCGACTTTGACGTGTCGTGGGCTGCAGCGCGCAAGCTCGGCATTTTGGGAAAAGGGGTGAGTTCTCTCGAGGTAGTGCGCGAGTAGACTCGTCCGAGCTTCCAAAGTAGGGCGTGGGTGGGGTTTTTGGTAGAATCTCCTTACCATGACGCGCATGCAGCAAGCTTTCTGGGCCCTTCTCGGTCTCTTGATTGGGGCGGGAGTGGTGTATGGTCTTGTCACGTTTCATACGTGGGGAGGGGTATTTGAGGCGGCTGCAGTGGGTACCTCGCCCTATGCTGAATTAACGATACCTATAGTCGCCCCTGTTGTCGCGACAACGACAAAAGTCAACGTGACTATTCTCGTCTACCACATTGTCCGCCCAGCGTATGCCTCTGACAGTGCTGCAGTGCGTGCACTCGCTCTCACGCCGGAAACATTTGATGCAGAATTGAAACACCTGCAGATGTCCGGGTACCACATAGTCACGTATGCCGAAGTGGAGGCAAGCCTCGCGTCGTCGAGACCGTTACCGCCGAAGCCGGTCCTGCTTTCATTTGATGATGGGTGGAGCGATCAGTACACGTATGCGTTTCCGATTCTTAAGAAATACCAAGACACAGCAACGTTTTTCGTTTTTACTAATGCCATTGGCAGTAAGGGATTCTTCACGTGGGCGCAGTTGCGAGAGATGCTTGCTGCAGGGATGCGCGTGGGCGACCACTCGCGTTCGCACCCGTACCTCGTTAAAATTTCTTCCGAGAGCAAGTTGTGGAGTGAGATTGACGGGAGCAAGAAGCTGCTTGAAGAGAAGCTCGGTGTGCCAATCAATGAATTTGCGTATCCTTTTGGACAGCATAATCCTGCGATTATCGCTCTGGTAAAGGAGGCAGGCTTCAGAAGCGCCCGCGGAGACTACTGGTACGGCAGCGAGATTACCAAAGATCAGCTCTACACGCTCTCAGCTTTGAATGCGCCGACAACAATGGCGGCGTTCGAGCGGCGTTTCCCATAGGACACGGTAAAGTTCTTGAGATAACCCGCATCTTGTGTCCGAGTAGATTCGACGCAGTAGTCGATGCCCACTAAGGGAGCAAGCAGTTTGTTTGAGTCTTGAGACCGGTGAAGGCTGGTTCTACGCGCGCTCAACATGTTTCAGAACGGCATACCACACTGACACGCCCACGATGGCAAACAGCATGCTTCCCAGTACATCTATTGGGTGATGGACTCCCACATACACCCTTGCAACAGCTACCACGATGGCGAAGCCCCAAAGCACGACGCCTAACCGCCTGCTCCAAAACATGCCAATTGCGGCGAGTGCTGAAACCAAGATCGTGTGATCAGAGGGAAAGCCGTTGTCGCTTGCGTGAGACACGAGTGGTGTGAAATGTCCGACGACAAATGGTCTCGGATCGAAATAAAAGTGATTTCCAATAAGGCCAAGCGCGTAGACAAGTACGCCTGCGGGGATGGCAAAGAGCGCCATGCTTTTTTGCTCACTCCAGGGTCGCGAGAAAAAATAACCTCCTAGCACGATGACCGGCACGACAACCAGATACTTGGCGGCCAAAATAAAAAACAAATCCATGTTGTTGCCAGTATACAATGGGCGGGCGTACGCGTCGCGTGAAATAGCGCTGTACTTCTGAAAGCGTACGAAGTCGCTCACTGCCGGAAAGTGCTTTGGAGCGGGTTTGAAAGTAATTGCGCATGCGTGCGTATTTACAGTGGTGAAAACTACTCTCGCCCTCGGACTGCTGTTCGTCACTGTGCTTGGGGGAGCCTATCTGGTCGCGGGCAATACCACAAACCTTGTGGTATTGCCCGCGTCGAGCCCGGCCCGCACTGCCTCTACGACCAGGGCGGCTTCTGTTTCAGTTGCTCGCTACACGGCTGCGCAGGTTTCGACACACAACACAGCCCAAGATTGTTGGGCAGTGATTAGTGGCGGCGTCTACAACCTCACGTCGTGGGTGACAGAACACCCGGGTGGGGAAGGTCCCATTCTCTCAATCTGCGGGAAAGACGGAACGAGCGCATTTCTAAATCAGCACGCAAACAATGCTCGGGCCAAAGACATGTTGGCGACGTTTAAAATCGGTGAACTGGGCTCCTAGATATGTTGCTTGACCTGCATCTCGTCATTGTGTTGCTTACGCTCAGTAGCGTATTTTTTTCTGACGGTATGGCTCTTTTGTGGATACTGGGGAAAAAGGAGCGGCTGAATGCTCGGCTCATTGCGTTTGCGCACCATGTTGTGACGACGGGCCTCGCACTTCTTATTATTACCGGTGGACTACTCTACGCCCGAGCGCCCCGTGCGTACCTTACCGACCCTACCTTTGTTGTAAAAATGATTGCGATTGCAGCGCTCATTACTAATACATACTTTGTGGGGCGTCTGGCGCCTCTGGCGATTAGCGGTTCGTACGTGCAGGTGCGCGCACGGGAACGCATTCGTCTTTTCATCAGTGGCGGGATTTCTGTTGCGGGGTGGACCACGGCAGCGCTGTGCGGCTATTTACTCTCGTAACCACTAGCTTATAACCACTCTAGAGATACCGAATATGTTTTTAAGTGAGTAGTGCGCGGTGAAGCTCACGTCTTTTGCATTTGGAATATAGGGGTCGCGCATAAGGTAGTTGCCGTTGCTCCCGCTTGTGAGCACGACGTAGTGAGTGCCGCCATAGGCATTGAGACCTACGATAACGGGGTTGCCTGTGGCAAGCGTTGCATCGATGCTTGCTGCCTTGCGTGTGGCAGTGTCGCCGTCAACGGTTATGCTCATGAGCAGGTACGCTGGGTAGTACACGGCAAAGTTGCTCGGATTTGAGTTTATAGTCACGGGTGTCACGTCGTGGTACCCGTAATGGGTCATAACCATTGCCATAGCGGTGACGAGGCAGCCATCACTTTTCAGAAGATATTTTGTGCCATTGAGTGCACTGTTCCCCCACGCGCTGTCACGCTGATTGTAGTAGCACCCCCACGCGTCACAATCAGTCTGGTTGTTCAGGAGTCCGGACCCGCCAGCATTCGTGGCAAAGGTCGAGAAGCTGGCAAGCTCCGCCTTGGCTGCGGCAAGTAATTTTTGATAGTTCGATTCTTTGGCCGCGGTTTGAGAGAGGAGTTTTGCCTTGGCCGCTTCAGTCGCCGCAAGGGTTGTTTGCTGCGTCGTGAGCGTGTTCTTTTGCGACGTGAGCAAGTTCTTTTTTTCTTGGGACGCCTTTTGTGCGTTAGTCAACGTGTTTTTTTGAGAATTAAGTGCGTCGACTTTTTCTTGCACCGCACTTTGCACCTGTCGAATATCGTCGACGTCAGTCCAGACGTCGCTGAAATTCTCTGAAGAGAATAGTTGCAGTACGAACGGGTCGGCGTCAATTTGCTGCAGGTTTCGTATGGCCTTGCCGAGCGCTGCTTGGTTGGTGTTGATTTGGTCTTCGGTGTTTGCAATAGTGCCGCCCAATTGCTGTATTTGCAGTTGCGTTGCTGAGATTTGATGCTGCGCGGCTGCAATTTTGGCGAGGCCGGCGCTTTTCTGCAGGTTGAGTGCGTTAATGGCGCTCTGTAGTGTTTTTTTATCTGATCCCGCCTTTGCTATCTCCGCTTCGTAGGTGGCGATTTCCTGATTGAGTTGCGCCACTGCTTGCGTGTTCGCGTCAATTTGGCTTTGCAAACTGGTTGTGGCGGCAGCGTGCGCCGTCGGAGCGAAGTGAAAAAGGATAAAGATAACGACGAACAAGAGCTGTTTGGCTGCCTGCAGTAAAACGGAGAACATACGCCTATCGTACCATTACGCTTTTTTAGAATCTCTGAGCCGGGGAGGGGTGCATATTTTGCCTGTGGATAGTGTTCTGTCAACCGTTGGTATACTGGCTCTACAAACGAATACTGAGCGGTTTATAGGGTGAAGTCTGGTGAGATTCCAGCACTGATGCGCAACGGTACAGTCCGATCCCCTGTAATGCGCCTCCTTAGGGAGGTCCGCGTACAAGAGGCCCGCACTAGGCCGCCGTTCTGAGGACGTGGACTGTCCTCACTCAAGCAACCTGGCGCTCGCCAGGTATTTTCTTTGTAATTAGTGGCCTAACGAAAACTACGATGCACATTTCCATAACAAAGCGCGATGGCAGCAAAGAGCCGTTTACTGCGGACCGTATCAATAAGTCTATTGAGCGAGCGTGTCGGGGAGTTTCTGATTGGGTTGGGAAGGTGGTACAGATAGCGAGCGAGTCGCGTCTCATGCTCTATGATGGCATCACCACTGAAGAACTTGATTACGCAACCATAAACGCCGCGCTACAAAACGTACAGGAGGACCCGGTGTATGACACTATTGCGACGCGTCTGCTTCTGAAGACAGTGTATCGAAGGGTCGTGGGCGAGTATAACGACGACGATGCGCAGCTCGCGGCTATGCACGCAGCAACGTTTGTGACGCACGTAAAAGAGGGAATTGCCTCCGGGCTGCTCGATGCTCGCATGGGAAGCGTCTTCGACTTGGAGGCGCTCTCTCTCGCGCTTTCGGTGAGTCGTGACGAGCTCTTTGGCTACGCAGGACTCTCCACGCTCTTAGACCGCTATGCACTTAAGAGTCCTGATCAAAAACCGCATGAGACGCCGCAGTATTTTTTTATGCGTGTGGCCATGGGTCTCTCCTATAACGAGAAAGAACCTACAGCCGCCGCTATCAAATTCTATAACCGCATGTCAAAGCTTGAGTACCTTGCCGGAGGTACGACCAATATTGGTTCGGGTACGGTGCGCTCGGCGCTCTCAAACTGTTTTCTTATGCAGATGGAGGACGACATGAGTCATATTGCGAAGTCGGTTTCCGACGTGATGCTTCTTTCAAAAGCTGCCGGCGGCATAGGGCTCTCGGTGACGAAATTGCGCGCCAGTGGTTCGCCGCTCTCCTCGAACAATGCTGTTTCAAGCGGGCCAACGCCGTTTGCGAAAATCATCGACACCGCTATTCGCGCCGTGCAGCGCGGCGGCAAAAAGAAAGGCGCGCTCTGTTTCTACATGGAGAATTGGCACATTGATTTTCCCGACTTCGTAGAGTGGCGGCACAATGCGGGAGATGACTATTTGCGCATGCGCACTGCAGACACGGCAGTGCTGTTGTCGGACGAGTTTATGCGACGTGTCGAGAGTGGCGAGGACTGGTACATGTTTGATCCCGCGGAGACTGGTGACCTCGTAGAGCTTTACGGAGAAGCGTTCAGTAAGCGGTATGCCGAATACGTTGCGAGGGCACAGGCAGGGACGTTACGCGTCTTTAAGAAAGTGTTGGCTGAAGACCAGTATCGCCACTTGCTTGTCATGCTGGAGACCACGTCGCACCCGTGGATAACCTGGAAAGATCCCATAAACACACGCGCACTCAATAACAATACCGGGACAATCCACTTGTCGAATCTTTGTACGGAGATTTGTCTTCCGCAAGACAAAGACAACATTGCCGTGTGCAACCTCGCTTCAATCAATCTTGCGCGGCACGTCGAAGGAGCCACCATTGATTGGAAAAAACTTGCGGAAACGACGCGTCTTGCCGTGCGTCACCTCGACAACTTAGTGGATATCAACGTGTTGCCCATCCCTGAGGCCGCACGTTCTGATCATGAAAACCGCGCCATAGGCCTTGGCGTCATGGGATTTGCGGAAGTCATAGAGCTCTTGCATCTGCCGTACGACGACACTCGTACCTACGAGCTCTCTGATAAACTGTTCGAATACATCAGTTACCACGCCATAGATGAGAGCGCTGACCTTGCAAAAGAGCGCGGTAGTTACCACAATTTTGCTGGGTCAGAGTGGTCAAAAGGCTTGGTTCCTTTTGACACCATTGCGCGGGCAGAGAAGTCTCGCGGTGCTGAGCTCACTGTGGACAAATCAAGTCACGCCACTGAGCTTGGTATTGATTGGGATGCGCTCCGTAGGAAAGTGAAGTCGGGGATGCGTAATGCCACTCTCATGGCGATAGCGCCCAATGCAAACATTGGTCTCGTTGCGGGCACCACGCCCGGTATCGATCCGCGGTTCGCGCAAGTGTTTTCGCGCAATAAAATTTCCGGAAAGTATCTCGATATCAATCACAATCTTGTTGCTGAGTTACAGGCGCTTGGTCTTTGGGAAGAAGTGCGTACTGAACTTATTGAGAGTCAGGGAGACATTTCAGTCATTGAGCGTATTCCTGCAGACGTAAAATCACGCTATAAGTCGGCGTTTACCACAGACCCCTTTGCGTTCATTGAAGTAGCGGCTCGGGCACAGAAGTGGGTCGATCAGGCGCTCTCAAGAAATATGTACCTGGAAACGCGCGCCATAGAAGATCTTATGAAGATCTACACCACTGCTTGGAAAAAAGGACTTAAAACCACGTATTACTTGCACATGAAGCCGCGGCACACGGCCGAGCAGAGTACGACTGTGGTCAACAAGGCCACGGCGATTGGCAAAACAGGGTTTGCCGTGCTGCGCCAACCCCCCACGCTTTCCCCGGGCGCACGCTCGGACCCTGCGACGCGGCCAGACTCGGTCGCCCCCGCCACTCCCTCAGTGCAAGTGGTGCCAACGTTGGCACCAACGTGCCCAATCGACCCGCAAGAGCGTTTGCAGTGCGATAGTTGTCAATAATTCTCTTACTTTTATTTACTATGGCACTCATTGGAAAAGCTTCTCCTGAAGATTATAATTTGCACCCCTCGCGCTACCCTTGGGCACGCAAACTCTACGATCAAGCTATTGCAAACACGTGGTATCCACACGAAATTCCCCTCAAAGAAGATCTCGAGGATTGGGCGACAATGACTGACGACGAAAAATATGCCGTTGAGTTTGTGTTGGGCTTCTTTAACCCTGCTGAATTAATTGTGAATCGAGTGCTGGCACTCGGTGTGTATCCGTACGTGAAGTCGGCCGAGTGCCACCTGTATCTTGCAAAACAAATGTGGGAGGAGGCAAATCACTGCGTGGCGTTTGAGTACGTGCTTGAGACGCTACCGGTAGATCGCTCCAAGATATACCAAACGCACACCGAGCGTCCGTCAGTACGGGCAAAGGAAGATTTTGTGAATACCTACATGAAGCGCATGACGGATGAAGCACTGGCAATAGACACTCCTGAAGGGAAAAAGGACTTTATCCGAAACCTCGTTGCATACAATATTGTCATGGAGGGTATTTGGTTTTACAGCGGATTCATGGTCATGCTCTCGTTTCGTCAGAGAAATAAATTACGCAACTTTGGTTCGATGATTAACTGGATTATTCGTGACGAGAGTTTGCATTTGAAATTCGGCATGCATCTTGCACTCACCGCACTCGAAGAGCATCAGGAGTTGCTTACGCAGGAGTTCGCAGATGAAATCAAGGCCCTGATTCTCCAAGGTGTTGAACTAGAAAACGCGTACAACAAAGACCTGTTCCCGGACGGCATCTTGGGGCTCAATGCCGACTACGTGAATCAGTACGTACAATATGTGGCCGACCGTCGTCTTGAGGAGCTTGGTTTTGCGCCGCACTACCAGGTGACTAATCCTGCGAAATGGATGAGTACGGCTACGGACGTGTATGAGTTGGTTAACTTTTTCGAGGCACAGAATACAAATTATGAAGTGAATGCGCGTGCGCAGGAACGCAGTGACAAGGAGTAGCCACGGTACCGACCGCCGCGCTCTGAGGTGTGTTTGGACGGGTTTTTTGGACCCGGTTTTCTACAGAGAAACGTGGAGGACCGGTGGTGTCGGTGTTGCGGGGACACTTCCCAGAAGTTGCGGCGTTGCAGTGGCGGTGGGCGCTGCGGGAGGAGCTGGGTGAGTCTGCAGCAAAGCAGATTGCGATACAGAAACCGTGGTGGTGCTCTCTGTCGAAAGCGGCGCTGCTGCCGTGGAATCATTTGTGTGCGGGACTGAGCTCCGTTTGCCAGGGAGAACTATTTTCCCAGGGGCGTGGCTTTGCGTAGCGTCGTCTGGCGACGAAGGTGTGGCGGCGTACGCGCCCAAGGTATCGACCTTTAGCAGTGTTGCGGCGCGGATAAGCACGTTGAGTTTCGTCGTGGCGGACAGAGCTTCTTTGAAGGCTTCTGTGGCGGCAGTGCTGTCCCCAGAAGCGTAGAGATGCTCGCCTTCTTGTACCAAGTCGGCAGCGTCATTGAGTTTGGCGTACGCAGCGATGCTTGAAGAGGCTCCGAGGTGTCCCCGTTCCTGTGAGAGCTGCCCTGTAACATCTGCAAGAGATTGCTGCGCTGCGCTGCGCGCGCGTGCCGTGTCGTCGGTAGTTGTTGCATTGGCTTCTTTTGCCGACGTAGAGGAAGTGTTTGCGCTTAGCGTCAGAGTGTTTTGAGTGAGCTCTGAAATGCTTGAGGCAAGTACTTCGCGAAACGAAGTGGCTTCAGGAGAAGGGTGGTCATGTTCTATTTGTGCAAACACCATGGCGTAGGCACTCAGGCGAGCTGACATGAACGCGTCCGCATCGGATTCGTTCTCCGCGCGCGCGCCGTCTTTTGAAAGAAAACCGTGTGCCTTTTGTAGGTTTTGACTGAAGTCGTTTGAAAGTTGCACCTGGGTAGTCGAGCTGAGCGTGCCGCGACTTGCTAGTGTGGCCGCTTCGTCAATACGCCTGGTGGCAAGTGTCATCTGCCAGTCCGCCTGTGCCGATGGCGTGAACGTGAGTGCGCCGCGGAGGGGTTCGAGAACGCCAACCTTGACATCATAGAGTCTATCCCCCGGCAACGCTCCCTCGCTTGCATATGCAAGCGATCCGGTCGAGGCAATAAGTAGTACGAGCGCGAGTGCTGAGACCGCCAGGGGGCGTCGTACAATGTTTACAAGCAAGTCAGAAAGTAGCGTTGAAAAGGTGTTGTACGCCGTATCGTTGTGTAGCGGGTGTATTGCCGTGTACTTTTCGAGGACCGCACGCATGTGCGCACGCCGCTCTTCGCTTAGCGTTTCGGCGGTAGATGCTTTTGTGAGTATTGTTTCTAAGTCGTTTTTCATGATAATCCGCTTGAGCGGCAAAGTTTTTTTAGTTGGGTGAGACCTCTGTGAACGCGCACCGAAGCGACATTTTCTGACACACGGAGTACCTGCGCAATTTCTTTTGGTGAGAAGCCGTCGACGTACCTGAGAGTAACTGCCGTACGATAGGATTCGGGAAGTTTCGTTATGTGGACACGGACTTCGTTAATGAGGCGTTCGGTGTCGAGACTCGCTTCAGTCTCGTCGCGCCCGTCCGTCTTAAGAAGGTTTTCCGTATACGCAGGAGCGTCTTCAAGCAGGGAGTCGAGAGACGTTTCTCTTTTCTTCCGGTACGAGTCTATGATGAGGTTATTTAAGATGTGATACAGGAACGCTTTCCACTGTTTAATCTCTTTGCCTTGACAGGCATAGTCCCACGCTTTCATGAACGTATCCTGCACAAGATCGCTTGCGCGTTCTTTATCGGACACGCGAAAAACAGCGTGTTTGTACAACGAGTCCGAGAACGCGTCGAATGCTCCGAGGAATTCGTTTTTCAGGAGTTCATTCATGGAAGTGTCCCTCATGTGGACCGCCTCCATAATACCTCTCGCAGCCGAAATAGGTATGGGGTTGGCACACCTCGCCAGAGTCACCTTAGTGTTTTGTATCTCCCGCAGCTTCGAGGGCTGTGGTGAGTGAGTCAAAGAGCGTTGCTTGTGTTTGTGCTGAGATGGTTCCCGACACAGAAGGAGAAGCGATGACTGATTGTGCTGCGGCTTGCGCGCGCAGCGTGAGGCCAGCTTGATTCCCGGTAAGCAAGAAGCCGTACCACGGGTACGTTACGCTTGTGGTACCGTCAGCGCTAACCGTTACTTGCAGTGGTGTCTGCACGTTTATAAATCCGAAGAGTTTCGTCGGCACGCGGTACGTGAGGGACACTTGCTTTGAAGAGAGCATCACCGAGTCAATGCGCGCATCGTCGGCGAGTCGGGACCGGACGTGCGCCGCAAGCGTCCCATCCTCCTCGGCCGGTGCGGTGCTCGTCGATTGCAAATCTTCGCGGGTCATTAGTATCGTAGTATCGTCTGCTCCTGCAGTGGTTGAAGCGTCGACCTCTTGTTGTGCGGAAACAGAGGCATGTGTGGTGATGCTTGCGTCTGTTCCTGGAGACGGCACTGTGGCATCTTGGAGTACAGCTCTCACGTCCGTGCTTCCAGTAAGAGAGGCGCCAACGGTGCTTGCATGCGTGGCAAGCGGAAGCGCGCTTGCTGCGACCACGAGCGCAAACGTGAGTGTGTACGACAGTGAACGAATTAACATGGGTAACGTGCTAGTGAGTAAGAGTTTGGAGCCGTATGACTCTCAGTACGCTCAGACGCACCAATGCCTTGATTCTTACAGAGTGTATTCGCCTTGTGTAAGGACACGCGGTCCCCAGCACGCAACGAAAGCGCTCAGGAGCGTCCTGTCTCAGTAGGGGCGCTGAAGTCGGCGATCACCTCATCTTCTCGATGCTGGTTTTTTTGTTTCTCTGGGTTAGGGGGTGGTGCCGGAAGTGTGACGCGCACCCGGGTTCCGCTTCCGAGAGAACTGCGGATAGAGATGCGTCCGGAGTGTAATTTTACGAGCTCGCTTACTATGGTAAGTCCTAAGCCGCTACCGTTACCGCCTCGTCGAGTGCGCGCGCGGTCGCCTCTGTAGAAAGGCTCGAACAAGTGTTCCAGATCCTCGGGTGCAATGCCTGGCCCCGTGTCTTGCACGTCGATTTCAAGATGTCCGTAGCGGTTCGGGTGAACAGATATGAGAATGGTGCCACGTTCGGTATAGTAAAGCGCGTTCTTGACTATGTTCATAACAATTTGTTCGATGCCGACCGTGTTGCCTACGGCAAAGTGTGCGGGCGCAACGCGCAGCTGTAACGCAATGCGTTTCTTTTGTGCCAGCGTTTCAAAATGTTTAATAGTGCGTTGCACTATTTTTTCTACATCAACGATTTCGAAAGGAGTTTGTTCCGGTTGCACGAGCGTGTTCAACGTGAGTAGATTATTTATGATGTCGGAAATGCGATCCAGTTCTTCCAAATTACTCTCGTATACCGCTCGAGCCTCAGGAGGCGTGTGTTCCTCCAGAAGGCGCACCTCGATGTTCGTCTTGATTATAGAAAGCGGCGTCCGCAACTCGTGCGCAATGTTGCCAATGAATAGTTTTTGAGAGGTGAGTGCGTTTCGCGCCGGTTTAAGGGCAAAGCGCGCGACGAGGAACCCAAAGCCAACAGCAATAGAGACTATGAGTATAGACATGCCGAGGATCTCTCGAGAGCGCACTGCCTCAAGTTGGTAGGAGATAGCGGCAGGGGCAAGTGGCGTTGTGGTCGAGGTAAGCGCTATTGCAATGGCGGTGCTGACTCCGCCGATGACGTCGTGGTAGAGCACCACAAGGGCACCAATCGAGAGAGCAAGCACTACGGCCGCGAAAAGCGCCTGCAAGACGATAATGTTGATTTCGGTACGGAGAAAGAAATCACTGCGATACCGGCGCGCGAAGTCGATACCCCACTCCTCGAACCGTCTCAAATAACTCTGGCGTGCTGTCTTCTCCCAATTTTCGTCTGAGGTTTTTGACATGGACATCTATGACATTACTAAAGGACTCGTAATTGAAATCCCACAAATGCGCGAGCAAATCTTCACGATTTATAACTTCGTTCGGACGACGCAGAAAATACTCGAGCAAATTAAATTCCTTTAGCGTTAACGCAAGGGGTTTGCCGCCCTTCGAGGCGCTGCGTTCTCTCGTGTTGAGTTCGATATCGCCGGCGCGCAGTATTTCGGGCAAGGCAACGGGGGGTCGTCGCAAGAGCGCTTGCACGCGGGCGACCAATTCACTAAAAGAGAAGGGTTTGACTAGATAGTCGTCGGCGCCCGCCTGCAGCAGCTCCACTTTAGTTTCGGTTTCTGCACGCGCAGTGAGTACCAATATGGGTAGCGTGATGTTGCGCAGTCTGCACTCCCGGCATATGGCGTAGCCGTCAAGCGAGGGAAGCATGAGATCGAGTATGACGAGGTCGTAATCGTTGTGGTGCAGAGAAATACGCGTGAGCGCTTTTTCTCCGTCCTCGATCGTGTCGACCGCATAGCCGTTTTTTGAGAGGCCGTCGGCAATGCCGCGAGCGAGCTTCGGTTCGTCTTCAACAACAAGTATACGCATAGAAGTTTGGTTATTCCTGATAAGCACGCGTGCACCCTTTACGATAGAACATTGTCCATGAAGCGTTCATGATGTTGTCTCTTGTAAAAGACGAGTCGGCCAGTGATCCCTTACGAGAGAGTTGCGAGCGCCTCTTTTCTTTTGCGGCGCGGGGAGACCCTTTCCGACTCAGAGTTTTTTACGTAGCCGCGCGAGCCCAGACATGAGATCGGGTTCGTCCTGCGCTGTAGTGCGCGGAAAGGACGCTTCTGTCAGAAGCGTCCTTTCCGCGTTGACTATTCGATTTTGTGGTTATTGGGCAGTGTGGATGCTGCCTGCTGGCCACGTAATCGTAATGCCGTTCGAGCTGTTGATGGCGCGAATCATGTAGTAGTACGTCGTGTTCGGTGTCAGGTTCGAGAGCGTAACGGAGTGGCTGTTTAGCAATCCGCCGCTGTCTAGGGCAAGGCTACCGCTAATAGGAGGTATCTGATTAGGTCCGGTAGCTTCGTTGGCTACGGGAGGGGTAGTTGCCCAATACACTTGGCCAGTAGTCGGTTCGTTCGTAGTCCAGTTAATCGTAGCGGTGGTATTGCCGACCTGCACGGTTGGTGTGCTCAGGTAGGGGAAGGTGGCGTTGGTTGCCTGGCCTCCGGCCATGAGCGCATTAATGCGAGCAAGTGTTGTTGGTCCCACGCGGCCATAGCCGGTAGTTGCGGGGGTGCCGCTTGTAACAATGCCTTGGGCATTTTGAAAGCGTTCTACGGCAGCTTGAGTCAGTTTGCCGAAGTAGCCCGTGACAAGGCCTTCAGGGTATATGCTTCCGTTTGTAGCAAGATAGGTCTGGAGGCTTGTAACATTTGCACCACGGTCACCGAGGTCAAGGGTGCTGGTGAGTGCTGCGGCGTGAGCAAAGGGGATGCCGACGCCAAGAGCGAATACGAGAGATAGCGAAAGTGTCGCGATTCGTGCTGAGAATGTGTGAGTCATGGTAGTTAGATGCGTAACGTGAATAATGAGATTGATGATATGACCGTGCTCGGCCCTCTTTTCAGTCGTGCCGCCGAACGCAACCTCTGCTCCTTTAGACGAGTCTGCGCGGGATATATTACAGAGTGATGACACCATTACAAAAATCAGAATTTCCTGCGGCTGCGCACCTCTTTCTGCAGGTTTTTGATCTGGAGTTCTAGTTTTTCGGTACGCTCCGTGAGCTTTGCTTCAAAATGTCGCGCGTGTCCGGCAAGCGTCTCGGCAACATTCATCATGTCGGAAATGTCTTCTATAGCGAGCAAAATAATTGGCGGCACGTTGTTCAGAGTCGCGTCCTCATTAAAGTGGATTTGGCGCGCGTTTAGGATCATGATTTTTGGGCCGATAGAAGGGAAATTGTGAGAAACTTCAAATCCTTTAAATACGCTATGTTGCGGAAGGATGTTCTCGAGGAGTTTTCTAAGTTCAGGAATGTCCCACTGGCCGTTACCGAGGTCGTACACTTTTTTGCCCTCAGTGTTCTGTGCTTCCACGTGGAAGGCTCGGTAGAAAGGCTCGTTTGCGGCCATCACCTCAAGGTCTTTGTTTAAAATAAGGATTGGTTCACGGACCACGTCAACGACGGTTTTGATGTACGTCCAGCTCTTTTCCCAGACGAGTTCAACAAGGGCGGTGCCGGTAGCTTCAGTTTTTTTATGCATATAGTAGTACAGACGTTTTATCTCGATAAAGGTTACGTATTTCTTACGTCGTTGCGTATGTGGTGTACCATGGACAAGATAGTCGGTAATGGCCCTGTAATGAGTACGGACGTCATACGGCTTCATCTTTATGATGGTGACCTCAAAGCAAATCCGCGATCGCAGCAAGCGGATGACGCTTGCGCATGGTGAGTTCCAGAAAGGGCTTACTTCGCATGCGTATTTCAAGCTCAATGACCAGGCAATGAGCGAAGACCTCGTGCAGATTACGTTCATGAAGACATGGGCCTATCTTGTCCGAGAAGGAAAAATACACCTCATGAAGGCCTTCCTCTACCACATACTCAACAATTTAATTGTCGACGAGTATCGCAAACGCAAGAATCTTTCGCTCGACCTCCTGATTGAAAAAGGGTACGAGCCAAGCGTGGACCCCAGCGAATCGCTTATTGACCTGCTTGACGGGAAAGAAGCTCTGCTGCTTATCCAACGGCTTCCGAAGCGTTATCAGGCCGTAATGCGCATGCGTTACGTGGAGAGTCTGACGCTTGAGGAAATGGCGCTCGTAACCGGTCTTTCAAAAAACACAGTGTCGGTGCAGGCGCATCGTGCTCTTGCGAAGCTTAAAGCACTTTATGCGTCTATGTACGGTTCAGTGCGCCAAGCGTAGGGCTGTGTGTTGTGACTGAATTAAAAACAATACGGGAGACGTACTATATACTGTTGCAATGAAACTACTTCGTACCTGCGCGCTCACTCTACTAACGGCTCCTTTTTTCATGGTGCCGTTTACGTCTTCTGCGGCATCGCTTACGAGTTCGCAAATCAATTCTATCCTCAGTCTTTTGCAGGCGTTCGGTGTTGACGCTTCTGTTCTGGCGAACGTGGAGCAAACGCTCGGTGTCTCCGGAGGAGCGAGTGCGCCAGACCCGGCGCCCGTAGTGCCGTCCTATGTGCCGCCCACGGTAGCGGGAAGCCCATACCCATCAAGCAGCATCGGATACGATATTTCTTTCAATACGAAAAATTATCCCGTAACGTCGTTTGGCTTCGCGGTGATTGGCGTTACTGCGGGGAAATCCTTCACGCACAATGCGCGTCTTGCTTCTGAGTTTTCCTGGGCGCACTTTGCCTCAGCAGCTTCGCCGACGCTGTATTTGAACGTAAACGCTCCGTACGGTTCGGCCGCCACTGCAGCCACCATGTCGGCTCCAAAGACGTGCAATACACTTTTCGGCGCTACAACGACGTCAGCGGCAACGGGCGGCAGTTACCCTGAACCAAGCGTGTGCGGCTCCTACAATTACGGGTATAACGCAGCCAAAGACGCCTACCAGTACGCTACGAACGACGCCAAGGTGTCCGCCAAACTTTGGTGGCTCGATATTGAAGACGGCAATAGTTGGTCGACAGACGTTGCCGTTAACGACGCAGTGATTCAAGGGACCATTGATTACTTGAACAGTCAGGGTATTCGTGTGGGCATCTACTCGGTGCCGTACATGTGGCGGAATATCGCCGGGGACGGCTTCACACCAACGGAATCCATTGGTCAGAGCGCACTGCCGGTTCCCACGTGGTTTCCGATCGGTATCGATACGCTCACGGGCGCCATAAACGCCTGCAGAACTAAACCATCGTTTATCCCCGGCAGCCCGGTATGGGTTATTCAATACGTCGCCGACTCAGTTTCAATCGATCAGAATATTGCCTGCTGATAGCCTCTTTCCCGTGAGCGAGGACACAGCATAACGAGTGACTCGAAAACGACAAAAAAGAATACCGTTATTAATAACGGTATTCTTTTTTGTCGTGAGTAGCTGTGCTACGCGAGAAGCACGTGGGCAGAGATGCTATTCTTGAGCAGTAATGGGGTACTCGTGGCATGCAGAAGAATTGTCGACGGTGTTCGCACAGTTGCAAACGAATGAAAACGGACTCGGTTCTTCTGTGGCGGCAGAGCGTCTGCAAGAAAACGGCCCAAACGCACTTCCAGCAGCTAAAACGGAAGGGTACGTCCGTATTTTCCTGCGACAGTTTCAGAGTCCGCTCATTTACTTGCTTGTTGCCGCAAGTGCGGCGATATGTCTTGTCGGAGAAGCGGTAGACGGAGGGATCATCTTGTTCGTATTGCTTTTTAATGCGTTCGTGGGGGCTTTTCAAGAAGGTCGTGCGCAAAATACGCTTCTCGCGCTGAAACGTTTTGCAGAAACCACCGCTACAGTGCTACGAGACGGGAGCGAAATTGTTGTGCCCGACTCTGGAGTGGTCGTGGGGGATGTCTTGTTGCTTCACGAGGGCGAGAAGGTTGCTGCCGATGCGCGGATCATTGTCTCGAACGGTCTCAAGGCCGACGAAGCAATGCTCACGGGAGAGTCGACACCGTCTGCAAAGACGGCTGCAGTGCTTTCTGACGCCGAGGTGAGCACCGCCGAGCAAAAGAACATGCTTTTTAAGGGCTCTACTATTTTGATTGGTGAGGGTCGCGCTGTTGTCGTGGCTACGGGGACGAGCACTGTCATTGGTGCGATTGCACAAACCGTCTCAACTATGGATACCCAAACGCCACTGCAGGCTACTATTCGTAGCTTGTCGAGGGCGATCATTGTCGTGGTTGCTGTGGTGGCCGTCGTAGTGTTCCTGTTGGGACTGTGGCGAGGCGAGCCGCTGGTGGTCATTTTTGCAACGGTAGTGTCTCTTGCCGTTTCGATTATTCCAGAAGGGTTGCCTATAGTCATTACACTTATTCTCGCGACGGGAGTGTGGCGCATGTCAAAGAGGCACGCACTTGTGAAGCAGTTACAGGCAGTTGAAGCGCTCGGTCAGGCGCACGTCATTGCCGTCGACAAAACGGGAACGATTACCAAGAATGAGTTAGTGGTTCGGGACGTGTGGGCTGCTGAACAATTGTTTTCGGTTGCTGGTGTGGGGTACGACCCGGTGGGCGCCCTCGTACATAACGGAGAGGTGGTGGATGCAGCAAATCATTCTGAGATTCTTTTAGCTGGCAAAATCGCGGCACTGAGCGCTACGGCACACGTTGCGTACGTAGCAGAAGAACGGCGTTTTCAGGTGAGCGGGGACCCTACCGAAGCTGCCATCAGTGTCTTTGGAGAGAAGGTTGGCTTTCGTCGTGACGATCTTTTGCGCGAATCGTCGCTTACCGCGCACGTGCCCTTTGACTACCGACTGAAGTATCACGCGACGCTCGTTAGAGAGGGTCACGACACCACGTTACTCGTTAGTGGCGCGCCTGAGTCGGTGCTTGCCCGATGCTCGCACGTGCAGAGTGGCGCCGCCGTCCGCGCACTGACGGCCGAGGAGCAGAGTCGTCTTGAGCAGCACTTTGCTGACATGACCGATAAAGGTCTGCGCGTGGTTGCGCTTGCTGTGCGAAAGAAATTCACCCACACCCTTGAGGAGTCTCAGGTGCACGGACTCACGTTGGTGGCGCTCTTAGGCATGCAAGACGTGTTGCGTCCGGAAATAGCGCAAGCAGTGTCGCGCACGCATGCGGCCGGCATACGAGTAGTGATGATTACAGGGGATCATGCGCATACTGCGCGCGCCATTGCGAAGGAAGCGGGTATTTGGCAGGAGGGCGACGAGGTGCTCTTGGGTACGCAAATAGATGCACTGAGCGATGCTGAGCTCTCAGCGCGCATTGGTACGGTATCTGTTTTTGCGCGCGTTTCGCCGGAACACAAATTGCGGATCATTATGGCCTATAAGCGAAGAAAAGAAGTGATTGCCATGACCGGCGACGGGGTAAACGATGCGCCGTCTCTGGTGGCTGCTGATCTCGGTGTTGCCATGGGGCAGAGTGGTACAGAGGTGGCGCGTGAAGCTGCTGACATTGTGCTGCTCGATGACAATTTCACGAGCATTGTTTCAGCCGTAGAAGAAGGAAGAAGCATTTATAAGACGATACAGAAAGTGGTGCTCTACCTTTTTTCTACGAGTCTCGGTGAGGTTGCCACGATTGTGGGGGCGCTGATCATTGGGTACCCACTGCCGCTTCTGGCGGCGCAAATTATTTGGCTTAATTTTGTGACCGACGGCTTTTTGGATGTTGCGCTTGCTATGGAGCCGAAAGAGGAAGGGCTCCTTTCGGGCATGTTTGTGCGACCGAAAAAGTACTTGCTGGACGGACTCATGCTTAGACGCATGGTGTTGATGGCTCTCCCTATGGTTGTCGGCACGCTCTTTTTGTTTGAGAAATATGTGGGAGGAGACTTGGAGACAGCCTGGACCGTCTCGCTCACGACGCTGGCAGTTTTCCAGTGGTGTAACGCTTGGAATTGTCGTTCGACAAGTCAGTCGGTATTTCGCGGCGGGCTTTTTACGAACAAGTATCTTTTGGGAGCGACTGCCATTGTGGTTGCGCTACAGCTGCTGGCAATCTACACGCCCTTTTTGCAGCACATATTGCACACTGCGCCGCTTGGGGTTCGAGAGTGGTTGCTTATGGTGCCTACGGCGTGTTCGGTCATCATGGTAGAAGAGGTGCGAAAGCTGTTTGCGCGGCGGCGCGCAAGGCGTCAGTCGCAGCACCCAGCGCGACTCGCACGCGTTTCGTGAGCGCTGCACGGTAGTGTCACTCTTGCAGCAAAGCGGCGACCAGAGTTCCCTGGTCGCCGCCGTTTTCACACGCTTCGCCACCCAAGAAGATGAAAGACGTCTTCGTAGAAGCGCATTGCTTCCGGGAGGGCTCCATCGGTGAGTGTGTTTCTCGCCACCGCCATGTAGCTGATTGTGGAGGCGGCTTCTTCGTTTGCAAAGAGCGACACCAGCAGTTTTGCAGCATTCGGCGTAAGGTCTGCAGCGACCGCCACGCGAAGCCGGTCAATAGCGAACGTGTTGCGGATGGCTCGATAACAATCGCGTAACGTCTCTCGGTATTCTTCGACACGGCTTCCGTCACCCACGTCGAACGTGATCCAGTCGATAGTGTTGAAGCTGTTGCGCTGTTGCAGCACGGCAATCAGCCACCCTGGATCTCGATGCAGCCGCCCTCCCAGAGTCTCCAGATCCATACGCCAGGCGATCTTAACGGGACAGCGTCGGTCATTCCCAAAGCGGTTTCGCTCGAGCGCGTGGCACACGGTAGCGATGCTTTGCCATGGATGGTGGAGCTGTATAGCGTTTACGTGTTCGCCGGCAAGGTCAAGGGCGCTACGTAGGGTTGCATCCGTTGCGCTCCCGTCGGGGTCAATAAAGTGAACCGTGTTGTACACGTCTGCTCTCTCGAGGCAAACGTCAGTCGGGCCCACGAGTGACACCGCACCCGGTGAACCTGATCGTATGTTGCGCTGTATATGCACACCCACGCCAAGCAGGTGATTGGTGTGTGGCATGAGGTGCCGCTTGTCGAGTTGTTCAACGGCGAGACTTGCTTGTGTTCCGTTTCGGTACCCACTCACGGTAACGTGAGGAACGAGCGGAATCGGCTGCATGAGTTTTCTCCCTATTTTGCGTCCGGTGTCAGCCTATGCCTAAATGAGCCCTTGTCAAAGGTTGTGGTAGAGAACGGTGCGCACGCCCCTCGTTCTAGCTTTCGCGTACGCTATGCAAGAGGAGGTCGACGGCGTGGTCCATCGACCCTGCCGCAGTGATTTCACCGCCATTCACGAAGAAGATCTCGTCGGCGTTTTCGATGGTGTTCAAGCGGTGTGCGATGGTTACGCGCGTTGTGTTTTTGGGAAGCTTCTCCAAAGTTTCCTGAAGGAGCGCCTCGGTAACTGTGTCGATGTTTGCCGTGGCTTCGTCGAGAATGAGGATGTCGGGGCGGCGTAGCACGGCGCGCATGAAGGCAATGAGTTGTTTTTGGCCTAGAGACAACGAATCGCCTTGCGTAGCTACTGCGGCGCTTAACCCGCCGTCAAAGCGCTCCAAGAGTCGTGAGAGGCCTGCGGTGGCGAGTTCTTTGTGCAGCGCGTCGTCCGTAAGGTGCGCGTACGCTTCGTTGCCGTAGAGAATGTTTTCTCGCACGGTACCCGAGAACAGAATGGGTTCTTGCAAAATGAAGCTGATTTTTTTGGTTCGCGTGAGAGTGTCAAACGTCCGAATATCCTCTCCGTGCAGGAAGACCGTTCCGTCGGTGGGGTCGTAGAGGCGCGCCATGAGCGAGGCAGTCGTCGTTTTGCCACCGCCCGTAGGTCCCACGAGCGCATAGGATTTGCCCCGCTCGAGAACCAACGACACGTGGCGCAAGACGCTCGTGCCGCTTTCATAGCCGAAAGAAACATCGTTGAATTCAAGAACGGCGTCGGGGTGGTTTTTTGAGTGGGTGTGCTTTGACGCGTCCAGCTGAGGAAGTGTTCCCTGCATTTCGAGAATTGCACGTATACGGTCCCATCCGGCGAGTGCAGTTTGCAGGTTCGCCCAGAGTGCTGCTAGTTGTCGTAGCGGGCTGTAGAAGTTTGAAACGTAAGACAGAAAGCCTATCAACAGACCGAGCGTAAAACTCCCTGCCGATATTAAGTACACGCCATAGGCAAGGACGATGAGCTGTGCCAGATTAGAGGAGAAGCCGAAGACTGGCGTAAAGCTGTTGTTGGCAATGCCTGCGCGTACGGCGGCGTGGTAGTTCCCCTCATTGGCCGCTGCAAATCGTTGTTTGAAAAAGTCGCGGCGGTTAAAAGCGACTACGACTTTGAAATTACTTAAACTCTCCGACACCTCGGCGGATAGGTTTCCCGTTGTCGTAAGTGAGAGTGCGTTGCTCTTCTTGACCCACGGCGAGAGCGCCCGTGTGTAGAAAAACAGTACGGCCGCCGGCGCAAGCGCTGCGGCGCCAAGCGGAAGATTGATGGAGAGTAGGAATAGCGCTGCACCAATCATGATGACGATACTGCCGATAAACTGCACCAGTGTTTGCGAGAAAAATTGATTCAGCTTGTCGGTGTCGTTGTTGATGCGGGAAATAAGGTCGCCCGCCTTGTTGGCATTAAAAAAGGCAACAGGAAGTTCCTGTAGTTTGTTGAAAATAGTAGTACGTAGCGTAAAGAGCACCCTCTGGCCCACGCCGCCCATAAGACGCGTCTGGGCGTAGCTCGTAACGAGGCCTACGCCGTAGAGTGCCAGGAGAATGAATGTAAACGTAACAACGCCGCCGAATTGCTTGGTGAGGAGATAGGTATCGACAACGTGCGCCACGAGTAACGGCGCCGACAAGTTGATGGCGGAATTCGTGAGTGTGGCAAGACCGGCTACCAGCAATATGTTTTTCTCACCACTGAGAAAGGGGAGTAGCGCTCGAAGGGTTTGCCCTGCCGTTGCTTTCCGCTTGTTTATGGCAGCATTAAGTTCGTAGTTCATAGGCATTGGTCGATCGCTGCGAATTGTAGATTTGTACGTATTCCGGGCTCTTGGCGAGAAGTTCTTTGTGCGTGCCGCGAGCGAGAATTTCTCCTTCCATGAGCAAGATGATTTGGTCGTAGTGTTCTATGGGCGCTATTTTTTGCGTAATGGAAATGAGCGTAAGGTCAGGATAGTTTTTAGTGATGTTTGCCACGATCTTCTCTTCGGTGCGTGTGTCGACGCGGGCGGTAAAGTCATCGAGGAAGAGGATGCGCGGATTAAGTGAGAGTGCGCGCGCAAGCATGAGCCGCTGCTTTTGCCCGCCCGAAAGGGAGGAGCCGCGCTCAGAAATAACCGTGTCGAGTCCGTTTGGAAGGCCGGCAATAAAATCACCAAGTTCGGCAGTCTGGATGGCGCTCTCGAGGGACGCGTCTGTGACAGACGTGCTAAAGGCAATATTTTCGCGTACGGTAGTGTTGAACAAGACGCTGTCTTGAAAGACGAGGCCAATCTGTGGGTAAAACGCCGCACGAGCGAAATCACGGAGTGCATGATTGTCGAACTCGACGCTCCCTGAGGTAGGGAGCGTAAGGCCAGTGAGCACATTGAGCAGCTGCGTTTTGCCGGCGGCAGTCGGGCCGATGATTGCGGTCTTTGTTTTTGGCAAAATGGTGAGAGAAATATCTTTCAGTACCGCTTTTTCTCCGTAGGAGACAAATATGTGCGAGAGAGTGATGGTTCCGGTGAGTGTACTAGCGAGTTCCCCGGTGTCCGTTTCGTCCGGGGCACTAAGTACTTCGGCGATGCGTGCATACGAAGCGCTTGCTTGCGCCACGATGTTACTGATAAAGCCAATGACCAAAATGGGGAAAATGAGGATCATGATGTAGCTATTGAACGCGGCGAACGAACCGAGCGACAGAGAGCCGTTGATCACGTAATAACCGCCCAAGGTCATCACCACGAGCGTACCCATGCTTGAAACAAAGGTGATGACTGGAATCATGAACGAGAACAGCTTCAAAATGCTGATGCCAATGTCGCGTGCGCGGCTGTTAGCGTCTTCGAATTTCTTGTGCTCTACGGCTTCGGCGTGCAGCACTCGAATAAGGGTGGCGCCCAGGATGCTCTCGTTGATGACCTTGTTCAACCAATCGATCACTTCTCGGCTTTGCGTGAACAGCTTTCGCACCAGCTTGAGCACGACGAAGAACGTGCCGCCAATGATGGGAATGATGGTGAGCACGGCGAGCCCGAGTCGCCAATCGGTTGCGAGGAGTATGGCGGAGACGCCAATGATGATGACCGCACTCGAGACTAGTGACGCAATGGCTTGGGCTACGAATTGCTTTACAGAGTCTATGTCTGACGTGATGTTCGTCAATAGTTTTGAGGGATTGCGCTCTTCTATGAATCGATACCCTTGTGTTGCTATTTTGCCGACGAGCTGTGAACGCAGATCGCGCGCCACTCGTTCTGACGCATAGGTCTGGGCGATAGTTTGTAGGAAGGTGAAAAAAAGAATGCCAAAGGCGAGGGAACCGAATTCTTTAATGAGGAGGGGTGTGTTGAGGGTTCCATTGATGTACGTGTTTATAACGTGCGACACCAGTTGCGGAAGGAAAAGCGTCAGGCTGTTTGCCGCAAGGGCGAGCAGTGCCAGAAGTATAATGAGCCCGCGGTAGTGCTTGAGTAGGCTAAACACACTCGGTGTTCGTGCCAGAGGTGCGCTCACGGCGTTGGGGGTAATGCTCATGCAGGTGTCGCGCTACAGTAGTAGGTAGATAAGCATCTTACCTAATGTTTCGTTGTTTGTCACGCACCATTGTTGTGTGTACAAGCGTTTGCGAGTGGGGGTATTTTTTGGTAGGGTATATTTCTGTAAGTAACTTACTCATACATGCGCGCCTCATTTCATACCACACTCTCGGTACTCTCGAAGCCTCTCGTGGCTGTAGGTGGAGCACTCGTTATCGGCGCAGGACTTTTGGGATACGTGTGGTACGCCACGCCGGTGGCGCCGCAAGGAGTAGCTGTTGCCGTGACG
This sequence comes from uncultured Candidatus Saccharibacteria bacterium, assembly GCA_964415875.1. Classification (GTDB taxonomy): domain Bacteria; phylum Patescibacteriota; class Minisyncoccia; order Phycocordibacterales; family Phycocordibacteraceae; genus C7867-001. The sequence continues at coordinate 23,384 of CAYQCB010000004.1, forward strand.
AGAGGACCTATTGCTGAGGAGGTGGACGTGTCGGGGGTCGTGCAAGCTTCGCACAGTACGGATCTTGCGTTCCAAACCTCAGGACGTATTGCACAGGTTGCCGTCGCTGTGGGCTCCCATGTATATGCAGGGCAGGTGCTCGCATCGCTCGATAGCAGTGCGCAAAGCGCGGCGCTCGCGCTTGCTCAGGCAAACGTCGAGGCGGCGCAAGCACGCCTCGACGCCCTTCGAGCAGGGACGCGCCCTGAACAGCTCGCTATCAACAAAACAGCGGTGGCTCAGGCGGCAAGTGCGCTCACGAGTGCTGCACAGTCTGCGTACACAAGTGCCGATGACGCCGTTCATGCAAAGGTAGATCAGATTTTTAGTAACCCACGCACCGCAAGTGCACAAATTGCCTTCCCAGTAGCTGACGCTACGCTCGTCAACACGGTGCAGCATGAACGCGTTGCCTTGGAGAGTGTGCTCGCTGCGTGGGGGAGCGCGGTAGCTGCTTCGAGCACAAGTGCAGCGGCACAAGCTGCGCTTTCCGAGACGAACGTAAGCACCGTGTCCGCCTTCCTTGATGATGTGACAAAACTGCTCACCGAAGCACAACCGGGAGGGACGCTTACCAGCGCAGCACTCGTGGGGTATCAGACAAATATAAACGCGGGACGCTTGAATGTTTCTGGAGCGCGCGCGAGTCTTATTGCAGCGGACACAGCGTACAAGTCGGCGGTAGGAGCGTTGACGCTTGCCCAATCAGGTGCAACGCAAAATGACATCGACGCCCAATCAGCTGCGGTGGACGCGGCGAAAGCCGCGCTTGCTTCGGCGCAAGCCGCTGCGGCGCAGACTGTCATTGTGGCGCCAGTTTCTGGCACCATCACGGTACAGAGTGCAAATCTTGGGGCAACGGCCGTACCCGGTGTGCCGCTTATTTCCATGATTTCAGACGGAAAGTATCAGGTCGTAGCGCCCGTAGCAGAAACAGATATTACGAAGATACAACTGCATGACGCTGTGCAGGTGACCTTTGATGCGTACCCAGGAGTTACATTCGATGCTGTTGTAACAACGGTCGCTCCAGCAGCAACCGTTACCGGAAGTGTGTCGTCGTACAGTGTAACGGCAACATTTGTACAAAACGATGTGCGGCTGGTCTCGGGGCTCACCGCAAACGTACGTATCATAACGGCCACGAAGAACGACGTGCTTTCGGTACCCACCAGTGCCATTATCCGTGCGGGAGATGCGCAGTTTGTATACGTAGAAACTGCGGGAGCGCCGCTGCGCACTCCGGTGACGACGGGCATAGTGAGTGCGGACGGTAAGACTGAGATTCTGACGGGCGTTACCGCAGAAGACAAAGTGCTTTCGTACGGTACCGCTGCACCATAGGACCTATGCCAACAAAAACCTTTACCCCAGAACTCCGGAAGCGCCTCTTTTTGTTTGGCGGCATTGGTGTCGCCATAGTGGTAGCAGCACTTGTGGGAGCGTATTTCATCACGTCGTCGCGTGCAGTCAGTATTGACACCGCTACTATTTCCGCACCACTTATCAGTCTTGCACCAACCATGGGCGGGCGTTTGAATGCTGTGTATGCGAACGTGGGCGACACGCTCAGCGCGAACGCGCCGGTTGCGTTGGTGGGCACTGAGGTGGTTCGCACAAAGGTGGCGGGGCAATTAGTGCAGATTACCAACACGATCGGCGCCCAGATTGCTCCGGGAGCGCCGCTTGCACAAGTCATTGATCCCTCGCAGTTGCGTGTCGTCGGTCGCATCGACGAAAATAAAGGACTGTCTCGTTTGCAGGTGGGGGACCCTGTCACGTTTACGGTAGATGCTTTTGGCAGCAAGACGTTTACGGGTGTGCTTGACCAAGTGTCACCCACTTCGAACCAGTCGGGCATAGTCTTCAATATCTCAAGCCAACGTGAGACACAGCAGTTTGATGTCGAGGCGCGTTTCGATACGAACGTCTATAGCGAACTCAAAAACGGCATGTCGGCACGCATGAAGATTTACCTGCAGTAAGCGAGTATATGGCGGAGAGCTCCGGACCTTTGAGCGCACACCGTCTTGCGGGAAATCCGTGGCTCGTGCTCACCACTGTCATGGTGGGGACGCTGCTTATTGGCCTTGATCGTACCGTAGTCAATTTGGCGCTCCCGAAAATCATCAGCGATTTCGGTATTTCCGTGAGTACGGCCGCGTGGATCGCTACGGCTTATATCATTAGTAACGCTATTTTCGTTCCTGTGTTCGGGAAGCTCGGAGATCTGTTTGGAAATCGTATTATTTATTTTTGGAGTTTCGTGGGCTTTATTGTGGTGTCTATGTTCGCGGGATTCGCCTGGAATTTTAGTTCTCTCGTCTTCTTTCGCGTGCTGCAGGGGTTGGTGGGTGCTGCCGTGTACCCGACAGCCATGTCGTTGATTGCAAAGTCGTTTACGGACACAAAGGCTCGGGCACAAGCACTCGGTATTTGGTCGTCATCGTTTGCCGTGTCTGCCGTCATTGGGCCATTGCTCGGTGGGTATTTGGTAGACAACTTCGTCTGGCGCTGGGTGTTTTTTATAAACCTACCCATTGGCTTGTTGGGGTTGGTAATGACGCTGCTTTTCCTTGTGAAAGACCGTCCTGGAGAGCGCGGTACGTTTGATTGGCAGGGCGCCGTGCTGCTTTCAGGGTTCATTTCTGCGCTCGTGCTTGTGGTTGACCGCGGGCAGGACTGGGGGTGGGTGTCTGGAGAGAGTGTCTTTTGTTACGCGTGTGTCGTCGTCTTCGGTACGCTTGTGTACTTGTGGGAGCAGCGGCACCTGCACCCGATTATTGACTTTAAGTTTTTCAAGAACCCAGTGATCGTCTCGGTTCTGGCAGTTTCTTTTATTTCTTTCGGCGGCATGATGGGGGCCATGCTACTTTTGCCGATTTTTGCGCAAACGTTTCTGCACTATACGGCCACGCAAAGCGGGTATCTTTTTGTTCCTATGGCGCTTGCGCTGCCCGTCTTTGCCCCTCTGGGTGCGCGCCTGGCGAATTCATTTCATCCGCGTTACACCGTTTCTTTCGGCATGGGACTCTCTGCGTTCGGGCTGTATCTGCTTATGCAGCTTGATCCCACCATGACCAGTTGGGACTTTGTAGTACCTCTCGTTTTGTTTGGCGCGGGGCTCGGACTTGGCATGGCGCCGCTCACCAACGCGGCAACGACCTCAGTACCGCTTCACGAGGTGGGCATGTCTTCTGGTCTTTTGAACCTGACACGCAACATCGGCGGGGCATTTGGTATTGCCATTTTCAGTACGATTCTCACGAATGCCACGAATGCCAACGTGCTTATGGTGGCGCAGAACTCGCACATTATCGGCACTGCAGCGCAGATGCTTTCAGAAGCGGCCCAGCTTATTATTTTAAAAGCAGAAGTGCTCTCGTACGGAACCGTGTTCGGCTACGCAGCGTTCTCGATGCTTGTCGGAGCCCTCATTGCGCTCTTTTTCCTGCGCGTCACTAAAAGCGAAACGGAGCTCACGCCGGAAATGAAAGCGGAGGCATCTGCGGGAGGGTAGCGAAGTAAAAACACGCCACGAAGCGACAGCTCCGTGGCGTGTTTTTACACGGCGCGCCGGTAATATTAGAAGAATCCGAAGAGCTGCGTGAAGAAGTTGCCAACATGCTCAACGACACCAGTGAATAAGCCTTTACACAGCTGGAACGTTTTTGCAGCAGTGCGTAGACTATACTGAAGCGATGAGATATTTCACCACAACCATAGTGTGCGCAGTGTGTATTGGCATGAGCACGTTGGTGCCCAGTGCCTTTGCCAGTGTCACGCCGACACTGCAGCTCTCAGCGACAGGAACTGCTGACCAAGTGCAGGTGTCTGTTACCGGGGATCCAAATCAAAGCGTACTGCTTTCGTACACACGAGTCGGTTCCGGACCAACGATTATTGCGCTTGGGACGATGAATGGCACTGGCTCGTTTACTACGAGCCTCTCAAGTGCAACGTACGGCCTAACGAGCGGGACGCTCGTTACAGCACTTATAGGTGGGACGGCGGGACTGAAGTCTCAGACGCTTCCTTGGCCAACCGTTACGATGACAAGTTCGTTTACGCTCAGCCAAAACGCGCTGGTGCTCTCAAGCGGCTCATCGTCGACGATTTCTGCAAGCGGCACAGGAGGCACGGCACTCTATGTGTCGAATAATTCAAACCCAGCAATCGCTAACGTGAGCATTAATGGGTCGCAAGTAACTATTGCGGGGAATGTCGCAGGCTCCACTGTGGTCACGCTTTGCCAGGTGGGCGTGGCTACACAGTGTCCTACTGTTTCAGTCGTAGTACAGCAGTCGGGAGCGTCGCAGCTTACCTTCAGTCAACACAGCGTCACGGTAGTGGAGGGGCAAAACCTTCCCGTGACGGTCTCCGGTGGCAATGGCGCATACACCATACGCAACAACACAAACGCTGCAACGATTCAGGCAAGCATAAGCGGATCGGTGCTCACGCTTTCAACCGGTTCTACAACGGGCTCCGCATCAATAACGGTGTGTTCGACCGACGGTGCGTCGTGCGGCGTGGTCGTTGCTACGGCAGGCTCGTCAAGCTCAGTAGCCGTTACCTTTAGCAGTAGCGCTCCGGTTCTCGCGGCAAAGGGGAGTGCGACAGTACATATATACGGGCCGTCTGGCGTGCAGTTTTATGTATCGAGCAATACCACGCCAGGCGTAGTGCAAGCAAATGTGTCGGGAACGGTTTTAACGCTAACGGGTATTTCCGCAGGCTCGTCCACTGTCTCTGTGTGTGCGTCGACCGGTACCTGTGCAGCGCTTACGGTGACGGTGCAATCGGCGGTCACTGCGGGGCCCATCACCCTCAGTCAAAACACTCTTTCCGTGCAGAGCGGCCAAAACACAGTGGTAAGCATTTCTGGAGGCACACAACCGTATTCGCTGTTTGGCGGCACCGCTTCCGTCTCTCAGCAAACACTTAGCGGGAGCTCACTCACGGTGTACGGAGTAGCTCCTGGCACCTCAAACGTGCAGGTGTGTTCGGCTGGCGGCGGTTGCGTGTTGCTTGCCGTCACCGTCAACGGAACGGGCACTACCGTGTCGTCGCTTCTCGCACAAAACGTGCTTTCGCTTGTCGTTGGACAGGGGTCTTCCGTCTCCCTCTCTGGCGCTGCGACGTATTACCTCTCTGGCAACAGTAATGCGAGTGTGGCGGCGGCGTCCGTGAGTGGCGCGCGCGTGCAGGTCACGGCAAACGCTCCAGGCAGCACAAACATTACAGTGTGTGCAAGCGCTGGCGCGTGCAGTACGCTCGCCGTTTCGGTAACGGCCGCGCCGTCAACGAGTACGACCGTGCCCGTAGTAACGCCTCCTACTCATGTGTTTACCGAGTACCTTGCGCCGGGTAAGGAAAGCGCAGACGTGCTGGCTTTGCAAAAACTCCTTGTGTCTCAGGGACTTCTTTCAGCGACGCCGAACGGCTACTACGGAGTGCAGACCACTGCGGCAGTCGTCGCGTTTCAAAAAAAGCACAACATTAACCCTCTTGGTGTCGTCGGGCCTCAAACACGCGCAGCGCTGAACGCGCTTGGTGGAGTAGCGAGCACGTCGAACGCTGATGCTATAAGCGCCCTGTCACTTGCACAACTACAGGCGTTGGTGCAAACGCTCGAGGCGCAACTGACACAAACGCTTAACCGTATTGCGCAGCTACAAGGGAACTAAGTAAACGAGTGTTTAGTCAACCCGCTTAAACAACACCTTTGCGAGTTCGAAAATTGAATAGGTAATGAAAAAAGCAGAGGCGACGTCTATTGAGTAGTGCAGGTGTCCGAGTAGCACGACCACGGCGAACATAATGGAAAAACCAAGGAATATGAGGCGCAGGTACAGATGATCCCAGAAAATCAAGGCGAGCAAAAAAGGCAGACCCGTGTGCCCCGAGAAGAATAAGTCACTTCCCGTGAAAATAGAGGGAAAGAAATTCGTGATGAGACCGGGAGTGATGGCGGCGTGCTCGGGGTAGGGGCTTATGTGCGTGAGCGAGACAAAGAAGGCGCGAATAATAGTGAACAGCGCAATGGATTTTAAAATGAATGGGGCGCTGCGGAGATAGCGCAGGCAGAGAAAGGCAATAAGGAGCACCAGCAACACAGCGCCGTATACGAAGAACCCGTCGACATCGTGTACCGATGTGTTGCTGAGTACAATGTCCGTAACCGGGTCGCTTATGCTCTTGTTGGCGTATGCAACGGCGTACGAATTTGCTGCAAAACTCACCAGGAGAAATAGGATCGCAAGAAGAAGCGATTCCAGGTACGCGCGATGTCTAAGGAGTTTTTGCATTGTGAATGATGCGTACGAGTATACTGCACGCGACACTTCGATAGTGTACCCTGGTCGTAAGAAAGGGGGATATGTTGCGTAGTACACTATGCGAGAGGCTTATTCATAACACTGTATACGTATGCACCTATGGGAATATAGCACTGGGTATCCGATGACCGGGTATGGATACAGCGGAGGCGGGTTTCCGGAAGCGCTTATGGCCTTGTTCTTGCTCGTGCTCTTGGGAGTGATTGTTGCCGTGGCCATTCGCGCCTTATACCGAAGCTCACCCTGGCCATCGCACAGTAGTGAGAGCGCACTTTCGATTTTGCGTGAGCGCTATGCGCGCGGGGAGATTGACCGAGAGGAGTTTGAGCAAAAGAAGAAAGATCTAAGCGCGTAGGTGTATGTGGTTTCTCTACGCGAGCGGTTCAGCGGTGAGTGCTGCGCTCGTCGCGATTTTCGGGAAACTCGGTCTGGAGGCAGTCGACCCAACGCTTGCAACCATCATTCGCGGAGTCATTATGGCTGTACTCTTGGTTTTTGCGGGACTCGCGTTCGGCTCGTTTCGGCACTTTGATCCGACGATGTTCACGGCACGGGCGTGGGTCTTTATCGTGCTGGCCGCCGTGGCTGGCGCCTTGAGTTGGGTACTGTATTTTTTTGCACTGCGCGCAGGTCCTGCAAGCGCCGTTGCCGTCGTCGACAAGTTTAGTGTGATACTGGTCATAGTGCTCGCGGCGACTTTTCTCGGTGAGTCGCTAACGTGGAAAAGCGTATCCGGTATTGTGCTTACGATAGCGGGCTCGCTTCTTATTATCTTCAAATAGTCAGTTGATTTTGGAGTATACTTTCCGTATATGATTGGCTCTAGCGAAAGCACAACCGTTGGATTGTCTCGTTCTCCTAATATTCCGCACTACTATGGTGACCGGGTGCGCGAGCTTTTTGTTATTGCCGCGGTAGTGTCGTTTGTCGTTATTCCGTTGTGGGGCGACTTGCTTCCGTATGGCACCTTCACGCAAGTTATCGCAGGAGTGCTGCTGGTGTTGCTTGCAGGACTCACTAATCCGCACAGCAAAGCTGTGCTTGTGGCTGACGCAATCGTCTCGGGCGTAAGCGTGCTGCTGCTTGAGACAACGGCAATCTCACTACATCTCGTACAGTCGACTGAACTTTTCTTGGCGCGCGAGCTCTCCGCAGTACTCCTCTTGGTGGCATTCTATTTTAGCGTAAAAACATTGCGCGCTATGGCGCTCGGCAAGACGGGCAAGGGAGCTCGTCCAAATGAGTTTTCCGATCACCAAAACACGCTATCATAGGCTGTACTAAGAGTCGCTAACTAATCATCCCATGAAAGGATACGTTACAAATATTGAACAGAAGGCGCTTGAGAATGAGAATTTTCGTGAGGTGCTGTATACCGATGAGCGACTGCAGCTTGTCGTCATGAGTCTCCTTCCTCAAGAAGACATTGGCATGGAAGTGCACGAGCTCGATCAGTTTATTCGTGTAGAAAAAGGTGTGGGCACGGCAATCCTAGACGGTGTTGCGCACGACCTTGTGGATGGTTCGGTTGTCGTGGTGCCTAAGGGCACTCGGCACAACATCAGCAACACCTCCGAAAGTGCACCCATGAAGTTGTATACGCTGTACGCGCCACCCAACCACAAAGAGGGTACGACGCATACAACAAAGGCCGAAGCCGAAGCCGCTGAGGAGCATTTTGATGGCACAACGAGCGAGTAGGCGGATCGCTTGTATGAGTGTACGAAAACTATAGTGCGTTACGTCTTGCGTAGCCCTCGGTAATCAGTGTTTGCCACACAAAGAAAGCCGCCAAGCGTGGTGCTGGCGACTTTTGGAGCGACTACTGAAAAATAGGACCTGCACAAATGAAAGTGTGGGTGGGTTCGGACGAAAACGGATTTCTGGCGAGCTGCACACTGGGGGAATGGCGCTCGCTCACACGAAACCCGCTCGCGGCGCCCTGTGCGCAGGATGAGTTCCTGCGCTTCGGGAGCCCGACACTTTTTGAGTAGTGTCGCCGAACCCATCCGCACTATAGCAGGTTTTCAGAGATTTAAACGACAGAAATATATGAGTTTCGTAAACCCATACTATATATTGTGTATTGTTTTTATTCGCACTTGGTGGGCATGGCGGAGTTTTGTGGAAATACATGCGTTAGAATAAAAATATGCACGGACTAACGAGTGGAGAGGCGGCGTTGCTCATTAAGCAATGGGGCCCCAACGAGCTTTCGGAAAAGAAAGCGGGCCCGTGGGAGAAAGTACTGCGGGCGATTATGTCTCCGGCGTCGCTCATGCTGATAGTGGCCTCAACGCTGTCGTTTTTCTTACGACGTGAGTTCGATGGGTTTTTCATAGTGTCACTGCTTGTCTTGAACGTCGCCATGGGGTTGTGGCACGCTCGTAAAACCGATAAGGCTCTCGAGGGGTTGCGCTCACAGCTCTCGGTAAGTGCGCAGGTGCTACGCGACGGAGTATGGAAGACGACTGCTTCGCGTGAGCTGGTGCCCGGCGACGTGATACGGTGCGCCGTGGGAGCGCTGGTGCCAGCCGATGCACGGATAGAAACAGCCGGTAACTTGGAAATAAATGAAGCTGTGCTCACAGGAGAGTCTCTCCCCAAGCAAAAGAAAGGGGGAGACGAGACCTACTCTGGGTCAGTCGTTGTGGCGGGCACGTTTACTGGCACGGTGACGGCAACTGGTAATCGCGCGTTCTTTGGAAAGATTGCGACGTCTGCGAAAGACGATACGCGTACGTCCGCCATGGAAAAGGAGATCTTCTCGATCTCTCGCTTTCTTATTATAGCCAGTTTGCTAGCGGTAGTGATTTTGACGACGGTGTTCGTGCTCACGGGTGTGCCTCTGGGCGATATTGCCATTCTTGATCTTTCGCTTCTCATTGCCGGGCTACCGGTGTCGCTGCAGACCGTTATGACGCTGATCGTCTCCATCGGTGCGCTTGCTGTGGCTGAAAAAAAGGCACTCGTGCGCAGGCTTGCTGCGCTTGAGGATTTTGCAAATGTAACGCTGCTGCTTACAGACAAAACGGGCACGCTCACAGAGAATAAAATCACTGTGGAGCGAGTGCACGCGTACGCGCCGTTTAACGAGGCACAGCTTCGGGAGTATGCCGTTGCCGGCGCGCTGGCTAACACGGACAGTCTTATTGATAAAGCAATTGCGGGCGCAGCCACCTCAGCGGAGACGGGTTACAAAACGCTTGATACGACGCCTGCTGACTCGGTGCGTAAGCGCTCTACGACGCTTGTGGAAAAAGATGGTGTTCGCTATCTCATCACGCTAGGAACGCCTCCTGTGGTGGGAGCGCTCTGCAGCAACGGGTCTTCGCTTGAAGGAACCCTTTCCAAGGACACGAGTCTAGCCGCAAAAGACGGTTCGCGTGCCATTGCCGTAGCAATAAAACGACAACCTGAAAATCTGGCTGATGAGAAAGATATGGAGCTCGCCGGACTTTTGGTCTTGTCGGACCCTTTGCGTTCTGACGCGCCGAAGACGTTACAATTTCTGGCGAAAGAAGGTGTCCGCGCCATCATGGTGACGGGGGACACCAAAGAGACTGCAGAACATGTGGCGGGCATACTGGGCTTGCGTGGGCGAGTACTGCGCCCCTCTGACATTGATTTGAAGAAACTTACGGTAGATGATTTTGCAACGATAGCCGCTTTTGCAGAGGTGATGCCCGAAGACAAATTGACTATAGTTACGGCAGCGCAAGGGCATTTTGTGGTTGCTTCGACCGGTGACGGCGTGAACGATTTGCCTGCCGTTCGAAAAGCAGATGTGGGTATTGCCGTGGCGAACGCCGTGGAGGCTCTAAAAGGTACGGCAGACATTGTGCTGCTCGACTCGGGTATCGGCGTGCTCGAAACGGCGCTCATCGAAGCGCGGAAAATATTTTTCCGGCTGTACTACTACTCGGTGTACCGAATTTCCGAAAGTTTCCGTCTGGTGATAACGGCACTCGTGCTCGGGTTGGTGATAAAGGGGTTTCCACTTACTCCAGTCCAAATTATTCTTCTGGCATTTTTAAACGACATTCCAATCATTACCCTTGCGTTTGATCGTGTACAGAGGACTGACCGACCTGCAAGTATCGCCCCGAGCGAACGGTTCACCCACGGCACGCTGTATGGGCTGGTTGGCGTTTGCGAGAGTTTGGCGCTCTACTTTTTCCTTGCAGATGTCGTGCACCTTCCTTTGCTACTCATTCAGACGGCATTTTTCTTGAAGCTGACGGTTTCGGGACACATGCTTATATACGTTGCTCACACCAAAGAGCGTTGGTGGCGGTTTCTTCCGGCCAAGAGCATCATTCTCGCGACTTCAGCGACGCAAGCTTTTGCTACGCTTCTGGCAGTGGCAGGTATCTTTGTACCTGCAATTCCGTGGCAGCTAGCATTGCTTGTGTGGTGCTGGACGTTCTCCTGGATGCAAGTCACGGAACTTGCCAAATTTCTGCTCGATCGTTTTCTTGAGAGGCGCACGCGTGGTGGCGATTCAGGGAGTGCATCGAGTGCTCCTGTGCTCAAAGCGGCTTGACGGCCGCGCGTAGATATGTAAGTATCTAATCATTATGGCAGCACGCTCAAAATACCTCGAAGAGATTCTTGAAGGGTATTACTTGCTTCGACGTAAGCTTTCTCACTGTTCTAAAGAGCGCTCAAGCGCACACCGATTGCCGAGCTCACAGTGGTTTGCCATGAGCGTTATCTTCCGCAACGGAGAAGCGACCGTCCGAGAGATTCGCGAGGCGCTTTCAATCACCAGTAGTGCCGCTACACAGTTGGTTAATCAGTTGGTTAAAAGCGGTTATGTAGAGAAACGGCCTGACCCGAAGGACCGCCGCTCGCAACACATACGGCTTTCTCCTAAAGCGCAAGCAGCCATATCGTCTATGAAGGCCACCATGCTCTCACAAATAACCGACGTGTTTAGTGTACTTACAGAGGCAGAGTTTAAAACGTTTGCCACGCTTCATAAGAAGATTACTCGTGCTATAACGCTTACGCCATGATTCGCGCCACCTTTGTTCGCTTTATTGCACACGTGCGTCGGTATCCGCTTCGCTATGGCATTGCGGCAGTGCTTGTCGTAGCGCTGGCGCTCGTCGGCGGACGCTACGTTTTTCGTACGAGGAACTCCGCAGTGACACTCGATACGAGCATTTCCTATGTGCACGTGGCGACAGTCGCTGATTTGGCTTCTGCGACTACGCCGCTGCCAGTAACTGGATTGGTAACGTCGCTTTCACGCGCCTCAATCCTTGCGCAAACCTCGGGTGAAGTAGTTTCGCTCTCGCACAGTCTTGGCGACCGTGTGGGTGCAGGGGAAATCATTGGCTCGTTCGAGCACAGCAGTCAAAGCGCCTCAGTGCTTCAAGCGCAAGGTTCCTACGATGCTGCAGAGGCTGCGTATGAAAAGGCCGTCAACACTACCGCACAGAATTCTTCCATTTCCTCACAGTCAGCGCAGACGAGTGCCGCTGCTGCCGCTGCGTCCGCAGTAAATGCCCTTGCTGGCGCCTATGCCTCTCTTGATGACGCGGTGCATACTCGCGCTGATCAGCTTTTTAGCAATGCCCGCACGAGCAATCCGGTGCTCTTGATGACGGTTCCCGACAGCGCCCTCGTACAAAAATTGCAAAATAATCGCCCAATACTGGAATCGAAGCTTGCAACCGCGGCGACACTTTCTTCCGCTACGAGCGCCAGCACGGTTGATGCACACGTGACACTGATGATTGCAACTGCACAATCCGTTGTTTCCTTTATGAACGATCTTATTCTTGCGGTGAACGAGACGCAACCGAGCCAAACTACATCTGCGGCAACGCTTGCAAATTATCAGGCGTCTCTTACGGCAGCACGCTCTGAATCTGTTGCGACGATCTCAAGTTTGACGGCTGCAAAAAGCGCGTACGACAACGCTCTCTCGGGAGCTTCTACTGCAGCAAACTCAGCATCAAGCGCCTCCGGCACCGACGTAGCCTCGGCGGCAGCGTATGTAAAGCAAGCGCTTGGCGCACTGGACGCGGCTAAGGCGTCGCTCGAGAAGACTATTATCCGCAGCCCTATCTCGGGCACGATTGTGAGTCTACCCATCACGCAAGGAGGGTTTGTCTCCGCGTATGCACCTGTAGCTGTGGTGTCTAATCCGGGCGCGCTCTTTGTAGATGTACAGGTGACTCCTGAAGACGCAAAAACGCTTTCTGTGGGGAGCAGAGCGCTGATAAACGGCTCAGAGCAGGGCGTCATCACGTTTGTCGCGCCAGCGCTTGATCCAGTAACGAATAAAATAGAAGTGAAGGTAGGCATGGCTGACAACGGCCAAGGGCTGACAGACGGCGAGGTGGTGGCAGTGGCGTTGTCGCGCACTGCGCGCTCGAGTGCGAGCAGTGCGTCGTCGTCGATTACGATTCCTATCGCCGCTGTAAAAATTCTGCCTACAGGCGCCGCCGTTTTCACCGTCGCGTCGTCGAGTACACTCTCTGCTCTTCCCGTTACTCTCGGATCTATCCTGGGTGACCGGGTAGTGATACTTTCTGGCCTTACTGCCACCACTACGATAGTCACCGACGCTCGCGGACACACTGATGGCGAGACGGTGAACATAGCCACCTCATAATCCATGCTCTGGCTCTGGAATTTCTTTCTCGAGAAACGGCAATTTAGTTACGTGCTGCTTGGCACGTTGCTTGTGGCGGGTACGTTTGCGCTCGTTACCATACCCAAAGAGAATTTTCCGCCCGTCGTGATTCCCAACGGGTTCGTGATCGTCACGATGCCCGGGGCGTCTTCGGCGGACATGGAGAGTCTCGTCACCAATAAGCTTGAGGATCAGATTTCCGGTATAAGCAATATCGACACGCTCACGAGCATGTCGGGCGACGGCATTTCCGAAGTCAATGTGCAATTCAATGCTAACGCGGACATGAACCAATCCATTCAGGATTTGCGTGACGCGGTATCAAAAGTGGCTCCACAACTTCCCACGGAAGCATCGGCTCCGCAAGTACTTAAAATAAACTTTAGCGATCAGCCAATTCTGGTTGCATCCGTTTCTGGTGATCTGCCACCAACTGAGTTTGCTGCGCTTGGGAAATCGCTTTCCGATGATTTGCAGAGTGTCTCTGGCGTCTCAAGCGTCTCAGTGGCTGGTGTCTCAAACCGCGAAGTAAGCGTGATCGTCAGCAAGGAAAAACTTGCGCAGTACGGACTGTCGCTTACTGGAGTGATCGGCGCTATCGCGGCAACAAACTCGGCGCTGCCGGCGGGCTCTATTCAAATGGACGGCATCAACTACGCCGTCAACTTTAAAGGCGGGCTGACGGACTCTGCAGAAATACAGGACATCGCAGTTGGGTCATCAGACGGTAATCCGATTTATTTGCGCGATATTGCGCTCATTGCAGACGGGTTGGCGCCCGCAACGACGTACTCTCGCTTGTCGCTCGACGGGAAGCCGAGCAATCAAGCCATAACGCTTACCGTCTACAAACAGTCGAGTGCTGGTATTCAAGCTACTGCAGACGCCGTGCGCGCGGAGCTTGGGCGGTTAGAAAAGACAAAGCTTTCTGGACTGACAGTGTTCGTACCGCCGTCGACAGATGCAGGTGCGCAGGTGTCGAAGCAGTTGGGTGATTTGGCCGACACGGGTGTCATTACTGTACTGCTGGTGATAGCGGTACTGTTGGTAACTATCGGGTGGCGAGAGTCGCTCGTGGCCGCCCTCTCCATTCCTATTTCATTTTTAATATCGTTTCTCGCGCTCTACCTCACAGGCAATACGCTCAACTTCATCAGTCTTTTTGCGTTGATTCTTGCTGTTGGCATTTTGGTTGACTCGGGCATTGTCGTGACGGAAGCGATTCATTCGCGCATGCGGCTCTACAGCAATCCGCTTGATGCCGCACGAGTGGCGCTTAGAGACTATGCGTGGCCGCTCATTGCGGGCACCATGGCAACTGTCGCCGTGTTTGCGCCACTTTTCTTTCTCTCGGGTATTATAGGAAAGTTTATCGCCGGTATTCCGTACACGCTTATTTTCGTGCTGCTTGCGTCTATTTTTGTGGCGCTTGGCATTGTGCCGCTCGTCGCGCTTGCGCTGGCGAAAGAACACCACAATAAGCTAGAAGCGATCCAAGAAGCGTATACGGATCGTATAACTGCCTGGTACAAGGACACCTTGCGTCGTGCACTCGAAAGTGCGCGCTTTCAACGCATCTTTCTTCGCTCGCTGGGAGGGCTGTTTGTTGTGGCCATGCTGCTGCCTGTTACCGGTATTGTAGGGTCTGTTTTTTTTCCGTCAGCGGACCAGGATTATGTGTTTATCAACATAGAAAAACCGCAGGGCACGACGCTCGCTCAGACAGACTTGGCCGCGCGAGAAGTCGAAGAGATTTTATATGCCGATCCTGACATTTCATCGTTTCAGACTACAGTGGGGCAAGGCTCAGCGCTCTCTGGCGGCGCAATGGGTGGGGGAGCGCCATCGTCGGGAAATCTTGCGAATATCACCGCCAACTTGCCCGTTAGCCACAAAAAAACTAGTACCCAGATAGTTGCAGATTTGCAGAAGCGGCTCGCAGTCGTAACGGATGCGACTGTTCAGGTGCTGCAGGCAAGCACAGGTCCCTCCTCGGGCGCTCCCATTCAAATCCAATTCCAGGGTGACGATCTAGATGCACTCATTGTTGCAGCGAACGCCGGCAAAGAGCTGCTCTCAACGATTCCGAACGTCACGAACATCACTTCAACTACGCAAAATAACGGCACCGAATTTGACCTCTCTATTGACCGCGCCAAAGCAGCGGCGCTTGGTGTCACTACCGCTCAGGTGGCGCAAGTGCTGCGCGCCTCTATAAACGGCGCAACCGCAACGACCATACGGAAACTCGGGGAAAACATAGACGTTGTCGTGCGGCTTAATTTGAATACATCGTACACAACGAGTGCTGACACGTCGCAGACAACTATCGACAGTATTAAAAACCTCACTATTGCCGGAAGCAACGGCCCAGTGTTGCTCGGTTCTATCTTGAGCGATTCTTTGGCGCAGAGTAATGCCGCCATATCTCACCAAGACAAAAAGCGTATCGAGACCGTGTCTGCGTACCCCAATGACAAGACTTCTACGACTGCCGTAGTTGCGGCATTCCAGAAGAGGATAGGTGAGCTCAATCTGCCGGACACGGTGACCGTCTCGTACGGGGGAGAGAGCGAAAGTATCAATCAGTCGTTCGCCGACATGTTTGTGGCGCTCATGGCAGGACTCATCCTCATGTTTATGATCTTGATTATCGCGTTTAACTCAATTCGCTACACGCTGTATCTCCTGGTCATTGTGCCGCTCTCGTTGATTGGTGTGTTCGCAGGACTCGCACTTACCGGGCAGCCTCTCTCGTTCTCCTCTCTGCTTGGCGTCATCGCGCTCGGCGGCGTGATTATTAATCACGCAATCATTCTCATGGATTCGATGATTAAACACTTGCATGAGGAGCCACACAAGGCGCCCATAGATATTGTGGTGGACTCTGCAGCAACGCGACTGCGCCCCATCGTGCTTACTACAGTGGCTACCGTCATTGGCATGATTCCACTCTCGCTCGCTGACGCGACTTGGGGCCCGCTTGCGTACGCCATTATGTTCGGCCTGTCATTTGCCATAGTGCTCACGCTCGTCCTTGTGCCAGTGCTCTTTTATCGTTACCAAGTGCGTCTCGCGAAAAAGGCAGCGAGATAGAAAAATAACCACTTATCCACTGGTTATTTTTCCGAGTGTGCGCTAACATGTGGACTGGTTCTTTCGGGCTTCGGCAGCACAGACACTCGTTTGAGGTCTTTTTTTTACTGCCAACCCAAACCGTATGCGCATACGGACCCGTAGCCGAACTTTTCAAATGCAAAAGGTCGGCGCACAAAAGCAACCGGCTCTGCCGGTTGCTTTTGTATACACCCATAGGTGTGGGTTGGGCATTGCGAGGCCCTTGTTTGTCGTATACTAGGAATCATGCGTTCTTCAGAGGTAGTGAACAAAACACGACAAGGTAGGGTGGTAGTGTTGTCACAAAGCATTGCCTCCGTTGTGAAGTCACTCCCTAAAGCTACCAGCGCAGACTGGGGAAATCGTTCTCGGACAGCAATACTCCGTAATTTTGAAAGCGCTCAATCTTCGGTACCTGCCTATAAAAAATTTTTGCAGGAGGTAGGTCCAGTCCAGAAAGCCACCTCTGTGGAGGCTGTCCCTCCCATCTCAAAGACGAATTATTTGCGTAAGTACTCATGGGAGCAATTGCTCAAAAAAGAAGCGCTTCAGAACGATTCATTGGTGCTTACGGCAACGTCTGGCTCCACAGGACAGCCGTTTTATATTCCGAGAGATGACGAACTTCATGAACGCTCAGTGGTATTTCACCAGCTCTTTTTAGAGCGCAGTGGACTGGCCAAGAAAAAGAAAACGCTGGTCGTGGTGTGCTTTGGTATGGGTGCTTGGATAGGTGGACTGCTGACGTACGAAGCCTTCCGTCGCATTTCAGAACGCGGCAGCAAGCTAACGGTGATCACGCCGGGTGTCAGTAAGCGGGAGATTTTTGATGCCATTCAAGCCGTTGGGCCTCAGTATGAACAGCTCGTGGTGTGCGGGTACCCACCCTTTGTGAAGGACATACTCGACGAGGGCGCGGCGCTTGGTATTCGCTGGAAACAGTGGGATATGCGCGTCGTGTGTGCGGCGGAGGCCTTTTCAGAGCAGTTTCGGAATTACCTAATGCAAAAGACGGGCATGAAAGATCCGTATCGAAGCGTGATGAATATTTATGGCAGTGCTGAATTGGGCACGATGGCTACAGAGACGCCATTGACTATTCTTCTACGACGCCTCGCGCTTTCGCATAAGCGCTTGTATAAAAAACTTTTTAGCGAAGCGCATCGCTTGCCGACGCTTGCGCAATTTATTCCGGACTTTGTCACGTTTGACGTGGGTAGTAGCGGCCAGCTCTACGCTACGGGTGATGGCGTTATGCCGTTTGTGCGCTACGACATTGGAGACCAGGGCGGAGTTTTCTCATACGACGACGTTGTCGGGTGGTGTACGGAAGTGGGGATTGATTTGCGAGAGGAGCTACGCAAGGCACACATTACTGACACCGTTACCAAACTTCCTTTTGTGTATTTGTATGAGCGAGCTGATCTCTCTACCAAACTGTACGGAGCCATCATTTACCCAGAACATGTTAAAAAAGCCCTACTGCGAAAACAGCTTTCTAGTAGTATAACAGGGCGATTTACGCTCTCGACTGAGACTGATGAAAATCACGATGAGTACTTGTTAGTACACGTTGAGCTTGCGAAAAAAGCAATACCCGATTTGCACCTAGAAGAACTGCTCGTCGAACTTATAACGCAAGCCTTGTGTGAGTCTAGCGGTGAGTATAAGAATAATCTCACGAGCATGGGTGCGCGCGTTAAACCCCGTATACAGTTTTGGCAGCACGAACACCCGACTCATTTTGCAGCCGGAATTAAACAACGATGGGTAGCCGCTCATAATTTACAAAAGAAATGAATAATCTGCTTGCCGATTTGGCCATGCTTGAAGAGTCTCACGGTAGTTCAGTGCCAGCGTTTTTTACTCTAAGTAAGAAGGGTGATCAGGATCGTCTGGCAATGCTTTTACGCAAGGGGGATGTGCGTCACGTGTCGGATGATTATGAAGAACAGCAGCGGGAGCTCTATGCCATAGAAAATCCAACGCTCGTTTACACACCGACGTTTGAGAAATCTTTCCAGGAGTACTATGTCTCCTTGCAAGATCATGTCTCTATCGCAGAGCATGGGCTCTGGGTATATTTCCCGTGGCGCAGTCTGATAACGCACGTGTTGCCAGAGGAACAGTATCGTAAGGTGCGTACGGCGAGAAATCGTAATCTCATAACAGAGGAAGAACAGCGTGCATTTTATACAACCACCATAGGCATTGGCGGGCTGTCTGTTGGTTCTTCGGTCGCGCTTGCGCTTGCGCTTGGCGGTGGCGCGAAACACATGAAATTAGCTGATATGGATCGCCTTGCACTCTCAAATACGAATCGTGTTCTCGCGGGAGCAGATCGTCTTGGTGTGTTGAAGGTAGAAATGGCAGCCCGCATGATTTACGAAATAAATCCGTATGCGCAGATTGAGCTTTTTCCTGAAGGGTTGCGCCCCGAGAACATTGAGTCTTTTTTTGAGGGCCTCGATATCGTTGTCGACGAGCTCGACAATCTCGCGGTGAAATTTTTAATACGGGAACAGGCAAAGAAGCATAGGGTACCCGTGCTTATGGCTGCAGACAATGGTGACAACGCGGTGGTCGACGTAGAACGCTATGACTTAAATCCCGAGACACCTTTTTTCCATGGGCGTATGGGCGATGTTTCCTACGAAATGCTGAAAAATCTCGATAAGTTTGGTATCGGAAAAATGATTACAAAACACGTTGGCCCTGAAAATGTAACCGGGCGAATGCAACAATCGCTTCTTGAAATGGGGAAGACTATCGTCTCCTGGCCGCAGCTCGGTGGTGCAGCTCTGATCAACGGAGCTGCGGTGGCGTACTGTGCACGTAAAATCAGCAGTGGAGATGTGCTTATCGACAATCGGGCACTCATCTCACTCGATGAGAAACTTGACCCCGGATTCCAGACTCCTGAAGCAATTACGCAACGCGAGAATGTCTCCAAGGCTTTTGCGGAGAGCTTTGGCCTATGAGTACCGTGCTTGCGTCTGCCGCTATTGAGAAGATTCTAAGCGCCGGCAATCAAGCACCATCGGGAGAAAATTGTCAGCCGTGGCATTTTGTGGTCAATGGCCTGTCCATTGCGGTGCATCTTCTTCCAGAACGAGACACGTCTGCTTATGGGTGGGGACATCGGGCCTCGTACTTCGCGTGCGGAGCGGCAATTGAGAACATGGTTATTGCTGCTGCCGCTCAGGAATACGTTGCTCAAGTAAATTATTTTCCTGATCCCACGAATCAACTTCTGGTGGCGACACTTACGCTTATACGCGATTTGTCTGTCGTTGCTGATCCGTTGGTGAGTGCAATCAGTGTGCGAAGCACTAATCGTAAGCCATACGAAAGTGCTGCACTCACTGCAGCGCAACGAATGGCGCTTGTAGCTGCAGCCGCGCACGAAGGATTCGGGACTTTTTTGCTTACTGAAGATCGAGATTCTATTGTGCGTTTGGCGCGAGTTGGTTCAACTAACGAGGAAATCATGCTTGCAAACAAGCAACTGCACAGCTTCTTCTTCAGTCATATTAATTGGACACTGAAAGAGGATACTGAACGCACTGTTGGGTTTTATATAAAAACTCTGGAGCTTCCCTTTCCGGCGCAACTAATGTTTAAGGCATTGCGGTACTGGGTTGTGATGCGCGTGTTGAGACGTTTCGATTTTCAGCGTGTCGTGGCAGCGCAAAATGCTCTTACAAACGCTTCGTCTGCGGCAATGGGAGGGTTGCGTATTCCTGACGTGGCACCGCTTTCGTTTGTACGGGCAGGTCGCGTTGTCGAGCGTGTATGGCTTACTGCCACGCAGTGTGGGCTCTCTTTCCAGCCACTCACTGGTATCCTTTTTTTCAAACTATTGCTTGAACGTGGAGACTCAAGCGCGTTTTCAGGATCGGAACAGCAGCGTATTGAGAGTGCGTATGCAGCAGCAACGGCATTATTGGGTGCAGGGGATCATCCGCTTGTCTTTATGTTTCGCGTTGGCCATGCAGCTCCTCCTTCCGCACGCGCGAGTCGTTTTTCTCTTCATGACGCGATCACAATCGTCGAAACGCCGTAGGTGACTGGCAAATGGAGTCAATTTCTTCTGGTATCCTACTCACTATGCTGGATCAATTTGCAGATATTAACTTTGATTTGTATTTTGTCGGCATTGCAGTGGCCGGCATCGTGCTTCTTGGGACGCTCGTGTATTTGAGCAATCGGAAAAGCATTACCAATCGTACGTTTCTGCTCTTTTCACTGGTTACTGCCGCGTGGGGGATTTCGAATTATCTCGAGTACCGGTTTACGACGATAGAGGCAACTCTGTGGGCTTTGCGGTTCCATCTTTTTTTATCAACGATACACGCATTTCTGTTCTTTCAACTTGCGTACGTTTTCCCACGTAGCGTGGCGCGACTCCCGTCCTGGTATCGGTATGTCCTCATTCCGGCAGTGGCCACGGTAGCTCTCATTGTGCTCACTCCCACCGTTTTTTCAGGAATAGCTGAACTCGCTCCGATAGGTCACGTTACCAGAGCCATTCCTGGCCCAGGAATTATCTTGTTCATGACCACTGTTTTTGGTCTTTTGCTGGGCGCACTGAGCTTGCTCTTGATTCGTGTGTTACAGGCGCATGGTGTCGAGAAGCGCCAACAGCGCTCGCTACTTGTTGGGATGACGCTGACGGCAGCTCTAATACTTGTGTTCAATGTGTTGTTGCCAAATGTCTTTTTGAATCTCAATTACATACCGTTTGCAGCGCTCTTTATATTGCCCTTTATTGCGCTTACGTCTTATGCGATTTATCAGCATCACCTTTTCAATATAAACGTTGCCACGACGGCAATACTTGGATTTCTGGTGAGTATTTTCACCTTTGTAAATATTCTGTATTCAAATAGTATCAGCGCCACTATTATAAATGTTACAGCGTTTGCAATAGTCTTGCTTGGAAGCGTGAAAACAGTCACCGATATGATTGCTTTAGAGAAAATTACAGAGGAGTTGGGTACTACCAATGCGCGGCAGGAGGGGCTCATTCATTTCATTGGCCACGAAGTGAAGGGCTATC
>CAYQCB010000005.1:0-29299 GCA_964415875.1 uncultured Candidatus Saccharibacteria bacterium
TATTGAACCATTACGAGAAAATTGACGTAACGTATAATAAGTAGTATAATCAAACGGTTATGTCTTCCCGACTCCAGCAACGAGTCATCTTTATTCTGCTCCTGCTGTGTGCCCTCTCCTTTGTCTCCTATCGAGTATGGAAACTGTGGGTGCCCACCCCGCCACAACCGCCCGTAACTGAAATGTCTATTGCCACGTGGGATGAAATTGCTACGGTACCAACCACACCAGAGCCAGCGACACCAACCGGATTACCGTATATCCAGATTTTTAATAGCTGCAATTGGGCGTTTACTGGAGGCTGCGTCAATCTTCGCTCTGGACCAGGTACAAATTTCCCTGTCGTAAAACAACTACGTAACAATATTGTACTCAAGGTAGCAAGCACCACCATCGTCGATGGGCATATCTGGTACAAAATTGGTTTTACTGGAGTAGTCCACTACCCTGAGCGCGTTGTTGGAGAGTGGTACGTTGCTGCAGAGTATGCAAAACTTTTCTATGATCCTGGACTCCTCACCACAACTGCGAGAGCAAACGCCTCCAGTACAAAACGAATTGTCATCGACCGAAAAAAAGAAATGCTCTACGCCTATGATGGCGATACTGTTTTCATGAGCCAGGCCATATCGGTAGGTCTCGAACTTACTCCCACACCCGTCGGGACTTTTTACGTCTACCGAAAAATGCCGGATAGCTACATGCAAGGACCGGTACCCGGCGTCTCAGACCAATACTATGATCTACCCGGCGTGCCGTGGGATCTTTACTTCACCAAAGATGGCGGCGCAATACACGGCGCGTACTGGCACAACAACTTCGGCCAACCATGGTCACACGGCTGCGTGAACCTACCACCCGCGGCAGCCGAGCGCCTTTATGAATGGACTGATCTTGGCACACCAGTCATCGTGACTGATTAGCCCTTGCGTAATACCAGCGTATCTGACAAGCTGCACAGGTGTTCCTCCTGTTGCTCACGGCACTCGCAGGCCTCATATTTCCCACCACTGCGACCACAGCGTCGCTCGTAGACACTCCTGTCGTCACTGTGCACGATACAGCCATGTCCACTCAGGTCATTGCTATCGTGCCAAAACTTGAGCCCACTCCGCGGGTTCTTGCTCCGCGTATATTACCGGAGATCGCCACGACGAGCGCAGCGCCTGTGGTGCCTTTCTATTCGCAGTTCACAGACATCACCTCTCAAAAATGGCAAAAGGTCGGCTGCGGCATTACCGACCTCACCATGCTCATTCGCTATTACCGTCCCGACACGACGGTGACCGTAAATCAAATGCTTACAAAAGGTATTGCAATAGGGGCCTATGACGAGAGTGCGGGGTGGACCTACCAAGGCCTCATTGACCTGTCCCACGAGTACGGACTTGACGGCACGTGGTACACACTGCCCAGCGACCCGCAAGCTGCACTGACACGATTTAAAACAATCCTCTCTGATGGTCCAGTTATTCTTTCCGTGCATTACAAGTTCGACCCAAAGAGTACGATTCCGCACCTCGTAGTCGTAAACGCAATCAAAGGTAACACGGTATATGTAAACGATCCTGCAACAACAAAAGGCACGCAACAAATAGCCCTAAACGATTTTCTGGCCGGTTGGAAACGTAGAGTTATCGTCATCCGCCCCACTAACCAAACACCAGTCATTGCTCTCAGTTCGCTCTAGCGGTACCTTGACAGACTCACACAGCTTACGACTTACGGCAATTGGCAGTATATACTGAGCGCAATGCCCGCAGACAAACTTCGATCCTATTTCTTTCTCATCATCCTTGTGGGGGCGGGGCTTCTCTTTTTCTTTATCATTAAGCCCTTCCTGATACCTTTCGCGCTTGCGGTTATCTTTGCCGTTCTCCTAAAGCCCGTGTACCAATTTTTCCTGCGACGCCTGGCGAGAAGACGTGCGGCGGCCGCCCTGCTGACACTCTTGCTGAGTGCAATCTTCCTCCTTGTGCCCACAGTATTCCTGGGGACGCAAATCCTACACGAAGCCCAACAGCTCTTTACCACACTAGTAAGCGGTAGCGGTACAGCACTCATACAGGGTGTAGTGACGAGCGCGGCTCAATTTGTGCAGCCATACCTACCCGGATCGGTACACCTCTCGTTGTCACTCTCAGGACTCTTTGAAAAGTACGCCAGTATTGTCCTGTCATGGCTTATCTCAAACATAGGGCCACTCTTTTCAAATATCTCGAACATACTATTTTCTCTTTTCATTTTCTTGATTGCGCTGTTTTATCTACTTCGCGACGGCGAACAGCTGAAAAACGTACTCATCAAATTAAGTCCTCTGGACGATGCCGATGACCGCAAGATACTGCAACACCTTGAAATTGCCGTGAACTCTGTGGTGAGAGGAAATATCGTCCTAGCCCTTCTCCAGGCCGTTCTCTCAGGCATAGGGATGGCTATCTTCGGTGTTCCCAACCCAGTGCTCTGGGGCGTACTCGCTGGCTTGTCGACATTTATTCCGGGCTTAGGCACGTCTCTCGTCCTTGTGCCAGCCGCTATCTTCTTGCTCATCACCGGAGCGCTCGGGAGTGCCATCGGTCTCTTCCTTTGGGCCGCGCTTGCCGTGGGGCTGATCGATAACTTCTTAGGTCCGCGACTGGTCGGCCGCGGAGCTCGCCTGCACCCGCTTGTTGTGCTTTTTTCGGTATTAGGCGGAGTGATTTTTTTCGGCCCTGCCGGCGTATTTCTCGGTCCGCTTAGCGCAAGCTTGTTTTTGGTACTCCTAGCGCTCCACTCAGAATCTGTAGCATGATCTTCGCCATGATTCTTGAGGGCCAAGGCCGTCGGCAATTCCTGTGGCGCATGAGAACCTTCATCAAATCTTAAACTAAGGAAGACTATACTACGCACCGGCATCAAGGAGAGAATCGTATTAAGCCTCGACCAACCCTGCTCTTTCACTTCTTTTGCAGCTCTTTTGCTTATCAGTCTCTGCGTAATACCTCAGGACTATGCAACGAATAACCGCATGATTGGCCAGAGAGGCCGCGCGCGTACCGCCCGGTCTCTCTGGCCGTGCCTGTGTATGCGGTGATTCCCCTTCTCGAAGTCTTCCGCAATGCTGAACGTGATTGCGTTACAAATCACGAACTGAGCGCCGCAAATGGTTCGAAATAATCAACTGCGACACCGCCAAAAGCACTCTCAGTATTAAAGGCACTCTCAATGCCCGCAAGAGCAGTGAGGAGGTCTTCACTGCTCTTTCCATAAAATGTCACGTAGTTCGGCGGAACATTACCTGTCTCTTGAGCAACGATGACCTTAGTTGCGTACCCACTCGAGGCCTCTGCAACTTCAGCGTGTGCAAGTGCAATGGTGCCGTTTGTGCCGTCAAGAAAATTGCGATACGCCATGACAATCAGGTAGCTTCCCGGATCCGCCTGCAGACCTTGCAGTAGCGCCGTCAGCACATATTCGCGTGTGCCGTTGTAAGAGATCTGCGGCGTCCACGCAATCTGTTCGTCATAGAAGTGCGGAATGACCACGGAGAAGCGCTTTCCGGGATTTTTTGCCGCCATCTGCGCTGCCGAGGCAGAAACAAAATCGGCGAAATTCGCAAGTGTGTCCGCCTTGCTGTCTGCATACGCACTCGACAGATACGACTCGACATCGTATTGCAAACCGCGCGAAGGCGCGTCTGGATACGTTTCGTTATACAAGTGAAGCAGGTCGATAAGCGCATACCCTTTCCAGCGATTGGCGTGTTGTCCCCAATCATTTGCCCCACCCTCGAGATCCACCGCGATTCCGCGTGTGCCGGCAAGCGCAATGAAATCATGCAGTTTGGCGAGATACGCCTCCTGTGCGGAAGTTTTCGCGCTGCCGCTACTCATGATAGCGACATCGAGATAATCATCGACCGTAACGTAGAGCGCGTTAAAACCCGCATTCGCAGCGGTGCTAACGACGTGCTGCCGGTATGCAGCCGACATCTGCGACGGTGTCTGCCAAACCCACAGACCAACCTCCCTCTCCCCAAGATTGGCCGTCAACGAGCTTGAGGGTTTCGTGAGCTTCGTTTGCGACTGCGACGCTCCTATTGGAATAAGATTGTACGCGCACACGTCCGGACTATTGGCAGCTGTTGCACACGCCTCATTGCTTACACTGAGAGCGGCGCTCTCAGAAACACTCGTCACGACCGTGCCGCGCCACGACGCGCCGGGTGCAAGATTTCCAGGAACCCAGTAGTAGTCACTCGCGCGTGGGGTGGGAGAGGTTGCCACAACGGACTCGTTGTCGGCATAGTACGCAGAAATACTCGTATGTAGACATTGCTGGGTACCTGCATTGGTAAGCACAACGTGATACGTAATGGTGCCGAGCGGCGCCACCGACCTTACTCCTGCGGGAGCAAATACAAAGCGCAGCGAGCAACCTACTACTGCGGCGACGGCCACAGACGCAGCTGCAGCGTCGGCAGTGCTGGAAATTGCCCCCGCACTTTGGGGCGGATTCGCGGTCGCTACGGGCGACGCGCCAGTGTAGGTGCGTGGCCAGGAAACAAAGGCGACGCCGATCGTTACAACCAAAATGCCGCACAAGAAAAACAATCGACTCAAGGGACTCTCGAAGCTTTTTTTAACCATGCCGTTATCCATGCTACTTTGCAGCAACCGCTGGCATAAAGCACCCTACGCGCTGCCACTTCTGCCAATGCAGTTTTTCTTTTGAGTACAACATCGCTAGAGACTTAAAGAGTGCTCGGTGTTCGACAAAGGTGGTCAGATAGAAAAGCAGCCAACCCACAGGCGCAAGTAGGTAGAGCGCACGATTGGTCGCGTGGCGATCGTCGAATATTTGCACAGCAAACATCGCGCTCACCACAACAATGCCGGAGAAGAAAGATGCGAAGTCATGACTTAGCAACGAGTACACGTACAAAAACGCCAGAAAGATCGGCTCCAAAGAAAGCTGCGCCTCGCCAAAAATAGCCAACGGAAGCACTAGCCACGTTAAAAGGCGATTGTGGCCCTCTCGCGCACTAAAGAAGAGCGTGCGATTCGCATAGAAAGTCTGGAAACGTCCATATTTCCAACGAAGCCGTTGCTGTTTGAGTCCCGAAAAGGTATTGGCGCCCTCAGTGTAGACCACGGCGTCGTCCACATAGGCAATGCGCATCCCAGCTGCCTGAATACGTATCGAGAGGTCGATGTCTTCCGTAATATTTCTACTGTCGAAATAACCGACCCGATCAAACACGTCGCGACGGAAAGCACCCGCCGCACCGCCAATGATGTAAATGGTGTTCAGGAGCGAATCGGCCTTTTTAAAATAAAAAGAGAAAAGGAATTCAAGGTGCTGCAATGTTCCCAAGATAGTGGAAGTGTCGCCTATCTTCACATTCCCCACCGCGGCCATTATTTTTTGGTCCGCAAACGTCCTTACGAAATTGCCGATAGTTTGCTCGGTAAGCGTACAGTCGGCGTCCAGCGTGACGACAATTTCTCCGGAAGACCGCACAATGCCGTAATTAAGAGCGCGACCCTTGCCGCCATTCTTTTTGTAATAATACTTGAGAGCAATCTTGTCGCTTCCCTTTCGTGCGGTTTTCTTGTACCTAGCCACCAGGCGGCGCATCAGTGCATCGCTTTCATCGGTCGAACCGTCGTTCACTACCATAATTTCAATATTGCGGTATTCGCTTGCAAGAATAGAGCGCACGGTTTCAGGAAGACCGACGGCTTCGTTCCAAGCAGGAATGATAACTGAGACGCGGGGCTCGTACGGCGCTGTGTTTCTTGTACTAGCAGCGTACTCCTTTGCCCGTTTGACGACGTCGTACCAGGGCGAGAGCATCATGTAGATGAAATATTTCAACAAGAGAACAGAAGCAAAGAAAATGATGCTGTTCCGCAAAAGAGGAAGGACTCCTATGGGGTGTGGCGTCCAGAAAAAGAAGGACATGATCATAAGACCTGTCAGAGAATAGAGGCCAGCCCAGACAATTATTTTTATAGTATGCGGTTGCATGCATTAAGCTTTGAAGTAGACGAGAGCAAGCTTTGCTGAGATATTCGAATACAGGATGATGAGCAAAAACAAAAACACGAATCGATAGGCAGTTGCCCAAAAGAAACGCATGCCCCAGATGCCCGCATACACGCACAACACGCCGAGCAGAAGTACGGCCGCCACAAGCACTATGCGAAAAAATATCTTGCGCGCACTCATGGCTGGCCCTAAAGACGGAAACCTGGCCAATGTCTTACTGGCAATCCGACATGACTTCTTAGACACACGAGCTTGTTGCAGTGTAAAAACGTATTTCCTCAACAGGTTGGCAGTGTCTCGGTTACATAATGTGGCGAGTTTTGTGATTATTCTATCGAAAATGAGCCGTCCTTTCGGACGGCTCATTTGACGCTCTCGCGATGAATCTTCTAACTCGCAGCAGCAATTGCCACAAAAGAGAATTTCTTCTGAGGCAGCGCACTAGAAAAATTAATACCCGCTAAACTCTTCCGTTTTAATATTGTCTTCATTGGCACCAGCACCGAGAAGCATTTCGCGCATGGCTTTCACCATACCCGCGGGGCCCGCCAAGTAGTAGATGGGCGCTGAAACGTCGTGCACATGGCGCTTCAGCATGGCTGCATCAATGAACCCATGCTCGCTTCCCTGTTGCGCTTCGGTGCTCTCACTTGCCACCGGCACGAACGTAAAATTAGGATTTTGCGCCGCAAAGCCTTGCAAGTCGTCTGTGAACGCTGCGTCTGCTGGTGTTTTGTTTGAGTACAGAAGCGTGATGTTGTGCGGAAGCTGTTCGTGCGTCGCTTGTGCAATGATGCTGCGCACCGGCGTAATCCCAATGCCGCCAATGAGAAACACGGCTGGCGTAGCAGCTGTCTTGTGCAGTCGAAAGTCGCCGTACGGTGCGTCGAGCTTTACCTCTGTTCCAATAGGCATGTCTTTGAGTACGCGTTTAAAAGCAGTGTCACGCGTGCGTGTGGCCGTCATCAAGCCGTCTTCGAAGGGTGCGTGTGCAAACGAAAAACCGCGCGTATTCCCCTCTTCGTCGGTTTCCGGCGGATCGATTAACGTAATGTCTCCGAACTGTCCGGCAATAAATTCAAACCCCACCGGTTTTTCCCAGTAAAATGCCATGGTGCCATTGGCAACCGTCTCTTTTTTCAATAATTTTGTGTTTTGTATCATGTTTTACGTAATAGTATGAGGACTTCTCCTAGAAGTCAGTATATACCACTCCAAAAAATTCTCACCACAATCGCTTCTCGCTAAAGCGTGCCAACAAGGGCGCGCAAAAGAGCAGCTGCCGGTACGGCAGCTGCTCTTTTTACTTCTGCGGAGGGTGGACAAACTGGTGAGCGCAAAGACGACTACGAGCGCGTTTTCTTTACTGCCTTTTTCGTAACAGTCTTCGCCTTCTTTGGCGTGACGCTCTTACGTACCTTTTGCATGTGCTGCCACGCCGCGTTCATGTCACGCGTTGCCTGGAGCAACTCCGCTGACGTTGCGCCGCTCAAGCTCGCATAACGCTTCAGCACACCGTCTACAATCCCCATGTAGGTGGCCTTGTCGATCTCGCCGACCTTTTCGATTGCTTTTTCAACAGCAGAGAGCACGTCGCCGCGCGCTTGGAGCATCCAGCTACGCGCCGTCTTTCGATGCTTTGCTGCGTCTTGCGTACCGTAAAACCAATACGCGCCTACAGCAGCAACAGCTGCAGTTGCCGCCGTTGCCCCCACTGCCATTGCAGTGCTCTTTGAAATTCCCTTTTTAGATGCGGCCATAATAATCAATAAATTAATAACTACTTCTGAGCGAACTACTCTTCTGTCGTCTCTTCTGTCTCTTTTTTTACACTTCTAATACGCGCCTTTGGTATTTTGCGCATAAGAAAAGAGAGCAATAATTCGACAACCGTTCTCGTGCGCACACCCTGCTTCTTGAGCGTTGCGCGTAGGTCCTCAAAGTCTCGTTCGAGTCCGTCGCTGGCGGTACGCACCTTCCCCGTTATCGCGCGCACATCGCGCACAATGCCAATAACATAATACAGAACAACGGCTGTACCCGCACCTAGGATTATTACGGCAATCGCCGTAATAAAGAAGAAGACATCTGCGTGCATCAGTTCAGTCACGGGAACAGTATACCCGATGTGCGGGGATGTGGAGAGCCTTGTGCGGAAAACTACCCCCTACTGCTTGCGAAACAAAACTGCCCAAAATACGTACCTAAAACACAGAGAAGAAAGAGAGGTACCCTATGGAAACAGAGCAGTTGGACGTATCCCGGGCAGCGGTCTTCGAAGACTTCGGCCTTACCACCTTCGAGACGGAGGAGTACCGGAAGCACTTTGGCAACCCGCCAGAAACATATCTGCAACCAAGTGAAATTCCCGCCGATGTCAATACACACGACGAACAGCGTAGGATTAGGCAGTAGCCACCACCCCACCAGAGCACGCATTGCGTGCTCTGGTGGGGTTCTTTTTTTACACGCATTACAAGAAATGGCCGCACAATCGTAATGAAGCGCGCGCGTAAACGTCTTTATACCTAGGACGCTGCGTGCCGATTCCATCATTACTCGCTTATACAAAAACTTCCATGCTCTGGACAATCTTTGCTGTGCTACTCGTTCTTTGGCTTCTTGGGTTTAGCCTACACCTAGGCGGCGGGCTCATTCACATCTTGCTCGTGATTGCCCTTATCGTACTTATCGTTCGGCTCGTAAGCTGACCTAAAACACCTACACCTATGGACTCATTCAACTCACCCACCACAAAACCGCTCTATCGTGGCACACAAATCGTATGGTTCTTGCTTGGGATTATAGAAATCCTGCTCGCCTTTCGCTTCGCCTTGAAATTGTTCGGCGCAAATGCCGCAGCCGGCTTCACGCGCTTCATTTACGACGCTACATACGTCTTTGCGGCTCCGTTTCTCAATGTCTTCCGCGTTACGCAAGTGTCCGGAAGTGTTTTCGAGTGGACGACTCTTCTCGCCATGTTTGTGTATTGGATTATTGCCTTCGGCATTATCACGTTGTTTCTCATGGGCAAAACAGTATCCACGCCAGAAGCGGCAATTAAGCTCGACCAGCAAAGTTAAGCTTGTGACACACGCGTCAACAGCGTGCATGTTCGAAGCACCTCAAGCGAAAACAGCAAATTAAGAGCCGCGTAACAAACACGCTGGCCGGCCGTCATCACTTTTAATGGATGCTCTTGGCACTGCGCTTGTACTGTTTCTTGTAGGTGTCGCCTGTCTTGTTGGCGGCGCCTACCTCGCGCCTGCTGCTGCGAGCGCACTTGCGTCGAACACGAGTACGAGCACGCTCTCCGCAGACGCGGGCACTGCGTATGCGACCGCACACACTCCCAGCAGTTTCTCTCAAACGGGCACATTGATTTTCTATCCCAACAACGTGGGTCCCGTTCCCTACCTCGTGTACACAGACGTTAACGGACGCATCGCCACAAAAGCACTCCTTCTTCTGCGCAACTCACCAAACGAACTTTCTGCCTGGACCGGCGCGCACGTCTTCGTCACTGGAAACGTGGTAGCTGAACACGTAGAGGTGGCGAGCATCTCCTACGTTTCCGCGCCCTGACACAAGGGTTCACACTGCACGCCCGCCAGCGCTACTGAACCTCGCCAAATAACTGTTGAAACATTTGCTGCTGCTCGGCAAAAAGTGCCTGCATCTGTGATTGCTCGCGTGCAAAATCCTGTTGCATCTGTGCGGCTTGCGAAGCAGTAAGCGGTGTTGTGGTCGCCTCCTCAACTGCAGAGGGTCCTGAGCCATGCACCTCCAGACGGTTCGAGACGCCGTAGGGCGCATCGAGCGTCGTCGTG
The DNA here is from genome assembly GCA_964415875.1 of uncultured Candidatus Saccharibacteria bacterium. Taxonomy (GTDB): domain Bacteria; phylum Patescibacteriota; class Minisyncoccia; order Phycocordibacterales; family Phycocordibacteraceae; genus C7867-001. The sequence continues at coordinate 9,864 of CAYQCB010000005.1, forward strand.
GAGACCCGCCCGTTTACAGAGCTCACCACCAGCACCGCTGGTGTCGAGGTCGCAGTCACAGAAAGTGCTACGTCCGGCGCCGTCGTCTGAGCCGGACAGAGCGTGAGAAGCCCGCAGACAGAGAAAGTGGTCAATACGTTCCCGAATGGAATGAAATTGAATAGCAATGACATAGCATCGTTCTCTTACTTCTAATACACCTTGTACTACTCCGCCCGTACCGATTTATTTCACCCGTTTACGGTAACCTTTTACCCTGAATCAATGTTGTAGAGAGTGGAAGCACACTGAAACCAGACCGGTGCTCGAGACACGCCACTTGTCTCGCTGTTTGACTTTTTCAAACAGCTTACTCATCACCACGTTGCGTATGCGGATTTTTCGCGCGTTCGGTTCTGGTCTCTTTCTCTTGATCCTTCTCATCCTCATGCCTGCCGTCTTTTTTGAGCTCTCAAAGACTGCTGTCATCTTCTTGCAAAGCTCACAAGAAGCCTTTGCAGCCGCAGGAACTATTGCCTCCTATGCTGGCACAATTGCTCCTCCGCACTGACTTCACCCAACCACCCGACCACGCGCTTCGGGTGGTTTTTCGTACGCGCTCGCCCCAGTTGCCTCTTGCGTTAAATTGTGGTACAGTCCCGCCGGAAGCTCGTTTTTGAGCTCCATATTTGAAAGGATGTTCCGATGACGATCGGAAATTGGCGGAGAGGGTTTTATATCCTCTTACTTGCCTTCGCTGGTCTCGGGTTGCTCTACGCGCCCGCGGCTCAGGCGACGACCATGCTGGACTACACGCTGCCCGTGCCGGGCGCATTCTTCGGCGCCGGCAATCCCGCTGACCATATGACGGCCGACGTGAACGCCTCTGGCGTCACGGTGGCTCTCGGTGTGAACACCCGCTTCACGGGGCCCAACGTCACCCCTGACGCGGGGACGAACGTCTACCACGTGGCGCTCGGTGACTACACCGGTACGCAAGGAGGCTCCACGTGGGGCGTGGTCTTCTCCATCGACTCTCGCCTTGCCGGCCTTTCGATGCTCGGCTACTCGACAAACCTCCGACTCGTCGGCTCCAGCGCTGCTGGTTTCGACGTGCGAGGTATCGCCGACAACGCCGGCTGGGACGCTACAACGAACACCGAGAACGTCGCCTGGCTACACCCAGGAGACGAGATCATCCAGAACAGCATGACGATGTCCACCACGGCAATCGCCACTGTTCTCGGGATTCCCGGCTTCGACTCCAGCACTGCGGCCATCTACCACTACATTTTGGACGTGTATGGCGCCGGTGGTGCTCTGTGCGATACAATTGCCTCGACGGATATCTACGTGGTCGCTGGCAATCCCGCAAACGTGCCCGAACCCGCTTCGCTCGCTCTGCTCGGCACGGGCCTCTTGGGCCTCGGCGGCACGCTTCGCTATACGCAGAAAGGCAGCAAACAACGGAAAGGCGCTACGCCGGCCTGAAGCCAAAATCTATCGCCAAGAAACGTGCCCACCAACTCGCCACCTCCTCGGAGGTGGCGCATTTTTATGCCACACCAACAAGGTTGTCGTTTTCAAATAAGCGTGTTACTGTGCGCCTGGGTGTTCATTTCGTGCGCCCATAACCTTATATAAGGATACTCCGATGCGCATCGGAACCAAACTGCTGGGGGGCTTTTCTGGCCTCCTTCTGCTTGCTGGCATGGGCATCGCCCACGCCGCACCGACGAATCTCGATTACACTCTGCCTTCGCCGGGCTTCTACAACGGCAGCGGCAACGCTTCGACCGGGTTCACGGCCGACGTGGAGACCAACATCACTGCCGCGCTCGGCGTGCTCTATCGTTACAGCGGTCCGCAGGTGATTCCGAATGCCGGCACCAACGTCTACCAGGTGAACACTGGCAACTATTCCGACTCCAATCCGGCACACACCGGTTCGCTCTGGGGTTGGGAGTACTCCATCTACGGCATGAACCCGGCCGAATACGTCGCCACCATCACAATGACCGACAACGCCAAGGGCATCACCGGCAGCTTCGTGCTCAATGACAACTCGGTCATTCACGACAACTCGAGCACCGATGGCTCCAACGTCTACCAAGGTTACATTGGCGCGAACGCCATCGGCATCCAGAACAGCGAGACCAACTCGTTCGGCAACATCGCCACGGCGTTCGGCTATACGTCGGGCAACGCGTTCAGCTCGATGATCGACAACACCTACACCTACCGCCTGGACGTGAAGAATCTGCAGGGCGGCCTGCTCGCATCGACCGACATCGTGGTCAACGCTGGCGCTGGCGCTCCGGCTAAGGTTCCCGAGCCCGCCTCCATCGCCTTGCTCGGCGCCGGCCTGCTCGGCCTCGGCACCATCCGGGTGCTGAAGAACAAGAACTCGACGGGCGGCGCCACTCCGGCGTAAGCCCACAAAAAACTACAGTACAAAAAAACGTGCCCACCAACTTACCACTTCTTCGGAAGTGGTTTTCTTTATCTGCGTCACCACAAAGCAACAATCGTGCTAAAGTCCGTTTGGCCGTTCTTTTCAAGCGGTGACAACCACAACTGGAGGATTTCCCTATGAAGATTGGGAAGACTTTGCTTGGAGGGCTTGTCGCCCTCCTGATTGCGCTCGCGGCACTCTGTACGGGTGCACACGCGGCGACCGCTTTCGATCAGACACTCGAAGACCCTGGCATTGTCTTTGGCGTCGGTAACCCCTCAGACCACTTTACCGTCGAAAAGTCCGGGCCACTCACGGTTGCGCTTGGCGTGGGCACTCGCTTCACCGGGCCAAACGTCACGCCAGAGCCCGGGACCAACATCTACCATGTGCCCACCGGCAACTACTTGGACGGCAACTCGCTTTGGAGCATCGTCTTCTCCATCAGCGGCATGCTGCCGAGCCAGTACACGGCAGCCCTCACGCTCACCGACCACACAACGGGCGCAACCGGCGGCTTCGACGTGAAGCTCATCAGCGACAACACGTATGACCCTGTCAGCATGTCGTTACAAAATGCTGAATCGCTCTCCTTTGCTTCCGTGAACGTTGCCCTGGGCGATCCGCTCTTCAGCTCACTCGTGAGCGGCCAGTACGACGTCGGACTTCAGGTGAGTAGCGCCTGCGGCATTGGGCCAAGTTTGGTTGCCGCAAAGTGTACGTCGGTGCTACTCGCCTCGCCCAGCATCGTTGTGATTGCCGGCACCCCCACGGATGTGCCCGAGCCCGCTTCGCTGGCGCTCCTCGGCGTCGGACTCTTCGGCCTCGGCACCATCCGGGTGCTGAAGAAGAAGAACTCCTCGGGCGGCGCCACTCCGGCGTAAGCCCACAAAAAACTACAGTACAAAAAACGTGCCCACCAACTTACCACTTCTTCGGAAGTGGTTTTCTTTATCTGCGTCACCACAAAGCAACAATCGTGCTAAAGTCCGTTTGGCCGTTCTTTTCAAGCGGTGACAACCACAACTGGAGGATTTCCCTATGAAGATTGGGAAGACTTTGCTTGGAGGGCTTGTCGCCCTCCTGATTGCGCTCGCGGCACTCTGTACGGGTGCACACGCGGCGACCGCTTTCGATCAGACACTCGAAGACCCTGGCATTGTCTTTGGCGTCGGTAACCCCTCAGACCACTTTACCGTCGAAAAGTCCGGGCCACTCACGGTTGCGCTTGGCGTGGGCACTCGCTTCACCGGGCCAAACGTCACGCCAGAGCCCGGGACCAACATCTACCATGTGCCCACCGGCAACTACTTGGACGGCAACTCGCTTTGGAGCATCGTCTTCTCCATCAGCGGCATGCTGCCGAGCCAGTACACGGCAGCCCTCACGCTCACCGACCACACAACGGGCGCAACCGGCGGCTTCGACGTGAAGCTCATCAGCGACAACACGTATGACCCTGTCAGCATGTCGTTACAAAATGCTGAATCGCTCTCCTTTGCTTCCGTGAACGTTGCCCTGGGCGATCCGCTCTTCAGCTCACTCGTGAGCGGCCAGTACGACGTCGGACTTCAGGTGAGTAGCGCCTGCGGCATTGGGCCAAGTTTGGTTGCCGCAAAGTGTACGTCGGTGCTACTCGCCTCGCCCAGCATCGTTGTGATTGCCGGCACCCCCACGGATGTGCCCGAGCCCGCTTCGCTGGCGCTCCTCGGCGTCGGACTCTTCGGCCTCGGCACCATCCGGGTGCTGAAGAAGAAGAACTCCTCGGGCGGCGCCACTCCGGCGTAAGCTCCAACAATCTGTCGTACTACAAGAAACGTGCCTCACAACTCGCCACCTCCTCAGAGGTGGCATTTTTTATACGAAACAAATAGTTTTGCGAACCGTACTAGGCGTGGAGACATACCTGTAGGTATATACTCTCGGTGTCTCGCAACGTATTATTAGCTTATTTACACATACTCATGTCTAAGAAAATAGCTGTGCTTCTCGGTGCTGTTGGGTTCCTCGCTTCTACAGGCCTCGCATTTGCGCAAACCACGACAAGTGTCTCCTCATCCACAAATGCTACACAGCCAACGGTTCTGGAAGTTAACAAAGCTGGGAACGTACTCATTCGCGGCACCGTAAACTCAGTGTCTGCCAATTCCCTCACCATTAAAAGCTGGGGCGGCGAGTGGACGATAAACGTGCCATCTGGCGCAACCGTGCTCCCTCAGGGCACAGCACTCTCTAGCTTCGCCGCAGGAGACTTCGTGGGTGTGCAAGGCACTGTGAACACCACTGCGAACTGGACGGTAGACGCAACTCTCGTGCGCGACTGGACTGCTCGCCACACACTGACTCAGGAAGAGAAGACCAACGCACAAGCGGTTCACACCATCGTGAACTCTGGACCAAAGACTGTGCAGGGCACACTCTCTGGTCTCGACACTGCAGCCCAGACATTTACCCTCACAAATGCTTCCGGCGCTGCATTCTCAGTCTCGCTAAACTCTGGTGCTAAGATCCTCGCAAAAAACTGGGCAACACTCGACTTTAGCAAAGTCACAAATGGTGACACCGTCCGTGTCTACGGAGACGTCTCGAGCACAACCATTGCTGCTTCAGTCTTTAGGGACGTCACGGTTAAGTAACGGCACTCTCTAGTGCGCAGCAAGCGGCCGCTCCTGTGGAGCGGCCGCTTTGTTTAAGAAACCCAAACGCAGGAAACTGCCACCCCGCAAAAAAGTGCGCGCTAAGGCTCCTTCACAAATGCCTCAATGGCACGCGAGACTTCAGGAAAACGGTTGAGTACCAGAATGTGGTCGATGTCGGGAAGTACAATCAACTTCGAGTTCTTTGTGTGCTCATGCACAAAGTGCGCATTGCGTACGGGGAAAATGGTGTCGCGTGCGCCGTGCATAAGCAAGAGCGGCATGGCGAGCTCTCCGAGGTACGGCACTGCATTAAAAGCGTACGACTGGAGCGTACAAAACAAATACACGCGTAGTGTGGTGTTACGAATGTTTGCCCACATGACCGGAATGTCCCAGTCGGTCGTGTCAGGATACTCTGCATAGTCCACGCGCCAGCCAGTTGTTCTGAAACGTGGAAACGGCCGCAGTAGAAGCGTCGCAATCAAAATAAAAGGATACAATATGCGCGACATGATGTTTGCATTGGGCGCTGCGCTCGGGCTCAAAAGTACGGCGCGGCGCACACGCTCCGGGTGCTCGTGCAAATACGCGAGCGCTATGAGCGAGCCAAACGAATGGCTAATGAGCACGCACTGCGCAATGCCCACGTGCGCAAGCAGCGCCTCAAGGTCCTGCGTGAATTCTGAGAGCGCATACGCGCCATAGGCACTAGGCTTGTAGGACTTCCCGTGACCACGAATGTCGTACGTGAGCACGTTGTACGCGTCTTTAAAATACGCTTCGTAGAGCTCCCAGGCAGAAAGACTTCCTGAAACGCCGTGCACAAACACGAGCGTCTCACGCCCCTCCTGGAAATCATTCGTGCGAAAGGCTATGCCGCGTTCAGCGAAATACTGCTCGATCATGGTGTAGGCACCAACGCGCGATACACTCCCTCGAGTTTCGTCACGCTCTCCTGTATGTCGTAGCGGCGACTCTCACTAAGCGATGTCGCTGAAAACTTGGCACGCTGCGGCTCGTCAAGCATGAGGCGTGTAATTTTTTCTGCGAGGTCGCGCGAGTCCTTGGGAGCAAAAAGGAAGCCATTGCCATCAATCATGTACCGTGCGGCACTGTCTCTAGAGTCAGCAATAAGGACGGGGCAACCGCAGGCCATTGCCTCGAGTACCGTCATGCCTTCAAGCTCGGCGAGCGAAGGAAGCACATACAAAGATGCGGCGTTAAAAGCCAAGACTACCTCTTCGTCACTTAATTTGCCGCAAAAAGTGACGTGCTTTGTAACACCCAGCTTTTCCGCAAGTGCCTTCAATTCGCCTTCCAAATGTCCGAACCCCGCGACTAGGAAATGCGTGTCCGGTGCACTCTGCAACACAAGCGGAATCGCTTTGATAAAAGTATCCACCGACTTCTCCGGGTGCAGTCGCCCGAGGTACAGCACGTACTTTTTCTCGCGATCAAGCGAGAATGTGTTAAGAAATGAGTCTGCTGCGATTGAGTGAAATACCGACCCGTCAACGCCGTTACTAATGACCGCTTGCTCCATATGCTTAAGATTTGGGAACTGTTGCTGCGAAAAAACAGACGGAAACACAATGGCGTCTGCGCGACCGTAAAACCATTCCAAGTACCGACAAAATTGACGATTCAAAAAGCCTTTAGGAAGAAAGCCTGGCAAGTTCATAAAGATATTCTCTGGCTGCGTGTGTGAGTGCACGACGACGGGAATGTTGAGCGCTTTCGCCGCCTTCATTGCGGAGAGTGCTGAAAAAAACGGAATCATGATGTGCACGACGTCTACCTTCTCTTCCGTAAATATTTTTTGCAATTCTTTTGCGCTCGGGAAGCCGAGGTATACCTGCCCCTCAGACTTTGGCATGAGAAAGGAACGGAAACGAAACGCGCGAATACCCTGCTCGTCGGTGTCGTTGCTTGGGTGCGTAGACGATTTTGCTGCAATAAAAAGCACTCTGTTCCCTCGCTCCTTGAGGATTTTGGCAAACCGTCGCGTTGAGATAAAAGAGCCCGCAATGCAGTCAGTGACGGCGTCGTTCACCATGGCAATCGTCAACTTTTTCTCGGTGGTGTCGGTCATACGCTACGCTATCACGATTTTTTACGATACTTAATAATGCCAACACAAAGCACTACGGCTACGGCGACGCCACTTAGCACAAGGGCACCATACGAAAAGTAGTGTTCGATTTGCGCATAGGCGTACCCAAAAAATACACCAACGACGAGCAGCACACTACCTTGTACGAACGAGATGGCCAATGCCGTAAGCGCAAAACGCCGGTAGGGGATTTTCAGGCTCCCCGCAGCAATGAGCCCCACAAAACCAATGCCGTGCACGAGCTTAGAAGAGGCCACCGACTTCAAGTGATGTTCTTCAAAATAGGTCTTGGCGCTGGTGATTTTCTCCTCCGTGATGCCGATCCAGTGACCGTGCGCATATAAAAATCTGCTGCCGAATCGACCGAGGGCGTAGTGCAACATATCCCCCACCGTGTCCCCCACCACCACGACCGGTAAAACAATAAACGCATTCATAAGCCCCAATGAGACGAGGAATCCTGCAACTACAGTGAGAATGGGCCCCTCGAGTATGGCAAGGGGGAAAAGTATAAAATACTTGTACGTCTCGAGTAGCGTGATTATTTCATTCATAGGCTCGTGGTATCAGGTCTGCCCAGTACCCCCTCCACCCCGTTACGGGGGCCAGCAATTGGGGCGACGAGCGACATGTGCCAACAGTATACTTCCAAATCTAAAACCTGCGACAACGTCTTACCCATACTCCGACACACATGTTCCGAGCAACACAGGACGACGCGCTCACGTATACTAGAACCATGCAAAATCTGCCGCGGCGCACGTTTGAACGCACCGACGCCTGGCGCGAGGGTACCTGGCTCGATTTGTGGAGCGTGGTGCACTTGTTAACGGGCGTGCTTTTGGGGCTCGGATTTGCCTTTTTTGCGCTACCCACCCTTCCTGCCTTCATCATCGCCCTTTTGGCACTCGTCATGTACGAGATGTGGGAAGCGCTCGCGAAAATCCACGAAACGCCGCAAAACAGGACCATGGACGTCGTCGTTGGCATGACAAGCTTCACCCCCTCCTTTTTGTACCTCGCGCCTGCTCTAACGCGTGGCGAACTTGCGCTCGTGTTTGCGGGCGTGCTTTTTATAAACGGCACACTCAGCACGCTCGGCTGGCGCGCTTCTCGAAAAGCAGCAGAACTGCAAAGCAGGGTGCGTGCCCGCTACATTCTTGAGAGAGCGCGCCTTGCGCGCCAGAGCGCACGACTACGCAAAAGGTTGCGCGAGCGCAATCAGGAGTTGTCGTAGGGCGAGACGCGGCTTTGCAGTCTGCTCAGAATTGGTATACTGATTGCAATGAGCATTGAGCGACCCTGGACGCACCATCAAGAAGAATTTGATTTCAATGCGGCGCTGCCCACAGAAAACGTCGCTCCACATGAGACAAGACCGCCAGGCACGGTACCTAAAGACGTGATGCAGATCGAAGCCGGAGACATCGTGCGCGAGAGCACAGACCCATTGGGAGAGGCTCAAGCGACGCCGGAAGATGAGTACACTGATAGGGTTGTTGAAGACTCGAAACCTTCACCCGATGGAGATTGGACCGTTCAGTTTAAGGACGAGGATCGACCGAGACACTACGACCGAGGCGGCACACTAAACGTCGTACAGAATTAAAGCGACTTGCCACAGTGCTCTGTCGAGCGAGTCGAAAACACAGAGGTTACCGAGTCCTCACCGGTACAATCTTTCCGCGCAAGAGCGCCACGTGCTCCTCAAACCGCGACTCTTGCCCAATTGCTTTTAGGTGGGTAAAAGGCTTGTACTCTGTGGTGTACTCGTAATGTGCGCGCACTTCCCCGTCTTCAAAAAGCCGAATGTGGCTTTGGTATTCAAAACAGGTCGCTTTGCGAAGACTCACAACCTGACCCTCATCTTTCCACGCGACGAAGTGGTTTCCGTAGCCACACGTTATCAAGTAGTCCACCACGCTTTCAATAGTCTCCCCGAGAGCGAGCACACCGAGCAAATACTCCTGCCGTCCTTCGTGACGCACAAGCCGTGACCACGTGAGGAAGTCGCGTACGTGCGGGTGGATGGGGGTGAGAATGTCCCATAAGTAATACTTAACTTTATCGAGAAACCGCGTTGGGTACGGAACGCGTGAGTACGGCAAATTTTTCACCCACGTATGGCTCGGTATCTCTAAGGTGTTCATACGCGGACAATACTTTCCCGTATGATAGCCCGAGCATTCCTCTCGCGTCAAAGGGAGGAGAGTGCGCTACAGGCGTTTTTTACTCCACTTCGCCAAGCATGGGAAGCGAAAGGCGCTTGCGTTTTGTCTCACCCTTAAAAAGCATCTCCGTGCGCAGCACAGCATCTCCGCGACTTCCCTTGTGGGACGTGTTCACTACAGCATCCAGACTGGAACCAAGAAAGACCGAGTGCTTGCCGTATTTTTGCGCTACGGCATCCATGCTCTCGTACACCTTTACGAGCGCCTCAGACTCTTTCACAGCACCAAACAAGTCAGTTTGCACGACGACGCTCTCCGCCAAGTCGCACAGCGTGACGCCTGTTGCGCGGTACAAAACTCCACGCACAAATACCTTTGGAAAATACCGACGCACCTCAGAGAGGATTTCTTGCGGGAGCGCAGTGGGCCACGGTAGTCGCACTTCGCAACGGTGATACCGAAAATCCTGCGTCTTTAAAAAGAAAACGACTTTTTCGGTACTCAGTTTCCACCGTCGCGCTTTACTGCAGGCATTTTCTACGTTTTTAGAGAGTTGTGCCGCAATGTACGCCAAGTCACTTGAGGGCGGGGTAAACGTCCTCGTCTTACTGATTGACTGGTAGCTTGAGCGTCCACTCACGTCGAGCTCCTGCACCACTTCACCCCGAAGCTCCTGCCACGTTTCAAAAAAAGGTTTTGACACGTGGGCGCGTACCCACGCCTCGTCGCAGCGTACAAAGTCGAGCGCACTGTGCACGCGGTGCGCAGCGAGCAGGCTTGCCGTATTTGCGCCTATGCCCCACACGTTTCCTACGGGTGTTTTTGAAAGAAACTGCGACGCGTCTCGCAAAGGAATTACCGTGAGCCCCGAGGGCTTCTGCCATTTTGAGGCAATTTTTGCGAGCGTCTTGGTGGCCGAGAGGCCGATGGAGAACGTCATACCGAGCTCCTGATCAAGGTCGTGCTTGATGCGCGTTGCAATGTCTGGGTACGAGGCGCGCTGCACGCGCCGTTGTCCTGTAATGTCAGCAAAGCACTCGTCAATGCTGTACTTCTCTACGCTTGGCGTGTACCGCTCCACGATGGCGTACATGCGCTCGGAGAAAAGACTGTACGTTTCGTAGTCGCTCGGCAAGATGACTGCGTCTGGACACAACTTCAGCACCTCAAAAAGTCGCATGCCCCGCGTTATCCCGCGCGCCTTACCCTCGTACGTGCAGGCAGAGACAATCCCGCGCTCCTTGCCTGTCACCACCACTTTCCCGCGAAGGCGCGGATTCTTCGCTACTTCGCACGACGCAAAAAAAGAATCTCCGTCGACGTGGATGATTGCCCGCGGGAACGACACCGGATCTCCCCACGTCATACTAGTATTTGCGCACAACTGCCGTCACCACCGCCTCAATAAACAGGCTTCCCTTCGGATAAATTGGCTTGTACTTTTCGTTGGCTGGTTCGAGATAGTACAAATCACGTTCCTTGCGCAAATATTTAATCGTATACTCACCATCTACTGACGCAATCACAATTTGCCCAGGCTTGTAGGTCTGTCGGCGCTCCACCACCACCATGTCGCCGTCCTGTATACCAGCATCTTTCATTGACTCCCCTTTTACACGCAAAATGTAGCTCGACTCTTTGTTTGGCGTGAGGTACTCGTCGAAGTTCATCACATCGAGTAACTCTTCTTCAGCAGGCGACGGAAAACCTGCCTCCACAAGGCCGAGCATTTTAGGGCCCGACTCAAAGTTTCCTGGCAAAAGCCGCCCCGTTTTGTCTTTTTGCACCACACCTTCGTCTACCAACTGCTCGACGGCGTACGCCACAGCCCCCTTACTCTTGTAATTGAGCACTGCTGCAAGCTCGCTGTAGGACGGCATGCGTTTGTGGCGTTTGTAAAAGGCAGCGATTTTTTCGCGTGGTGTTTGCATCACCACAGTATATTAGAACGTACGTTCTAATAGCAAGTGCGATTGTCACCAGTCCCGCACAAAACCGTGCAGGAGCGTATGCGCCGCACCCTGTGGGTGCGGCGCATACGGGAAAAATTGCAGCGCCGGGGAGCATAAGTTGACAAAGTGCGACTCATTGGTGTAGAAATATTTTAGAACCGGGGAGTACGTAACGTGACTGTAAAAAAGCTGCTCGCGAAGCGAGCACCTATCTGCCCAAAGGCAATCACTAAGGAGTGCCCGAGGATTCACGCCGTTGCCATTAGGCACCTGCGGCCGTTCCGGGTTGACCCCGGCAAAAATATTTTGCTGGCCAACATCCACGCACGACTGCACAAAGCACTTTGCGAGGCACATCGTCGGGCGAAGAAAAGCAAGGGGGGACTTTACCTCACTCGCTTCATTGCAGCGCTCACGACAGTGGCAGCAGCACTTGCTGACACAACGGGGCGTGTACTGCGTATGATTGTTATTGATCTTTCAAATCTTAGGGCCGGTACGGGATAACTCCCCTGTACCGGCTTTTCTGCACTGCAGCATACCCACTTCTCTGAGTAGCTCTGCGGGAAGTTGTGAGGATGGTGAGAGAGAGTCATACTACCAGTAGGCACAAACGCAGGAGGTATGCACCATGTGCTCGCTCCACAACGAGGCGCAGACTACCCATGCGAAACTGACGCGGCAGACAGTCTTTCAAGCACTTTTTGTCTTGGTTCTTTTGACGATACTCGTTTTCGAATGGTTCACCACCATCTAAGCACTGGGCCGCGCAAAGCGCGGCCCAGTTTGGACATATTTGACAGATGAAAGATTTCTTAATCTGGCGCGTACTAGTCAACGTAGGGCTTCCCTGCATTCTTTTCCACCTGCGGCTCCCGGGGTGGAGTACGCTAAGAGCGGAGTGCGTTACATGTTGTTCTTTGTTCGATTGTGTTCTTTCTTTTTTTTGGTGATGGGTATTGCCTCAGCGCACGCGCAAAGAAGCGCCGTGCACACGACTGCCTACACGAGCCGGTCTATTGAAAATGGCGGCCACACTCTGACTGCTGCCGGCACGCGGCCAAACACGATTGTTGCTGCGGCTTCTCCGGACGTTGAGAGGAAGTTTCCTCTCCGAACGATCATCAAGATCGTAGGTCCCAAGAAACCGCAGCGAGGCTGCCACTTCAAAGACCCGGGGTACCGGGTCGTGCTAGACCGCACTTCCAAGCGGTTGCGCAACACGGTCGATCTCTTGTTTCGAACCGTTGCCGAAGCTAACCACTTCGGTCGTTGCAGCGTGCACATGGTCGCCGTGGGCCAGCTTCCGGACAACTTCGTCGCCCGCAATCAAGCAGAGCTTGCTCTGTTTGTGAGTGACGACGCTGATCCGGTCGAAGTCGCCGACGCGCCTGATGCACCTCTACCGAAATAAACACAGGGCGGTCCGCAACGCGGACCGCCCTGAATTCATTTCGCTAGCAGCACAACCTATTCGGGACGCCAGCCTTTCTTTACATCCGTAATCTGGTTGTTGTCATCCACAAAAACGACTGACGGGCTCATCTTTAGAGCCTCTTTAGCATCTACCCATGCCTCACCCAAAATAACCACCTTGTCGCCTTTCTGGAAAAGACGCGCCGGCGGGCCGTTGAGAACAATGTCTCCCTTTCCCCTTTCTCCTTTCAACACATACGTTCTCCACAGGACCGCATTTGAAACGTTAGTAATCTGTACCATCTGCCCGGGAATAATTCCCACTGCTTCGAGAAGCGCCTCGTCAATGGTTATTGACCCGACATACGCCAAATCAGCACCTGAAACCGTTGCCCGATGAATTTTTGCAATACATACGTTTAGTAGCATGGAGCAGATTTTACCATATTGCAGATTTCGCTGTCGACACGTTACAAAGCAACTCTAAAAACTGTGCATTATGCACCCTTTCGCGGGGTCGTTGGTGCTATGGTAAGAGTGTACTTCGAAAATGAGTTCTTCACTTCTACTTTTTGTTAATGTTGCGGCCGCACTGTTTACTTTTTTTGTAGTTGGCGTCCTCATTGGCGCTCTTTTTTCAAAGCCGTTTCGCACCTATGTCATTCGCCTCATACATGGCCGCAGAGACTTACAACTCGCCAGAACGCACTGCAACCCAATCCTCCACCCTGGGAAAACTCCTTGGGAAGCGGAAGCGGTGCTTAACCCGACAGCGCTCTATGCTGACGGGAAAACACACCTTATATACCGCGCCATCGGCATGGACGGTGTCTCTCGTCTCGGGTACGCGCTGAGCACGAACGGACTCGAAGTTGATGAGAGTCTACCCTACCCTGTGTACACGGCGCAGCGGCCAAGCCGCACGCCGCGTCACGCGCAACGATACTCACCCGTCATGTATCCCTCAGGCGGCAGCTGGGGCGGGTGCGAGGATCCGCGCATGGTCGCTATCGACGGTACGGTCTACATTACCTACAACGCCTTTGATGGATGGGACTACATCCGTGTTGCACTCATTTCAATTTCTCAAGCAGATTTTCTCGCGAAACGCTTTCACAAGTGGTCTGCCCCAAACCTGCTTTCAGCGCCCGGACAAATCCAAAAAAACTGGACTATCTTCCCTGAAAAAATAAATGGCAAGTTTGCCGTGCTGCACAGCATTACGCCAAAAATTGAAGTTGCCTACGTGGATGATTTACACGCCGTCGGCATAGATGCGCCCTTTATAAAAAGCTGGGAGGGTCCGCGACACAGCTTGCCCCCACGCGAAGGCGTGTGGGACACGTTTGTGCGCAGTGCCGGTCCGCCGCCAATCAAAACAGACCGCGGCTATCTTGTGCTCTACCACGCACTCGACAAGCGAGACACCTCTAAATACCAGCTCGGAGCCCTCCTACTTGACCTGAATGATCCCACCATCGAGCTCTGTCGCGCAAAGGCGCCCGTTCTTTCTCCAGACGCCTGGTACGAAAATCACGGCAAGCCGGGCATTGTATACGCCGGCGGTGCCGTCGTGCGTGATGGCATGCTCTTTGTGTACTACGGCGGCTCAGACAAAGTCGTGTGCGTCGCCACTTCACCGCTTGACCCATTCCTTGACGCACTCATTGCAGGAGAAACACCGACCATTGAAGAAATCGTTGTCCGCACTAGCATATAACTAAGATATGTTTACTACTCGACGCGAGCCACACAACCCGCTTTTAGCTCCCCGCCGTTCACACCCCTGGGAGGCCGTAGCTACCTTTAACCCCTCAGCCGTACAGACGGAAGAGGGCACGCGCATTTTCTACCGCGCTCTTGGCAATCCCGACACGCTCCAAACACCAGCTGCAAGCCTTTCGAGCATCGGTACTGCCTTTGCAGAAGACGGCATACACTTTCATTCACGCACACAGGTCATTGCACCAGAAGCGCCCTGGGACCAGTTTGGTTGTGAAGATCCACGCGTCACCTTCTTTGAAGGGCGCTGGTACTGTTTCTACACTGCGCTCGGCGGCTACCCCTTTGGGCCTGACAACATTAAGGTTGCCCTCGCCATTGGTGACTCCCCCACGAACTTTACCGAGCGGCACCTAATCACTCCTTTTAACGCAAAAGCTGCGACACTTTTCCCCGAGCGCATTAACGGTGACGTGGTACTTTTGCTCACCGCACACACCGACTGGACGAGTGAGTACCCGCGCCCAACCATTGGTATTGCCCGAGCAAAAGAAGTGTCTGACTTTTTTGACCCTGCCTTCTGGCATGCGTGGCATGACCAGCTCGGTTCGCATGCCATAGGTGAGCTGCGCCGCAGTGATAGTGACCACATAGAAGTGGGTGCCGCACCACTGCGCACTGAGCTCGGATGGCTTTTGGTGTACTCCTATATTGATCGCTACTACGACGAGCACCAGCGCGTCTTCAGCATTGAGGCGGCGCTGCTTGAGTATGCTGACCCTCAAAAACGCATCTCGCGCACCTTTCCTTTTCTCATTCCAGAGGATGTGTACGAACTCTACGGCATCGTTCCCCGTATCGTATTTCCTTCGGGAGCTACGCTTGAAAACGACATACTCACCGTTTGGTACGGTGGTGCCGACACCGTTTGCGCAAAAGCGCAATTGCACCTACCGGACTTACTGCGCACCCTTGATCCGTCGCAAGGTGCGCGCACCTTCACGCGCGCAGCGAGTAACCCGATATTGCTGCCCAAGCCACAAGGCTTTGATTCGCGCGATGTGTTCAACCCGGCAGCAATCGACATTGACGGCACTGTCTACATCCTCTACCGCGCCATGGACGCGGTCAATACGTCTACAATTGGGCTCGCCCTATCAAAGAATGGCACGCATATAGACGAGCGCCTCAGCGACCCAATCTACGTGCCGCGCGCTGATTTTGAGATGAAACGCGGAAAAGAAGACGGCAATTCCGGCTGCGAAGACCCGCGTATCGTGCGCATTGCAGACACGCTCTACATGACCTACACCGCCTATGACGGTGTGCACGCTCCCACCGGTGCGCTCACGTCGATCTCAGTGGCTGATTTTCTCGCACGAAAATTCGACGCCTGGAGCGCCCCGCGCCTGGTCACACCAGAGGGCGTTGACGACAAAGACCTCGCACTACTTCCTAAAAAAGTAGGTGGAAACTACCTCCTGTACCATCGAGTTAACAATCAAATCTGCGCTGACCTTATTCCCGACCTTTCTTTTAACAAGCGTATTTCACGCTGCATTGAAGTGCTCCCACCTCGACACGGCATGTGGGACAGTGCAAAAGTGGGTGCCGTGGCGCCACCGATTGCCGTGGGAGAAAACTGGCTACTCTTGTATCACGGCGTCTCAGCGCACGGAGTGTATCGCGTAGGTGCCGCACTCCTCGATTCCTCTGGCGTACACGTGCTCTCACGCACCGCAGATCCGATTTTTGAACCAGAAGCCCCGTACGAACGAGAAGGCGAGGTGGCGATGGTCGTCTTTCCTTGCGGCACGGTAGTGCGCGGAGACACCCTGTACCTCTACTATGGCGGTGCTGACAAAGTCGTCGGCGTTGCGACTGCTTCCCTCTCGCGCATCATGGCGGCACTCACATGGTAAAACTCCCACCACTCGTCTTCTTTGACCTCGATGGTACGCTTGCGCAGAGCAAGCAGCCACTCACCGAAAGCATGGCTCAACTGCTCTCGAGACTTATCGGCGCAACCAGAGTAGCTATCATTTCAGGAGGTGCGCTGACGCAATTCTTAAGCCAGGTAGTGGCCAGGCTTCCCGAACGCACAAACCTCGCAAACCTCTATCTTTTGCCGACTTCAGGAGGCGCACTTCACGAATGGGAACATGGTGCGTGGAAAAAAGTGTACGAAGAACGCCTCACTGACGTAGAGTCACAGCGTATCGAACAAGTCATGCACGAAGCAATAGCAAACACGGGCGTTATCGACGACACTATGCATGCCTGGGGCGAGCGCGTCGAGTATCGCGGCGCCCAAGTCGCGCTTTCAGCCCTTGGCCAGCAAGCGCCACCCGAAAAAAAGCGCGCCTGGGATCCCTCTCACGAGAAAAGACAGATTTTGCAAAAATATATTGCTGAGCGTCTACCTGCCTTTACCGTAAAAATGGGCGGCCTCACCACGATTGACGTCACCAAAAACGGCATCGACAAAGCGTATGGCATTCATCAATTGTGCAGACGCCTCTCGATAGACGAAAAGGACACACTCTACATTGGTGATGAATTACGAAAGGACGGCAATGACGAAGCGGTGTACAAAACTAATGCACAACCCCGAGCTGTTTCTTCTACTGCGGAAACTGAGAGCGTTATACTTGACTTGTTGTCAACGTAATCACCGTTTTTCTTTATGAATCACCATCGCATGCTTCGTGAGATTGCTAAAGTCGGTACGGGTATCGTGCTCGCTGACTTCATTAGTATTTTCTGGCTCTCAGCGTCTGGACTGTTGCCCATGTCGCTACTGGGGGTCACGTGGACAAGCACTATGATCCCCGAAGTTGTCGTCTTTGACGGAGCGCTTCTTATCCTGCTCGCACATTACGGGTGGAACATGCGCTTCCCCGTTGCGTCACCCTCAGAGCGCACACTGTTAGCTCTCACCGGAGTCATCTTCCTGGTGGTGGCGCTCGCGCACCTTGCACGTCTTATGTTTGGCTTGCAGCTTATCCTCGGCGGATTTGAAATCCCTTTGTGGCTTTCATGGGCGGGGGTGCTCATCGCCGCGTACCTATCCTACGCAAGCTTCCATTTTTCTCGTCGCGCTGCGCGGCACTAGTGCACGTCTTTCGCCAGACGCACTAAGCGAATTGTTTCAAAAGAAAATCGTCCTCCGAGCGTATTAAAAACCGGAGCGAGGCGCTCGCCACTGTTTGTGGCGAGCGCCTCGTGTATTTCCTCAGTGTCCTCCAACGCTGGCAACAAATGTCCGAAGTCTTTCCGATTTAGCTTCTGAAGTGTACCCAGCTCCTCAAGGTGCTTCACAATGGTAGAAACTGCTAAGCCGCGGTCTTTTGCGATTTGCGATAAATTTGAACCATCGCGCACCGCCGTGAGCGTCTCAGCGAGGCGCCCGGGCATGGTGTCGCCAGCTTTTTTTGCTGCGCGCTTTCCCACTCCTTCTGCGCTTTTCTCCACCCATGCCCCACCTTGCGATTTTACAAACGCTTTCTGCATCGTATAGAGCTCGTCAACAGGCATTTCCCCGAACGTATCGGCAGCAGCTTCGCTCGCCTCTCTGAAACCGTAATCACGCTGCAACACCTCAGGGTGTACCTCGAGGGCGCGCGTATTTAAACCGAGCAAATGAAGCCCGGAGAGAGTGCGTACGCGCGATAGCGCTACGTAACCCTGTCCATATTCAAAAGCTTTCGAGAGATCAACGACTGCCGCATCCATGCTCATGCCCTGACTCTTGTGCACCGTCATAGCGTACGCAAGGCGCAGCGGCACCTGAGCCACACTGGCGCGAACCTTCCCCTGCTCTTCTACTTGCCACTCCATGGGCTCGGCAGCGGTGAGGAAACCGTCTCGGGTCTCCACTAGAGGCACACCATCCTCGCCCCACGCTTTCACAAATCCAAGCGTTCCATTTACGAAGTGTCCTTGCGGTGAATTTTTAGTGAACATGACTGCAGCGCCAATCTTCAGTTCAAGTACTTCCGGAGAAAGACACCCTCGAATGAGCGCATCTATCAAAGAATCTTTACCGGAGGAGCTCATGCGAAACTTTTTTACTTCTCCGGGAAGTTTGGCGAGCTCGGCGGCGTTCAGTCGGTCAACGTCCGCGTTGTGTGAGTAGAGCCGCGGCGCGTCTTCTGGAAGCAGGTCGTCGTCTGCCTGCCTACGCATGAGTGCATCAAACTGGGTCTCGTCTGCCTTCCCGGAGCGAATCACGGACAAGATCTCAAGAAATGCCGCATCATCCTGGCGGTGTTGCTCGGTCAAATAGCACACCAGAAGATGCAAGTCTTTCCATGCGGGCGAATGGTACGCAAAGACCGACTCTCTGCCGCGTGACACGGGCGGCAACTGAAAAAAATCTCCCACAAGTATGACCGTCAGCCCACCAAACGGCGCGTCAATGCGACGCACCTCTCGACAGACGCGATCAGCCATTTCAAACGTAGTGGCCGAAAGCATTGAAATTTCTTCAATAATCAGCACCTTTGCTTTTTGGAGACGCTTTGCAATGTGTTCCTTTGAAGCAATGCGATCTACATCGGCGTCTGAGAGCGACTCAGCAATACCGATACCACTCCAAGAGTGAATGGTCATGCCGCCCACATGAGTCGCCGCGATACCAGTAGCTGCCGTCACCGACGGCTCAATACCACAGGAGCGCAACCACGCAATATACTCATTGATGACATGCGTTTTGCCGCTGCCTGGTTCCCCCGTAAGAAAAACATTTGCGCCCGTTTTTAAGACGCGAAGCGCTTCGGACTGAGTCATACCCTCATTGTACCAGTTCAACCGATTCGGCCTAAAGAAGAACGCACACAGCCCTCAAGCTGTGTGCGCTGAAACGAGTCTCAGAGCAGAGACGGAGACGTACGACATCCACGGTGCAAACTTCCGACGTTTACGCACGCCTGCGAGAGTGGTCGTGAGCACTGTATCCGGAAACGCAACTTGCACCCACTTTGTATC
>CAYQCB010000005.1:29399-34202 GCA_964415875.1 uncultured Candidatus Saccharibacteria bacterium
TGGGACCTCGTCAAGTGCAGGGAGCGGCTGTGGTGGCGTGACGGGGTCTCTGGGGTGGGGCGACCACGTATATTTTTTACCACTCCAATATAGCCGGCGCCCAAACTCCACTTTCCAACCAACTTCGACCATGATCCGCCGTATCTCTGAGATGTGCAGACGCACACTACTTTCTGAGAGAGCGTTTGCAGGACGCAGTCCGTTTACAATCTGTTCCAGCGCAAGCCCCTCGTCTGGATGGTTCGTTATAAAGACGAGAATCCGTAACAGCGTTGGTGACATTCTCGCAGAACGCTCGCCACGAGTAACCCGATAACCCTTTCCCTCTTCGATTATGACGAGAGGGCCTACGAACCACGTTGACGTCATTTTCGCCCCCTTTTTTTGACAGGTACAAACTAATGGCCTGTTATTCAGACTACTACCCAACGAACGCTGGTGCAAACACTCAGCTAGTGCACCACAAACGTGACCTTGTTCTCTACAAGATACTGCGGGCAAGGCTGTGTGGGTGCGCACACAGGCTTTCCTGTTGCTGTGAGTGTCGTCGTACCGTTTTGTGCCGCTTCGTACACTCCCTGGAAACCGTCTGCAGTGGTTGTGTGTGCTACGCGCACAATGCCGGAAGAAGGACTGAACAGAAGCGTCCAATTAAGTTCATCGCCAAGACGAATCGCAAAACGTTCATTTTTCTTAAGAGCGATCGTGCTTCCGTTACTCTGCGGTGTAACCACCACCATATCCCCCACCCACGCTGGGAGCATGACATTCCCAACCACTGGAGTATGATCCTGCGACTCGCCCGGTGTCGTGGTTGCGACAGCAGAGTGAGCTGCGAGCGTCGCTTCCATGTGTGACTTTTCCCAACGCACCCCGAGAGAAAAAGCTACTACAAAGCAACCGACAAAAATAATCAGCGCTGCAGCCTGCGAGTACCACGTTACCTTGTTCCAAACAATCTGCATGATATGCGCATAGTATACACTTTTACCGTTATCGAATACCTGTATCACACATAATATCTGCGTTTACGTAGCCGACCGCAGGCACGGTGACTGATACGCCAGTACACCTGGGTAGCGGAGACCCCCCAAGAGCGGAGATGTTGTAGTCCCCCGGCGGCAAGGCCAAATGAAACGCTCCGTCGGCGTCAGTCCGAACGCTTGTATCGGGAGCGGAGCCGTCTGCACGCCTTGCGACGACCGTTGTGACGTATGGTTTGTCTGCACACTGTGGATCTGGAGGATCGCGTTCAACAGGACAGGTGGGACCACTCTTCACCACGCCCAGCACGCCAGACTGATACACGGTGACCCCTGGCGGCACACTCGTCGGAGATGTTTGACGCGCACCTCGAGACAGAAGCCACACAAGTACGACCGCAGCGACAAAGAAGAAGATTGCTCCAGCAACGTATTTCATCATGCACTAAGCATAGCAGAAGACCCGGCTGCTGAGCAGCGGCCGGGTCTAACTTGTGTCTTCACGAACTATTTTGTGACACAGCACTTTTTGAAATAACGTTTGCACCCCCTCAGTATCAGACGCCTCCGGTATTGCCTCCGGGCACGTATCGACTATCTCCCTATAACGTTGAGCGCAGCCTCTTTCCACCCACAACAACATTATTCTCCGGCAGTTGTTCGGCGGTTCTCCAAGGTGTTCTGCTAGGAGCACCGCAAGAGCGAACTGAAGAGCGCAGTCGTGTCTGTGATCTTTAATTCCCAACACACATTCTCCCGTATACGAGCGGCCAGCACACAGTGTGCACCAGGCTCCACAACCACACAAGGGAGTCACGTGGATAACGTTGTGGTGAAGTTTCTCAAATGAACATACCGGCCGCGTTTTGCGCGGCCGGTATTTTTCACTGCGTTGCCAGCAACTCGTTTAGCAAGTCGCACACTGCCCTCTCGTCATTGAGGTGAATCTCTTGAGTGCCACGCGGCGTATCTACGAGTTCCATATACTTGGCGTGTAAGGACCGACCGCCGTCACTGGTCTCTGCCCACCAAACCGCATACATCTCGTCAGGTGATGGCGGACTCAGATTGTCGCTTTGCCTTTCGGCCGCCATCTCCATGAGGCAGACTAACGTTTGAGGTGAGCCGACGACAACTCGGCCCTTAAAAAACACACTTGGTTTTGTTTGAGCGTCCGACAAGGTGGCCTCCTCTCGTACGGTTATACTCCGCAATCTAGTCTGCGCCCAAGCAAGTGCAAGTGCAAGTGCAAGTGAGCGGAAGCAAAACTACCGCGGGTAAATACCCTCCATCGACGGCAAAGGAATGGTCGTAGAGGCAGTTGCTGTAGCGCCAGGAGCAGAACACGTCTTGTTGTTAAAGAGCGCCCACTCCTCACACACGCGACCATCAGGAAGGTGGCAATAACCCACTTGTCCGCCAGGCTCTTCAGTGAGAGACACTTGCCCACCAAGGTTTACACAGTACGTTGACGCAGGATTTGCCAGCGTTGCACTCGTCTCTACTGCTTTCTTTTGCGTATGCGTAGCAGTGAAGTACCAGGCACCCGCCAAAAGCACTACCACCACAATGCCTCCTATCAGGTATGTTTTATTCATATCTATCCTTGAGTCTTATAATGCTTTTAGCATACCACCTCGCACTCTCTTGCTATGCTACTTCTCTCGTCAGTATGTGCTCTCTTCGTACGCCCAAACCAATCACCCTCGCTGGAATGCGTCGTAGCAGAGGAAACGATTTTAGGAGTTTCAGTGGCCACGCGAGGCGAACCTGCTCCGTGCTGCCGAGCACGTGTCTCAGAATTTTGTCTTGCACAAACACCTGTGCATCCTGCGTTACGCGCGCAGGAAAGGCGCGTCTTTTTTGTATCTTTGCAAGGTCTGACTCGTTTGGCACGCCGCGCCCAAAGGCGTCCACCAAGACGTTTGCTGCGGCGACCGCATCTTGTATGGCGAGGTTAATACCCACCCCACCCACCGGACTCATGGCGTGCGCAGCGTCCCCGATGCACATGCAGCCGCTTTTGTGCCACGTGGCAAGGTGATCAACAGTCACCGTCAGCAACTTTACCTTGTCCCACGTATCGATTTCGCGGCACCGCTCACCCAGGACGGGAGCAACGCGGCGAATGTTTTCTTGAAATGCGTTCAGACCAAGCTCTTTTATGTCGTCAAATGCGCCTTTTATCATCACATAGCCACACTGCCAGTAGTCAGTGCGTTCAATCATGATGAGAACCCGGTTGTGTTCGATCCTTCCGAGAGAGAACGCTGGGTCGCTTTGAATGCGTGAGATGCGAAACCACAATACGTCTATGGGCGAACTGCGGGTGATGCTTTTGAAGAGAGCCTTCTCCTTTATGGTTGAGTGGCGGCCGTCACATCCCACCACAAGGTTTGCGCGTATTTCAAAATCACCCTTCTGGTCGCGTGCATGCACACCCACAATAGTGTCTTTCTCTTTTATGACGTCAGTAGCCTGTGTTTCCATGAGAAGCTTGAAACAAGGATACTTGTTAGCTTCGGCAGTAATGAAATTCAAAAAATCCCACTGCGGCATAAAGGCAATGAACTTTGCTTTTGTCGGCAAGTGCGAGAAATCCGCGATCGTAACTTTTTCATCGCCAATGTCTGCCTCGAGCTGTGTCGTTTCGTCGTGCGGGAGCGCGAGAAATTTTTCGAGTAAGCCGAGCTCGTGCAAGAGCTCCATGGTGGAGGGGTGAATCGTATCTCCGCGAAAGTCTCGAAAAAAGTCCGGCCACTTCTCAAGCACCACAACTTCGACGCCACTGCGCGCCAGCAAGTAGCCCAGCATCACGCCTGCCGGTCCGCCGCCCGCAATCACGCACTGTGTGTGCAGCGTTCTGTCGGTCATGTTCTCAGTATATCGTGTGAAAAAGCGTGCGCAGACGAGTGCGCGCGTCTTTGTGGTTAGGAATGGTATACGCCACGAGATCCCAAAAACGCTTTGAGTGATTAAATTCACGTACGTGAGCGAGCTCGTGCACTATCACGTAGTCGGCGAGCTCGCTCGGGAGCAGTGCGATTTTATAATTAAAATTCAAATTTCCTTTTCGCGAGCAGCTTCCCCACCGCGTGCTTTGGTTGCGTATGCTCACCGAACCGTGCGCGATGCCATAGAGCGCCGAGAAGTGCGCGAGCCGGGTGCGCGCAAGGGTGCGCGCGGCTTCTTTGTGTTTCAAATACTCGGCGCGGCTGCGCCGCGCCGTCTTTTCCAACCCCAACGGCGCAAATGCTGCCAACTTCTCCTCTACCCACGGCGTCTTCTCTTGCACAAACTCCTCCACTGCACGCACGGACACACGCAATGGAGCCGTCACCACCACGCGCCCATCGGCATGCACCGAAAGACGTATCCGCCTGGAACGCCTGTATTTGCGAAGCGTATACGCAATCATCGTGTCCCTATCGTACCGCACTCGCCACTCACCACGCGCCACTTGCTATACTGTTTTCATGAGCGAACTCAAAGAAAAATGCGGTGTCTTTGGCGTGTACGGAAAGGGCCTTGAAGCAGCTCGCCTCACGTTCTTTGGACTCTTTGCACTGCAGCACCGCGGACAAGAAAGTGCCGGCATTTGTGTTTCCGACGGTACGCGACTTCACTCACACAAAGGCATGGGACTCGTCATGCAAGTGTTTAGTGAAAAAGACATAGAGAATCTTGCGGGGTACGCAGCCATAGGCCACGACCGCTACTCCACCGCCGGCGGTTCACTCCTTGAGCACGCGCAGCCGCTCATAGTAAGAGGTGGCACACTCGCACTCGCACACAACGGCAATTTGCCCTCGACAAAAGC
>CAYQCB010000006.1:0-30945 GCA_964415875.1 uncultured Candidatus Saccharibacteria bacterium
CCAAGTGCAATTGACCACTCTGCCACCGACGCAGTTCCTGCACTATAGCCGATTTCCAGTCTAAACTCAAAATTATGGGTTTCGTAAACCCTTATCTATTATTGGAAAGGGTTTGGCTCGTCAAAGACAATTCGCGGCACATGATTATTTATGAAGTCTTCTGTCACACCGTACTTTTCACTGACAATAGTCCCAATTGCACAGAATCGAGCATCGCTCCACGGGAATCCTATTTTTTCTGAAACGGCTCGCACACTTGCTTCGTCTGGTCCCTCCACCTCGATAAGTGGTTCCAGATACGGCCACTCGTCTATCATGATCTCTACACCATCGAGTGTCCAAAGCTCTCTCTTGGTTTCTTGATATGCCTTTTCAATGCAACCCATTGCGAGCAAAAGTGCGGCGCCATTTTCAAAGCTGTCGATCACTATTTCCTCCTCCTTTTGATCCTCAATTTTTGTGCCGCCAATATCTTTAATGCTCATGGTGATTTTGTCACCTTCGTCGCGGACACGTGCAAACCGAGTGGGTGTAGATTGACCTGGCGGAAGATTGAACGTTCGACGTCTCATAAGACGCTCGGGCACCGAGAGCGTTGCACCTACGGAGATGAGTTTATTTCGAATGGCATCCTTGTCGATTGGCCAAAAAGTGGCTTCGTACTCGGTTTTCATTATTTTAAAACAAGGACAAGAACACCGGACTTCCCTCTTCGGACGAGGGCAAAACCGCCTGAGAGGTCACCCAGGTATACCTTTTGATCTACGCTTTGAATGGGCAAACCACCGAGTGTAACGCCTTTTGCTTCAATGAGTCGACGAGCTTCGCTTTTTGAACTCGCAAGACCACCTTTAACGAGCGTGTCTACAAGTGGTATACCGTCTGCCATGTCTTTCTTTTTGAGGACAACTGAGGGTGCCTCCGCAAGCGTGACTGCGAGGGCTTCTCGCGAGAGCTTGCTAAAGGGTGTCTCTCCAAAGAGTGCGTCTGTGGCCGCCGCAGCTTGCGCGGCAGCGGCAGGGCCATGCACGAGCTCGGTCACAATACGGGCAAGCGTTTCTTGCGCCTCACGCTCTTGCGGGGCAGCACGATGCCGCTCCATGAGGGCATCAATATCGGCGAGCGTAAGAAAAGTATAGACCTTCAGATACTTTTCGATGCTGTCGTCCGGCAACTGTAGCCAGAACTGATAGAACCGAAACGGTGATGTCTTCTTAGCGTCGAGCCACACAGCGTTTCCTTCAGACTTGCCAAACTTTTTACCCGCTGAGTCGGTAACGAGCGGAATGGTAAATGCGTAGGCTGTCTTCCCTTCTTTCCTGCGAATGAGCTCAACGCCTGACAAAATATTGGTCCACTGGTCGCTTCCGCCGATTTGCAAATCGACACCTTTGGTGCGGTTTAGGGTGAGATAGTCAAAGCCCTGCAAGAGAGAGTACGCAAACTCGGTATAGGAAATGCTCTCGTCCGGTGTCTCAAGACGCTTTCTAATTATTTCACGCTTTATGAGTTCGTTTACGGTGAAGTGCTTGCCGATGTCACGCAAAAAATCTACCAGGCCAACCTTGAGCAGCCAGTCAGCGTTGTTTACGACGGTGATGCGCCCGCCTATGATTTGCTCCATTTGGCGCTTTAGAGCGCGGGCATTTGCCGCGACTGTCTTTGCCTCTGAAAGCGCCCGCTCGCCCTTTTCTTTGGGGTCGCCTATCATGCCAGTGCCCCCGCCGACCAGAAGCACAAACTTGTGGCCTGCCTCGGCGAGGCGTTTTATGAGAAATACGACAGCCAAATTCCCTACTTGCATGGAGTCTGCCGAGGGGTCAACGCCTAGGTACACGGTGCGCTTCTGGGAAAGGATGGTCTCAAGGTCTGCGGACGTGTGCTCGACGAGTCCGCGTGCCTTCAGTTCTTCGGCAAATGTCATGCAGAAACTATACCACTAGTCAGAAAGACCAACGTGGAGCTCGTAGAGGTGACGATACGTGCCTCCTGAAATCGCCATGAGGGTTTCGTGATTTCCCTCTTCAACGATACGCCCGTCCTTGAGAACGAGGATACGGTCTGCTTTGCGTACGGTTGAGAGACGGTGCGCAATGATAAACGTAGTGCGCCCATTCATGAGCGTATCGAGCGACTGCGAAATCAGACGTTCTGTTTCGGCATCGAGGGCGCTTGTTGGTTCGTCGAGAATGAGAATCTCTGGGTCGCGCAGGATTGCGCGTGCAATGGCAATGCGCTGCTTTTGCCCAACAGAAAGCTTGATGCCCCGTTCACCCACCAGTGTTTCGTAGCCACTGGGCTGACTCATGATGAAGTCGTGGATGTGTGCTTTTTTGCTTGCTTCCTCGACAGCCTCGTCGCTCGCGTCAAAGGTGCCGTAGCGAATATTGGTGCGGACGCTTTCGTTAAAAAGCGCGACTTCTTGTGGCACTATTCCGATGCGCTTTCGCAAATCCGTGAGATCCCAAGCGCGGGTGTCGACTCCGTCTACGGTGACGGAGCCCTCTATTGGAAAATAATAGCCCGAAATAAGTGAGACTGTTGTACTTTTGCCGCCTCCTGATTCTCCCACGAGAGCGATAGATTCGCCTTGCTTCGTGACAAAGGTTATGTCGTGAAGTACGCTGCTCAAGCCTTCTCCATAGGTGAAGGAGACGTGGTCAAAAGAGACGAGCCCCGTGCGCTCGACAACCTGCTCTGCATTTTTTGGGTGATAGTCTTCCTCGTCTCGGAGGAACAGGCGCTCGAGCTGTCCGGCCGCGGTTATGCCGTTTTGCATGGTTTGCCAGCTTTGGCCAAGAGCGACAAAAGGACCAAAGAAAAGAAGAGAGTAACCGTTCAGTGCGATAAGGTCGCCCACAGTAAGTGCTCCAGCTGCCACCAAGTGAGCAGAGGAGATAAAGACTACAAGCTGGGTCAAGAACACGATGATGCGCTGAAAGAAACCCACATTGCTCCATGTTTTTTCAAGCGTGTACCAAAGATTGAACACAGTGCCACCTAGTGCTTGGTGCACTTTAGAACTTTCGTATTCTTCCGCCGCGGCCTGCTTTATGGACGCTGCTTGCTGCACCGCAGCTGCGGCATCGTTCCAAGAATCGTTCCAGACCTCGTGCGCTTCGTGATCAATGCGTGCGATGGGTCGGAGCATGACGACGAGCACAATAACGTAGAGCGCCACGCCGCAAGTAAGAACGCCTGCCATCGGAACACTGATGCTTGCGGCAAGCGCAAGGCCTATCAAAACAGAGAGCAGTTGTGGTGCAAGCAACATAACTGTCTGTATGATGGCGGAGATACGCCAACCCGCCATGCTAATGCGAGAAAGCTCGGCGTTGATGTGTTCGTTTGTGTGGAACGAAAGAGGGAGACGAAAAAGGTGAACGAAACCTTCCGCCTGTATGTCGACGTGTACTTTCGAATCGATGCGTCGCCTGTCACGATCTGTGATCCAGTCAACTAAGTTTGCAACGACTTGAATGAGTGCCCACACGAAGAGCAATGCTGCCCAGAGTGGCCATCCAGTGAGTGTGGTGCTGCTTCCCTGCGAGAGTTGAATGAGTGCATCAAAAAAACGCCCAGTGACGTACGGGACAGCGCCATTGGTGGCAGCTGAGACAAGTCCGAGCAAAGACAGCAACAGCAAGCGACCGCGATACTCGCGGGCATGCCGCCAAATGCCAGCCACACCTTCTTTAAGCGTTACTGTGGCACTCGTTTCTGTGGTGTCCATGAGATGGTAAGTATACGATAAACGACGCAGTGCTTATGCGCCAAAACCACCCGCTTGAATGTTCCACAGCTTTTGGTAGAGATTCATCTCGCCTGCGAGAAGCTCGCTGTGTGTTCCGCTGGTGACGATGGTCCCGTGGTCCATCACAATGATGCGGTCCATTTTCATGACCGTCGAGAGCCGGTGCGCTATCGCAATCACGGTCTTACCTTGCATGAGTTTCTCAAGAGCGTCTTGAATGAGTGCCTCACTTTCTGAATCGAGACTCGATGTGGCTTCATCAAGAATAAGAATGGGTGCGTTTTTTAAAATGGCACGGGCAATCGCTACGCGTTGGCGCTCACCTCCTGAAAGCTTTATACCGCGCTCCCCCACCAGGGAGTCGTAGCCGTCGGAGAGGTTTTCTATAAACTCGTGACAGTGTGCTGACTTTGCTGCCGCGACAACTTCTGCGTCGGTGGCGGAGCGTCTCCCGTAGCGGATGTTCTCCATCAGTGTGCGGTGGAAAAGAATTGGCTCCTGCGGTACGTAGGCAATGGCATTGCGCAGTGAATCTTGCGTCACGCTTCTAATGTCTTGTCCGTCTATGGTTACCGAGCCGCTCTGCACATCAAAGAAGCGCAGCAGAAGCCGTGTAATTGTTGACTTACCAGACCCCGAGTACCCGACAAGGGCCACCTTTTCTCCGCCGGCAATAGAAAGTGAAAATTTCTCAAAAACGGGTGTCTCTGGATTAAAATAGAAATCTACGTCCGAGAGCGCAATGGCGCCGCGACTCACTGTCAGAGGTGCTGCCCCGGCCGCATCTTGCACCTCCTGAGGCAGCTCCAGAATGTCGATCATTTCGCTCGCGTCAGCAATGGAATCGTAGAAACGGCGCAGCTGCTGATTGAGACCAACGAGGCGATCGAACGTGCCGAGCAAATACGCCTGGATAAGGGCAAAGTCACCAAGTGTGAGGAGTCCAAGTGTCCAGTAGTGGATTGCGCCGTACAAGAGCGCTATTTCAATGATGATCATTAGAAAGCCCACAACAGTCCAGACGTATTCGTCGGTGTTCCAAGAGCGAATAGTGGCCTTTCTCCAGGAGGTTATGGTGTCTCTGAAACGGTCCGTCTCAAAGGCGCCTCCGGCAAAAAGCGCAATGGTGTTTTGGTTTGAGATGGCGTCTGAGAGCGCTCCTACAGCCTTGCTGTCTGCGGCCGCGCGAGCGTTTCGTATCGGTTGTCGCAGCTTCGCAAAAAAAATCTGAATAGAAACGAATACTACGGTCCATACGAAAAGAATCACGCCGAGCGTAAGATTGCGCACCGCTAGTATGGTTATGGCGCCCACAAGAAAGAGCGTGGTGGGCACAAACTGAAACGTAAAGGCGTCGAAAAGCATCTCGAAGGATCCTGCAAATTTGCTCACGCGTCGCGTGAGCGTGCCACTGAATTGCGACGTGAAAAAATTGTATGAGTGACCGATGAGGTACTGGAACGCTCGCTCGTAGAGCGTGGCCATGACCGACGACTCAAGGTACTGCATCGAAAATGCTTGTATGCGTCGCGCCGCCCAGGAGAGAATCGAAAATCCTGCAATAATGGCAAGCGTCACCAGCAAGCTGTGCATTACACCCGGGACGTTTGGGCCGCCTGCAAGAATATTAAAAAACTGTTTGAAGTAGAGTGGCGCAACAAGCTCGGAAGCCTGGAGCGTCAGGAGACCGAAGACGACCGTAGCAAACAACCATGGGAATTTGAGAATTTCCGTCGAATATGTCTTGAAAATAAGCCACGGACGAACCGCTCGTTTCTCTCTTGTCTCACTGGGCATCCGGCTACTCTACCACAGGGTTTATTAAATCAACTTAGCGAGCCAAAAAGAAGATACCCACGGCGAGTGCGATGAACCACCAGAAAAAGTATTGCGCAGGTGCAAAAAGTGTCTGAATGATGCTGGGGAATGTGTAGATGTGTTCTGCAGCGAAAACGTGGTACCCAAGTGCAATGAGGAAGGCAGCTGCCAGTATTGACAACACGATTACACCGAACAGGCCTATGTACAGAAAATCAGAGACAACGACTCTGCGCAGTATCAGGTAGAAAGCAACGACAGTCACTCCGTAAAGACCAGCGTGCGCTGCAAAAGCGGTTATCGCCGGCGCCGTAGGGAGGAATGACTCGTAGGGAAAGGACGCATACACGGCATAGCCGGCATAAAGTGAAAGCAGTAGAGCGACGAAGGGGCCCCGGCCGAGAAAGCGCGCCAGGAGAAAAAATATCGCAGCGAGTACTATGAGTGCTAGGAAATTGCCCACGTAGCCGTACACGGTGAGCGCCGTGTGCGTGGCAATGGTGTTCACTTGGGAAAATCCTTCTACAGCAGCGCTCATGTGCGCGTAAGTATACCTCTCTAGAGGCCCTCGCCCTGAAGTGTGTCCACAGCAGCTTTTGCTTTGCTGGAGAGCTTTTGCGGCATGGCAACCGTGAGACGAATAATGAGGTCACCCTTGGAGCCGTCGACAGGTACACCCTTGTCGCGTATACGTAGCAGCTCAGCAGCCTTTTTCATAGGAGGGATTTTCACATCGAGCGTTTTCCCGTCAATGGTTTGCAGCGGCACCGTGGTTCCGAGAAGTGCGTCCGTAAGCTTGACCGGAAGATCCATAACGAGATTCATGCCTTCCCGACGGAATACCTCGTGAGGTTTGACATGGACTTTCACATAGAGGTCTCCACTGATACCGCCCTTGACTGCTTCGCCTTGCCCGGTCAGTCGAATCATTTCCCCGTTATCAATGCCACTCGGTATGGTGATGGCAATCTCGACTTCTTTGCGCAGTACGCCGTGCCCTTTACAGTCGGGACATTTTTCTTTTGGAATTTTCCCCGTGCCTTCGCAGACAGAACACACGCGCACGCTCGAAAACTGTCCGAGGATTGAGTTGCGCATCTCGTGTACGCGCCCTGCACCGTTGCAGGTCTTACAGGTCTCGAGTTCGGTGCCAGGCTTTCCTCCACTTCCTGCGCAGAGGTCGCAGGTGGAGACACGACCAATGAGCACTGTGCGTTTTGTGCCGAGGACCGCTTCGGTAAATGGAAGTTCAATGTCCATCGAAATGTCGCGGCCACGCGGCTCCGCGCTTCTGCCAGCATTTCTGCCTCCGAAGACATCACCGAATATGTCACCGAAGTCGAATTCTACGCCAGCGCCTCCGAAGCCTTGCTGGAATTGGGAAAAGTCGAAGCCTCCGAAGCCGCCCTGCTGCTGTTGAGTGCGCCCGCCACCTGGGAACGCTTGTCCGTAATTGTCGTATTCGCGGCGTTTCTTGTCGTCGGAAAGCACCGAATACGCCTCAGTTATTTCTTTGAAGCGTGACTCGTCTTGCCCACCTTTGTCCGGGTGGTACTTGTGCGCAAGTTTTCTGAAGGCTTTCTTTATGTCGTCTTGCGTGGCTTTTTTGTCAACGCCAAGAACACTGTAGTAGTCCTTCGCCATTGTTATTTCTCGGTGAACTCAGCGTCAGGGGCGTTGCTGTCGTCTTCTGGTTTTTCCGTCGTGTCTGTGTCCGCGGCACTCGCTGTCGCCTCAGGAGCACTTGCTTGCTGTTTCATCATGGCCTCTCCAATTTTAGAGAGTGCAGTGGAGAGCGCTTCTGTGGCTTTTTTTATGGTCTCGGCGTCTTCGCTGCCCCGCGCTACTTTGGCAGCGTCAATAGCGTCCTGCACTTCACGCACGACCTCCTGACCTGCTTTTTCTCCACTGTCTTTAACTGCCTTCTCTGCAGCGTAGATGGTTTGGTCGGCGACGTTTCTCACCTCGACGAGTTCTTTGCGCTTCTCGTCTTCCGCTGCGTGAGTCTCAGCATCACTCTTCATCTTCTCAATGTCCTCTTTAGAGAGGCCGGTCGAGCCTTCAATGCGAATCGACTGCTCCTTGCCACTTGTCTTCTCTTTTGCCTTCACCGTGAGGATGCCGGAGGCATCGACGTCGAATGTAACTTCCACTTGTGGCATGCCGCGAGGAGCTGGTGGAATGCCGTCAAGCATAAACTGCCCAAGTGACTTGTTGTCTGCGCTCATGGCTCGCTCACCTTGGGTAATGTGAATTTCGACCGACGCCTGATTGTCGGCTGCGGTAGAAAACGTCTGGGAGCGGCTCGTAGGGATGGCAGTGTTTCGCTCTATGAGCTTTGTGGCAACGCCCCCCATCGTTTCAATGGCCAGAGAAAGCGGAATGACGTCGACAAGCAGGATGTCCTTCACGTCACCCTGGAGAATACCTGCCTGAATAGCGGCACCTATGGCCACCACCTCGTCTGGGTTCACGGTCATATTTGGTTTCTTGCCAAAGAACTTTTCAACCGCTGCTTGGATGGCTGGCATGCGGGTCTGGCCGCCCACAAGAATAACCTCCTGAATGTCAGCCACTGTAAACGGCGACGCTTCCATAGCGCGCTTGGTGATAGCTAGTGCGCGCTCTATGTATTCAGCCGAGAGCTCCTCGAGCTTTGCGCGCGTCATTTTGATCAAGAGGTGGCGCGGACCCGAGGCGTCGCTTGTGAGAAATGGAATGTTTACCTCCGTCTCCATGGCGCTACTGAGCTCAATCTTTGCTTTCTCGGCTGCCTCGTCGAGTCGCTGACGCGCAAGGGCGTCTGTTTTTACATCAATACCACTCTCTTTGCGAAACTCTTCTGCGAGCCAATTGATGATTTTTTGATCGAGATCTTTACCGCCCAAGTGTGCATCGCCGTCGGTGCTCTTTACTTCAATAACGTCGTCTCCCACTTCTAGAATTGAGATGTCAAACGTACCACCGCCGAAGTCGAAGACGGCTATTTTTTCATCTTTCTTCTTGTTGAAGCCGTAGGCGAGCGCTGCTGCCGTCGGCTCGTTGATGATGCGCTTCACGTCGAGACCAGCAATTTGACCCGCGGCCTTGGTCGCGCTGCGCTGGTCGTCGTTAAAGTATGCCGGCACGGTGATGACAGCCTCCGTGATCTTCTCTCCGAGACGCGCTTCGGCGTCGGCTTTCATTTTACCGAGAATCATTGCGGATACCTCTTCTGGGCGGTACCACTTCTCTCCCATTTTCACTTCAATGCCACCGTTGTCGCCTTTCTTCATCTCAAATGGCACTACTGCCTTGTCCTTTTGTACGTCCGGCTCGTCAAAGGAGTGACCAATGAAACGCTTGATTTGGTAGATGGTATTCAGAGGGTTCGTCACTGACTGACGCTTTGCGAGTGTGCCCACAGTGCGTTCGCCGTTCTTTCCGATGGCCACAATCGATGGCGTCGTACGTGCGCCCTCTGCGTTCTCAAGCACACGCGGCTCGCCGCCTTCGACAATCGCCATTGCGGAGTTTGTTGTTCCCAAGTCGATTCCAAGAATTTTTGCCATAGGTAAATAAATAAGTTAGCTAATGAGATTTTACCGAAACGTATGCCTGCTTTGCAACTCTACACCTGAAACGTTCTTACGCGTACTTTCGCTGGGCGAATAATTGCGTCACCGATGCGCCAGCCTTTTTCGAGCACCGCTGACACTGTATCGTCCGTCTCGAGTGATTCTGCAGCATCTTGTCCAAGTGCCTCGTGGAGAGCAGGATCAAAGGCATCACCACTGTCACCAAAGGCCTCAAGGCCGAGGCCCGCAAAACCGCCCTCGAGCTGCTTCACGATGCCTGCAAAACCCTCCGGTATGTCACCGTGTTCCTTCGCGCGCTCGAGGGCGTCAAACGCAGGGAGGAGTGCCTCCGCAGCCTTTACTACGCCGCGCTCCTTTGCAACTTTCTTTTCTTCATCAAAGCGTTTAAGTGCGTTTACGTAATCAGCCTTTGCGCGCTGCCAGCCGTCCATGTACTCCTGCTTTTCAGTGCGGCACTGCTCGAGATCACTCGTGAGTTTTGCAACGCGTTTTTCCGCGTCGCTCCCCCGCGGCGGCTCATTGTTTTCCGGCTCAAAGGCAATATCCTCTGTGTCTATATCATCTCCATGCCATTCTTGTGTCATGCCCCTACTATGCCTGAAAAAATGATTGGAGTCAAAAGTGCAAAAAAAGAAATTTCCACGAGTATGCGGGAATGTTGTGGGCCGGATACATAGTTTGCATGAACAAAATCCCTGCGAACCCGAAGTGGCACGGTCTTACCAACCTGCGCGCACGTGAAGATTAGCGCTTTTGTAGATGGGCGACCCACGCGAAGCGTACCCCGAGTTATCGTTCACGGCAATGGTTATAAAAAAACCGCCTCATGGGCGGTTTTTTTGACTGTTTAGCGCTTGCTCCACTGCTTGCGCTTGCGAGCTTTCACAAGGCCTGGCTTCTTGCGCTCTTTCGCACGCGGGTCGCGAGTCAGAAGCTTGCCACTCTTCAGAGCAGCGCGAGTTTCTGGCTCTGCTTTCGTGATGGCGCGCGCAATGGCGTGGCGAACAGCTCCAGCCTGCGACGCAATACCGCCGCCAACTACTCGGGCAGAAACGGCATACTGCGCAGTCGCACCTGAAACCTCAAATGCCTCGAGTGCTACGCGAGCCCGTTCTTCAGTTTTAAAATAATCTTTTGGGCTTTTGCCGTTGATTACGAGTGAATTCTTCTCTGCAGGAAGCAAGCGGACGGATGCCGATGCAGTCTTTCGTCGGCCGACGGCCATGGGAACGGTTGTAGTCATATCACTAATCATTCACAATAAGGTTTTTCATACGCAGCGCACGAAGCTTGTTGCGCGGAATCATGCCGTCAACAGTCTTTCTGACAACGTCTGCAATTCCCTTCTTTTCGATCATAACGTCCATGCGTACTTCGCGCTGGCCACCTGGGTAACCGGTGTAGTGCTGGTAGATCTTCCCCTTCACGCGGCGCTCAGGGAGATGGAGTTTGCTCGCGTTATCTATCACGACCC
This sequence comes from uncultured Candidatus Saccharibacteria bacterium, assembly GCA_964415875.1. Classification (GTDB taxonomy): domain Bacteria; phylum Patescibacteriota; class Minisyncoccia; order Phycocordibacterales; family Phycocordibacteraceae; genus C7867-001. Next base: position 10,625 of record CAYQCB010000006.1, read on the forward strand.
GCACCGGCATTGCCTGGTTCTTTACGAAGAGCGCTGAGCGCTTCCCGAGCAGGGCGTGCGCCGCCTCGCTCGCAACACGGCCAATGGCCTTGTCGGTTGCGTCTATCGTGTGAGTCATCTGGGGCATTACTGTTTTCATACTAGACAAATGAAATGTACGCAAGCTCTCGCGCGTCATTTGAGCCGCGCAGGGCACGCTTTGTGACACGCGTATACCCACCCGCTCGGTCTGCGTAGCGAGGTGCGATGGCGTCGAAAAGCTTCTTTACGGCAGCGTCATCACCGAGACGCGCCTTTGCGAGGCGCCGGCTGGCCACTGTGTTTTTCTTTGCGTAGGTGACAAGACGCTCTACTACAGGGCGTAGCGCCTTAGCCTTCGCTTCAGTCGTCGAAATGCGCTCCTCGATGACGAGTGAGCGTGCGAGAGAGCGCAGTAGTGCTGCGCGCTGATTGCTTGGTCGACCGAAGGTCTGTGCTTTTTTGGTGTACGCCATAGTGTAATTAATCGCCCTTAAGCGAGAGTCCTATCTTTGCCAGTGCGTCACTCACTTCGGTGACCGCTTTGCCTCCGATGCCATCGAGCTCCTTGAGCGCTTCTTCCGTCTTGCGGGTAAGACCAGCAGCGCTTTTTATGCCAGCTTCCTCGAGCGCGGAAACGATTCGCGAGGAAAGCCCTAGATCCGCCACTTTTACCTTTGATGGATCCGCCGCTGCTGTAACCATTTCGGCATCCACAGCACTTCCTGCTTCTGAACGTGCTTCGCTCTCTTGAAAGCCTATGACTGACTTCAGCTGATGGATCATCGTCTCGATTGATTGCTCAAAAGCTTCGCGAGGCGCGATGGTGCCGTTGGTTTCTATCAAGATACGCAGACGGTTGAAGTCAGTGCGGTCCCCGACACGCATGTTGTCCACTTCGTAATTTACGCGGCGAACTGGACCAAACGTGGCATCGAGCGCAATAGTGCCAATGTCAGCCTTCTCTTTAGTGAGCACCTCACGAGCAACGTAGCCAAGTCCCCGCTCCACCGTCGCTTCAATTTCGAGATTTGCCTTGCCAGAGAGTTCAGCAATGTACTGCTCAGGATTCTTAATCTCCACCTGGCTCGGCGTCTTGAAGTCTTTGGCAGTGACCTGTCCAGAGCCTTTGGCAGTAAGAGAGACGACCTGCGGCTCGTCACCGTGGAGTACGAAGTGTACGCGCTTCAGATTGAGCAGAATCTCCATGACGGTCTCGCGGACGCCCTCCATGGTAGCGAATTCGTGCGGCACACCCTCAATGCGGACCTGCGTGATAGCGGCTCCTGGAATGGACGACAGGATAATGCGACGTAGCGAATTGCCAAGAGTGTGTCCGTAGCCCGGATACAGCGAGTCAATTTCATAAATGCCCTGGTTGCCGTCCTCTGAGACGATTCGGGGTTTACTGGGAAGTGTGATGTGGTATTCCATAACGCAATCGTATTTACCGTGAATAATTACCTCGTATAGAACGATAGCACAGCCGTCAAGTCGCCCGCGCTGTCTGCGGACGCCACGGTAGGACGTTCCGTTACGGCGCCGGTCATGTCTTTTACGTTCCAGGACAGCCACGATGGCAGTGGACGCTCAACAAACCGCTCACCAAAGTTCAAGAAAAAACCATGCTCTTTCGAACCGTCGCGCACAGCGATTTTTTCGCCAACGTTAACGGCGTATGAAGGAATACGCATCTTCTTACCGTCTATCGTCATGTGGCCGTGAGCAATCAGCTGACGGGAAGCACGACGAGTCGGTGCAAGACCCATGCGCCACGCAACGTTGTCGAGGCGCATTTCCAAAAGCTCGTGCAGCTTTTCTGCAGGTTGCGAAGCGTGCGCGGTAAGCGCCTTGTTTACGTAATTGCGGAACTGACGTTCGGTGAGGCCGTAGGTAATGCGCACTTTTTGCTTTTCAAGCATCTGCTTGCTGTACTCGCTCTGTCGACCGCGTCCACGACGTTTATTCTTTGCGCTGCGTTCAGCGGAGAGCGCAAACTTTTGCGTTTGTGCTTTTTCGAAGACCGAGGCGCCGAGGCGCTTGGCAATTTTGTATCGTGGACCAGTTTTCATAAGTAATATCTAAAGTCTATGTAGGATTACACGCGACGGGGCTTGGGCGGGCGTGGGCCGTTGTGCGGCACAGGCGTCGCGTCTTTGATGGAACGGATCTGAATCCCCTTGCCGGAAAAGGCGCGCAAAACGCTTTCGCGACCAGCACCGACTCCACGAATGATAACGCTAGCCTCCTTGAGTCCGATAATGACCGCCTTCTCACCCATGAGTTCGCCGACTTTTGCAGCTGCGTACGGCGTCGACTTGCGCGCGCCTGAGAAACCGAGTGCACCTGCTGAGGACATGATGACAGCATTGCCTTTTTCGTCGGTGAGCACTGCTTTCGTGTTGTTGAACGTAGCCTCCACATGCAGAACGCCTTTTTCGATGTGGCGTTTCGTGGCTTTGGATAGTGCGCGATCTTTGCGGCCCTGGTCGAGACCTTTTCCGCGCTTTTTGATGATTCGTTTCTTTCCCATAGTAATTATGTTTTTTCTAGCGTACGGCGACCGCTGGTCATCGTCTTACGGACGTTACCGCGACGTGTGCGGGAGTTGGTTTTGGTGCGCTGGTTGTGTACCGGCATGCCTCGCTCATGACGTGTGCCTCGGTAGGAACGAATATCCTTGAGGCGCTTAATGTTTTGACCAATGTCGCGACGCAGCTCGCCCTCAATCGTGAAGCCTTCGGCAAGCGTTCGAATCTGCTGCTCTTCGTCAGTAGTGATCTCTGAACCCTTCTTGGTAAGTGGCACGCCGACTTGATTCAAGATTTGCTTTGCGCGCGTCGGTCCTATACCAAAAATGAGCGGCAGCGAATACGCTAGCTGCTTGTCGTCTGGAATGGTTACACCGGCAATACGCATGGAATAATAGTTTAAGTTTAGTACAAAAATAGATCTACCCCTGGCGTGCCTTGCGGCGCGGCTTCTTTTTGTTAATGCGGTACAGACGGCCTCCGCGGCGAACCAGTTGGTCGCCGGGCTGTTGCACCTTGATTGAAGCGCGAACTTTCATGAATAGGGTTAAGTAAGTCTCCGAATTATGCGTGCTCGTCCGCCGTAGGGATCAATGACCATGTCGACCTGGTCACCCATCAGGACACGTATACGATGCAAACGCATTTTCCCTGCGAGATACGCAAGAACGAGGGGCTGTTCGGGAGCGCCCTCTTCCACAGTCAGACGGACTCTAAACAAAGAATTCGGCAACACCTCTTCAACGGTGCCTACCGCTGTCTTTACGCTTTCTCCATCTGTCATGCGGATACTTGCAAAGTGTAGCAGGTGCCTTCTGAATCGTCAAACATGGCTTTACTGGCCTTCCACAACGACGTGGATTGCTGTCGGGTCTGCAGGGAAACTTTGGCGCCAGAACGGCCGTAATATGAGAATGGCCTGCTTTACTTGGGCAAAGTTGGTAAGGGCAACTTCTGCGGCGTCACGAGTCTTCCCCGCTACCGCAGCACTTATTTGCGTCGTATCGACTTTGTACGTGAGTGGCACGGTACCTGTAAGCGTAAAGGTGAAGGAGGAAGCGTTTGAGTCCGGAAGTCCAGAGAGCGGCGAGAGCGTGAGGCCTGAATTAGCGGCGAGCGTGAGAGGTTCGCCATGGTAGTCAAGTCCCGCGACAGAAGAGGCTATAGCTTTGGCAAGCGCTTCGTTAGGGAAAACAACAGCAGTCACGGTCCCCTGCTCTTTGACGTCAGCCATACCTGTCGTCCCACCAGTGATAGCCGTATCGGCAAATGTCGTCGTGGCAGCCCCAGGTAAGAGAATGTAGCCGCTAGGTACTTCGGCAAGAATGGCACTCTGAAGGTCTGTGGCAAGCGCGCTCTTAAGGGCGGTCCTGGCTGCGGCCTCAGTTTGCGCATCGACTACTGGCACTTCTCCTGAGGCGCCGCCCGTCATTGCAGCCGTTGATTTTGCATATACTTGACTTGCCTCAGGGGTGCCGGCGAGTCCGGGAACGGTAAAGGACGAAGGACCAATGTTGTAAGAATCTCCAGACTGATCAGCGTACACGGTAGCCGTTGCAGTGCCCGGATTGGATGCAGAACCTGCTGGAACCGTTACAGCGGTGTGAATGCGATAAATAAGACCGGAAGCAGTTGCAAACCGAGTCGTGGCAATAAGGCGTTGCGCCTTGTTTTGTGTGTTGAAAACAGTTATTTGGCCTGAGGCACTGCTATTTACCTTTTGCGTACCTGAGCTCTGAACACTTTGGCTTGCAATTTTTTGAGCAGAAATCAGTACGTAGGGTAGGTCCCCTGTATTTGCTGTCGCCGTGTAGGAGTTCTGTACGGAGGCGGTGAGCGCATTGGGTGTGATTTTAACTTCCGCGTTAGAAAAATAGAACAGCGCCGCAACGGAGGCAGCTATCACAATAAGCGCGGCAAGTATAGTTATCGAAGAGAGTCTGTGTCCGGAACTGTGCCGCGGACGGTCATAGCGAGGTGAAGCAGTGTTTGGGGAATCCGACCCCTCTGCTTCCCTGCGGCGCGACGGCGGCACTATGTCATCAAGAGTACGCATGCCCTACAGTATACCAGCTTTGTTTCGGGTCGTGTGTGCAGTAGGTGCGTTACGAACGCAGCCCCACCTCGTGGCGTCGCCAGTAAATGGCCATAAAGCTCAGGACGACGTCTGGAGTGCCGGAAGAGGTCACCAGTGCGGCTAAGTGGCTGGGCCGCACAAATACCAGCTTGGGAGGCTTCTCGGTAAGCCAGATAGATCCAAAAAGCGGACTCCGACAGGCGGCAGTCACAGCTGCAGCAGTGGTGTCTTCCGCAAGAATGAAAATCGTACGCGGCAGCGGATACTGCACTGCCACTTGGCGAAGCAAGTTGGTCGTAGTGGCAGTCCACTCGGGCGAACCAGGTGGAGCGCACGGCGTCTCGAGAGACGCCACGAGCAACCCTCTACGAATTAAGGTCACGGAGACTTCGGTACCAATAGCGTCTAACAGAATTGCATCGTTCTCGTGCGGAAATATTTCTCGGATGGCTTGGTAGCGTAATGAACTCCCGGTTATGGAGAATTGAACACGTATGTGATAGAGCGCACGCAGTGTAGCCGCGACTGGAGCGAGCACTTCGTCACGGACAAAAGACGAGAGAGCCATGATCGTTGCTCGATGCGCGCGTTTGCCGTAGGGTTGCCGCGTTTCATACCCATTGAGCAGTGTGCCGATGATGCTTTCGTTTACGAGCGTCATGCCGTTTGGAATCTCCGTGCGCTGTGCAAGCATTGTGCGCGCCGTGTGTTTTGTGAACACAAAAGGGGATTTCTCCTCTATGGTTTCAGTACGTAAAACGGTTGTTTGCCAGGGTGCGTCAAGCGAAACGAGCACGCCTGAAATGTGCCCTGAGCCCATGGCGCGCAGAAGCGCTGGCGCCCCTTCCCTAGTCAGTGCGACTCCTAAAACTTCCAGCGCGCGAATCATGGCCGCACCGGGCTCTTCTCCGCTGTGCGCAATGATTGGCACGCGCTTGGCGTAGAGCGTGTGTGGGAGGGATTGTTCTTGAAACACAGTATACGCTCCACCGATGGTATTTGCGCCAATGTCGACACAAACGATAGCTGCGTACGTGCGCCGTTTGAAAGGCCAAGAGAAAAGCGGCATAGACATACCGCAGTATACGACACTAGAAGCGTCTTGAATTACACGAGAACTGCCTTTATGCGCCGTACACCCGCCGATGAAGCTTCTTCTTTCTGAATGACGAATTTCTTACCACCTGTAGCAATGTCAGAAGTGTTGGTGACGTGCGGCCCGCCACAGAACTCTATTGAGTAGGCGCTCTCAAATTGCGGCGCGTCTTGTGTGGCGTCCTTCGGACCTATGGAGTAGACGCTTACCTGCTCAGGATACGTGGCACCGAACTCATGTTCAGCGGAAAGCTTCTCTGCCTCCGTTTTCGGCATGACCGAGCGAATCACCGGGAGCGATTCCTGAATCTTTTCATTAACAATGCGTTCGACTTCTAGCTTTTGCTCAGGTGTCATCTTCTCTCCGTACGAAAAATCAATGCGCAGGCGCTCAGTCGTGATGTTTGAACCGCGTTGGTGCACATCGGGCCCTAGCACGTGCTGCAGGGCTTTCAAAAGCAAGTGGTGGGCAGTGTGGTACCGAACCGTCTGCTCGGCGTGGTCAGCAAGACCGCCGGCAAACTTTTGTGCCGCACCTGCGCGGGATTCTGCTTGGTGTGCTTCCATGCGCCGGGAAAATACCATAAGCTCCTTCTCGTTCATGTCCTCTCCACGTTCTCGTGCCATCTCCCGTGTTAAGTCTAATGGAAAGCCGTAGCTTGAGTACAAAATGAATGCGTCGGTGCCAGAAATCCAACTGCCCTCGTTCCAGAACTTATCGAACTCTCGCAATCCCTGCACCAGAGTTTTACGGAATTGAATTTCTTCCTTAGAAAGCTCATCCTTTATTTGCGGTTGTGCTTCTTTAATAAGTGGGTATTGGTCAGCATACGCGAGACCGAAACCCTCTGCTACGGCCACAAGTACGGGGCCGTTAATACCCAACTTATCAATTTCAAGGATCGACCGGCGAATGAGACGGCGCAACACGTAGCCCTGCTCAGTGTTCCCGGGAGTAATGCCACTTGCAAGCATAAACGATGCGGCACGCATGTGGTCGAGCACTATCCGAAATGAACGAGTGGTGCGCTCGTCTGCCGTATAGCTAGTGCCAGAACGCTTTTCAAGCACAGCGCGAGCCGCATCAAATACGTCATTGAGAAATACGTCAGAACTGCCACGTGTTGCCGCCGTCAGTCGCTCGAGGCCGCCACCGAAGTCAACGTTCTGTTTAGGCAGCTCGCCAAAGGACCCGTCCTCCCTCTTAATGAACTGCATGAAGACGGAATTGCCCACTTCGATGAAACGACCACAGTCGCAGTTGGGGTGACACTCTGCGCCAAAGGCGGTGTTGTGGGGTGTACCAAAGTCGTAGAAGATTTCGGAGTCAGGACCGCCGATTTCTCCGACTGGCATTTTTGCAGGCACCCCCGCACGGCTCCACCAATTCTTCTTTGCGCCAAAAGAGAAAATCCTCCCGCCTTGCATGCCAACTTCGCCACCTCGCTCCTCTGTGCCAAGCTCAACAAAGCCCGCATCAATGCCCTTTTCCGAAAAAAGCTTTCGCCAAATGTCTACCGAAACGTTGTCGGGCTCCATCTTTGCGTCGACGTCGCCGCCGAAGACGGTCACGTACAGTTTCTGCGGGTCGAGTCCCAAACCGACTGTATCGTCCGTAAGGAATTCAAATACCCACGGCAATTGCTCCGCCTTAAAATAGTCACCAAGACTCCAGTTGCCGAGCATTTCAAAAAACGTTGTGTGACGGTTGTCACCAACTTCTTCAATGTCTTCAGCGCGAAACGAGAGCTGTGCGTCGACGAGCCGCGTCCCTTCTGGGTGTGGCTGGCCCATGAGGTACGGCACCAAGGGCTGCATACCGCTGCTAGTGAAGAGGGTCGTAGGGTCGTTTTCAGGCACTATGGGCGCCGAAGGAATGACTGCGTGTCCGCGTGCCTTATAAAAAGCGAGAAACCTGCTACGTACTTCTGAGAGCGTCATGGAGAAACGATAGCATTATTTCGTGAGGCGCTCTAGCGCAGAGACGTCTGCCTCTATGGCGGAAAGGCCTTGCAAGAAAAGTGCTGGCTTTAGCGCGTCCAATCCGCACGTCTTGAAAATTGCCTCTGGTGACGCTGATTCGCCAGCACAGAGGAATCCGTCTACTTTTTTTATAAACGCAGAATCTCTGGCCAACTCAACGTGGAGTGCCTTGCTCACGAGCTGACCATAGGCGTAGGCGTACACGTAAAAGAAACGGCGAACATGGCTCCAGGCTACGAAGAAATTGCCGTCTTCCGGAGTAAGCGTGACAGCATCTCCTAAGTAGTGGTGCATAGCCTCGTTCATCAGAGCTGCGATGCGTTCTTTCGGCACGTACCCTTCTGTGCGAACAGCGTTGTGGAGCGATTTCTCGAATTCGAAGCACGCGACTTGGCGAAAAACGGTATTAATGTCGTCTTGAATCTTGTCGTGGAGTGCTACGATACGATCCTTCTCGGGCAAGTCACGGATCAACCGATTGAGGGCAACGGCCTCGAAGAACGTGCTGGCTGTCTCAGCGGTCGAGATGGGGTGGCCTTGGTAGAGCGGGCGTTGCGTTTTTGCGCGTTCTGCGTGAATGGCGTGGCCCATTTCATGCGCAAGCGTTTTGAGGGATTCGAAATTATCGGTGTGGTTTAGAAGTACCATTGTCGGCACGCCGACGCTGCTTGAGCAGTATGCGCCCCCCGTCTTGCCTTTTTTGGGGTAGATGTCGACACTGCCGCGTAAAAGGAGGTTGTCGAAAATCTCCGCATAGCGCGGATCTAGTGCCGCAAATTCATCTCGGACAAGCGCGGCCGCTTTAACGAAGGGGAGTTTGGTCTGCACCGTGCCCACGCGAGCGTTCCTATCTGCATAGGTGAGTTGCGTCCCGCCGAGGAGCGTACGCTTTACCTTATAAAAACGATGCGCAATTGAGACGTGTTCTGAAACGGCTTTCACCAACGCGAGTACGCTCTCTACGTTATTTTGGTACGAGCGAATCGTTGCCTCAAAGGGTTTTTTCATGCCGCGCAATTCGTCTTCTATTTTTTTGTCCGTATAGATTGCATTGATCTCGCTCTCTGCAATATCGGCTGTTTCCGCGTATGCGGTGTTAAGCGCCTTGTGGAGGCGTCCCCGTTCTGCACGCGTTACTTGGGGCATGAGCCCTTGCGCTTCTGGCAAGGGTAGCGGCTTGCCCTTAAATGAGACGGTCTTTTTATGCAAGACATTCTCAGTGGCCTCAACCCAACGGCCAAAGGAAACATCGCTTTTCAGCATGAGAATTTTCTCTTCTGCCTCCGAGAGTGTGTACCGCGCATTTTCGAAAACCTGAGAAAGCCAGTACCGGTATTCGGCAAGTGCCGGTGCTCTAAGGAAAAGGGTCTGTTGTTTTTTTGGAATTTTTCCTAGCTCCAAGGTAAAGAACAGTACCTGGTTCATGCGGCGGACGCCGCGTTCTTCAAGTTTTGCCGCCAGCGCTGTTGCCTCCGTGTCACGCACGTCCAAATCTTTGCGGTAGTGAGCATAGAAAGGAGCGTGAGTCGCTCGGCCCTGCATGAGTGACTCATAGTCGCGCAGCGCTGTAGCGAGTGCGCCCGCCGAGCTGAGATGCTTCTTGTTTTTGCGGTACTTTGCAGCAAAAGCAGCAATGGTGGCATCTGCTTTCTTTTGATCGGCTTCAATGCGAGGGTCTTTGGCGCTCTTGTAGAACTGAGTTAGATCCCATTCAGTTTTGTATGTGGTGGATTTCATAGCTGCTGCAGCATAGCATGCTCGCGTGCATGGAGCACAGAAAGCTCTTTGGTCAAAGAGTGTTCTGGAAGACGAGTCTGTGCGAGCGCAGCAGCTTCACCAAAAAACCAATGCTGCTCGCTTGGTGAATGGCTCCAGCGGGCAAGAAAATCAGGCCCATGCAGTTGCGCACCTCTGAGGCGATCGGTAAGGTTGTCTATTTTGTCTGCGAGTGCGACGAGGAGTGGGGCGTCTGCGGCGTTCGCAAGTCCTTCCAAATACCGCGTCTTGCGAGCGCGCCACGGCAAGCTCTTGTCCTCGCTCACCACTTGTACGAGCGTCGCCACCTCCAGCGAGAAATGCTCCTCAAGCTCTCCAAACGTCGTCTCAGTGTCTTCGAGTGTGTCGTGGAGCAGAGCGCCGACGATGAGAAGTTCGTCCGTGTCGAACGGTGAGACGCGCAAAGCCACAGAGACCAAGTGCGTGAGGTACGGCACGCCCGGTGTTCCGATACGCACCTGCCCAGCGTGTTTGTGGGCGGCAAAGTCGAGCGCTTTATGAGTGAGTGGCGTGTCGTGCATTTAGGCCCAGTCTATAGGCGTGTTGCCATACTGTGCAAGGTAGGCATTTGTTTTACTAAACGGTTTGCTGCCAAAGAAGCCGGCGCGTGCGGAAAACGGAGAGGGGTGCGAAGATTCAAGCACTAAATGCTTCGCACGATCTATATGCGCACCTTTTGTACGTGCATAATTTCCCCAAAGTATGAAGACCAGGTGTTCTCGCTTTTCAGAAAGCGCTCCAATTGCCGCATCGGTGAACTGCTCCCACCCCTTTCCTTGGTGCGAGCCCGCTTCCCGTGCTCGGACGGTAAGCGTTGCATTTAAGAGCAGCACCCCTTGCGCCGCAAGGCGAGAAAGGTCGGCTGAACGCGGCGCGTTTTGCAAGTCCAGATCGGTCGTCATTTCAGTGTAAATATTTTGCAGCGAGGGGGGTACACGGACTCCTTCGGCTACTGAAAAACTAAGACCTGTTGCTTGCCCTGCGCCATGGTAGGGGTCCTGTCCGATGATAACTACCTTCACCGTGTCAAAAGGACAGAGATCAAAGGCGCGGAAAATGTGCTTTGCTTGGGGATATACGGTCGATGTTCCATATTCGTCGCGCACGAAACGGCGAAGTGTCTTAAAATACGGCTTCTCGAATTCGTCGGCAAGAATTTCTTTCCAGGAAGAATCAATCTGCACTTCCATAGCATTACGCCTTCCCTTCTTTGTGTAGGGCCATGGCGCACTTCCCCGCATGAGTGCGGTAAGCACAATATTCGCAATCGCCGTGCGCCTTTGGCAGGTGGTCGCCGTCGAGTGTGGCGCGTATGTTAAGCAGCGTTTCTGAAACCCAGGAATCGTCTCCCTCATACGGCAGTACCGTGATGTCGAATTCGAGCTTGCCTGAAAAAGCGGGTCGGTCATTTTGTCCGTTCGCGTATACAAAATAAGCGGTCGGGGAGACGGTGAATCCATTTTTCCGAAAAAGCCACTGGTACACTTCGACTTGCCGTTTGTATTGGATTTTCCAGGCATCGTCAAGCGTGACCTCGTCTTTTCCAGCAGTCGCCTTATAGTCAACAATGTGCAGCGCTCCTGTCGGCGCTACCCATACGTCGTCAATGCCTCCGCGCAGCAGCAAGTTGGATCCCTTGTCGTGGTACTTTATGCCGCGCTTAAAAGCGTCGCGCCATTCTTCGAGATTTTCATGTGCGTAGGGAACGGCGTCTATACCGTACTGCTCCATGAGCGGGTGCGGCTTCCCTTCTTTGCGGTACGCGTCAAACTCACGCTTAAACAATTCATCTACGGCATTGTTGAGCGTGTACGGGGCGTTGTCGGGTCGTCCTATGCCGTAGCGCGCTTCAAGCCAAAAACAGCGCGGACACTCTATAAAGCGATCGACCTTGCTGCGCGAAAGCGTGTATGGGTCTTTTGAGGCTGGATTAAAACGCCCCCCTTCCCACTTAAGTTTATAACCAAATCCCATACCTATTCGGTGGTGGTGAAGTAGGCAACCACTGCCTGGTCGGACGTAAAGTCTACGTAGGTACTGTCAGAGGCTGCGTTGAAAAACTCGTCGCCATTGTCACGATACAGCTCCACTGCGTAGGTAGTTCCTGGTTTAGTGTTGCGCAAAAGCGGTACGGTAAAATTGCTGCGAGGGCCTTTTGCACGGACCGCTCCCAGAACGTTTCCCAGCTGTCCTTTCTCAACTTCACGCACGGCAACCCAAACGCCAGGAGGAGGAACGGTGACGGATTCAATCGCCACACTACTTCCAGCCACTTGCTCTGACACCGAAAGTGAACCGCTCGTGTCCGTGGGAAGAGAGGTGTCGAGGGGTGTCGATGTTGCAGTCTTTCCTGGTGCAGGGAATTCAGCGGACACTGGGGAGACTGTTTGAGCGGCATGGCCATAAAACCACGCAGTCGCAAGGAGCGCGCCCAGTGCTATTCCCATGACAAATGGTTGTACAGAAAATGTTTTTCCCATAGTAGAGAGAGTATCATGCGATCACTTTCTAGGCCAAAAGGCCTTCGGCTTCAGCAAGAAGTTGCCCCACTTGTTCAGGAGACAAGTGAAGTGGGTCGAGGCGCGCGCGCCCGTGCACGACTTGATCGACTGCAATAGTTCCGCTTTCGATCAGCAAGCGCTTTTCCGCAAGTGAAAGCATGGTAAGTGCAGAGATCGGATAGACTTTCGCTTTTTCCATGCGCATGTACAACGAGTTTTCCTCAGGGAAATTCCAACCCAATAGCTCCACGTCCGAGCACAGCGCGTAGGCAATGGCTTCCGAAGTAAACTTGGTATTCGTTATAAGTAATCCACGATCTATTGGGCATGAGCGCACTGCTTCATCGCAAGCAAAAATGTCATCGAATCTGCTTTTTACATACAGCGCGACCTTCAAATCTGTTTTGTATGCGGGATCATTATGATATTTAAGTTCGGCTGCAAGAAATTCGTTATTCTCGGGGTGCGACGCGTATAAGTCGGTCTCGTGCGTTACGCATTTGCCGCGTATCATCTTGCGCGTTTCTATGTGCCACCCTTCTGCAGCAAACAGATGCGAAATGAAATCTTCGAACGGGTGCCCGGTGGGTCCAAGCTCGAGGAGGGCGCGGCGCACGGCGTAGCGCGCTGCCATGGGCCGTGCTTCTTTGCGCAGCAATCTGAACGCCTTGCTGTAAACCTCTTTTGAGGTGACTCCGTTAACGACCGACTCAGTGACCGTGTGAGCGATGCGTTCGGCTGTGTGGGCTCCCGCTCCTGAGCGCTCCAGAGAGCGGATGAGACGCTCTGGATCAAATACTTCTTTGCTTCCGTCGGCCTTCAGGATATCGGGGAACGATCTCATGAATCACTCGTGCTAGCGAGCACTCCGTTTACGTCAACGGTGACGGTGGCGTCTTGGGGCGCTTCGAGTGTAGTGAGAAAAGGTGTCTTGGTAGGAAGCTGCAAACAGACGCCGGCATCGGCCGGATACGTAAGCGAAAGCGAGACTGTCGGCGTGCCAGAAGCGTCGCCACCTACCACCGCGTCAGCTGAGAGAGTGGTGCAGGCGTTCGGTGCGAGAAAAGTACCGCTGTACGTGTGCACGCCCTTTGCATAGCTGTCAGAAAGGGTGACTACAGGAATTGTTGGTGCGTTTGAAGCGGCGCCCTTGCCTGTTTGGTCCGCAACTTCTTGCGCGTGGGGTACCGAGAGGAAGAAAATCACAAGTATGCTCATTAAAATGATTCCCGCAGCAGAAAGTAATCGCGAGTGTGTCATGAGGCTATGATACCACCCCCCACGAGGGTGTGCCGGGTGTCAAAAAAGACAATCGATTGCCCAGGTACAGGGAGTTCGTACAGTGGGCCGTCACTTTTAAACGCATCAGCGCGTACGCTGCCAGGAACGGGTTCTCCGCGGTAGCGAAGCAGTGCGTAGGCAGCGTCTGCAGGATCAGCGTGCCAGTTCGCCTCTGCAAAACGCACGTGCGTGGCGAGCGCACCTGTGGCACGCGCCGGAGTGTTGCGCACAATGAGTACATTTCGTGCAATATCTTTTGCCGCGACGTACCAGGGCCCACTCTGTGTAGTGCCGGTAAGTCCAATGCGCTCGCCAAGCGTGTGGAGGAGCACTCCCGAGTGCTCTCCTACCACTTCCCCACTTTCGGTTTCCGCGTTGCCGCGTGTAACTCCGAATTGCTCTATCAGAAAGTCATCAACTGAAATTGACCCGAGGAAACACACTCCTTGGCTGTCTTTTTTGTTAGCCACGGGGAGATTGTGCGTTCGCGCGAGCGCACGGACGACCTCCTTTTCATAACCGCGCAGCGGAAATTGTGTCTCGGCAAATACGTTTTTAGGCACTGCCCACAAAAAATAACGCTGGTCTTTTCCGCCAGAGACATAATGCCCGGTAGCAATGGCGTCCGCACCCTCTTGCTTTGCGTAACGATAAAAGGCGCCGAACTTCACTTCCTTGTTGCACATGACGTCTGGGTTCGGAGTGCGTCCGGCGCCATATTCCCGTAGCAAATAGTCTATAACGTGCGTCTTGTACTCCTCTGACGCATCTAGTGTTCTGAAAGGGATGTGTAGACGCGCTGCTACGCGCATGGCGTCTCTGCGCTCTGCAGCCCACGAGCAGGGCATGCCAGGCGGGTACCATCCTTTTATAAACACACCAGTTACGTGCGCACCGGCGGCTTGTAGCAATAGTGCGGAGACCGCCGAGTCGACGCCTCCTGAGAGCCCTACGAAAATGTGTGCGCCTGATACCTGCATGGTTGTATATAAGCACGCTTGACACACGGTGACAAAGTTGCAACTCTACTGATAGGAAATGAACAGGAAGGTGCTCCATGTCCAACGTGTCAGAGAGAATGGCTATCCGTCTTGTTGCAACTGTGCTGCCCTTGCTCGCCCACCTACCAAGGAATGAGTGGGTTCCTGGAGTCGTAATGAACGTGGGTGGGCGCTGGTACTTTGTTCCCGAAGCGCCGGCCTTGCGTCTAGCGCGGATCCAATTGGCAACGCTGAAGCAGTTGTGGCACGACTGTGACGTAGACATTGCACGCACAATGCCTTGGGAAACGACGTGTATCGACACGTTCGAGGAACTTACCCCACAGACCGAAAGACCCGCATGAACGTGCTTCATGCGGGTCTTGCGCTTCACTAACTGCTCGGTAGGTAGGTACGTGTATTGGCCAAATGCCCGTTGTAGGTTGTAGCGTAATGCATGACACCGTTACGGTCAGTGAGATAAAACAGGTATTTTGACGGCGTTGGATAGGTGGCTGCGTTTAGAGAGTCGAGTCCCGGGTTGTCGATGGGGCCCGGCGGAAGACCCTTGTGCATATAGGTGTTGTAAGGCGAGTCCACCGAAAGGTCTGCAAACGAGGGTGAGTAGGTATCACGACCAAAAATATAACCGAATACCGCATCAACCTGTAGCGGCATGCCGGCGTCTACGCGATTCCACAAAATACCTGCAATCATCTTTTTGTCCGACGGGGTGCGCGCCTCGCGCTCGACAAGGGAGGCGACAATAACAATGTCGTGGAACGAGTGCGTTGTAGAAGCCTGCTGCAGTTGCGCGGTTTTTTGAGAAAAAGTGGTGCGCAGCATCGTGGTGATTGAAAGAGCGCTCGATGTCGAGGGAAAGTTGTACGTGTCTGGGAAAAGGTACCCTTCGTATGGTCCTGCTGTAGAGATAAAGTCGGATTCTGAAATTTGTGGAAATGCTTTAGCAATACGAACTGCCATATCGCGCACGGTCATACCTTCAAAAAAAGTAATGCGGGCAGGAGGTATGCCGAAATCACCCGTAGTGAGGCGGTGTAGCACGGTAAAAAGGTTTGCACGCTTACTAAACCGATACGCCCCAGCTTGCACTCCTGTTGAGAGGTCGAGCGTGGAGAGTGCATAGCGAAACAGTGCAGGGTGACGTATCACATGAGCTTGCGCGAGCAGAGTGGCAGCGTCCTTGGCACTGGCGCCCTCAGGTATGACCAGAATCGTGTTCGGTACGAAATTGCTGGGTGCGCGCAGAACTTCTGCGTACAGAGCGGTGCTCAGCAATACGACAATGCACACGCTAGCAATCCAGCGGTAACGATATCGTCGCAGATGGCACAGGACAGCCGTAATGGTCACTTGGACTAAACGAAAAAGCAACTCCATACTAGACAGGCAGGTTCGATGGGGCTTCGGTCGTGGCTGACTGAATGCGTCCGAGGCCAGGTGTTTCTACTGCGAGCGACGGTACATGGAAAATCGTTGCGATTTCTTCCGTACTCATGACCATGGCATGATCGGTGCTATCGAACGGTTCATAGAAATACTGTCTGCGCCGATAGGCCTGCACAAGTTCTGAACGGATGAGATTTTTGTATTTGTTGATACCCACTTCCCACGGGTAATCGTCAAACTGCGTCATCCACCCTGACGGCTTAAAGCCGTTCCAGAACTCCGATGAAAATTGTTTAAAGATTCCGGTAAGGCCGGAAATGGTGATGGGATCAAATTTGTCCGGCGCTGCAATGTAGACGCCACGTGCACCTACATCGAACGCCTGTTTTGATATGTTGCGCTCTATGGCAGCGATTTTCTCCGACTGCCCTTTCGTGGGGTTCGGAAATCCAGGGACCTCCTTCCCGCTCATGGGGTCAATATATTTATCACGAGTCTCGGTGCGAATTTTCGTAATCAGCTCTTGCGCAAGATCCTTCCAGGTGTAGACGTCTCCTTTGGCTGTACGCTTGTGATATTTTTCACCTTTGTGCACGCGCATGATGAGCTGGAGCCACAAGAATTCGCCTTTGCGCATTGAGCCCATGTACTCTATGAGGTTCGCGAGCGGGTCAACTTGCTCTGGTTCTTTCTGTACTTTGTCGAGGCCGTACTCGACGTAGGTTTTTATGGGCACCGGATCTTCTTTCGTGTGTACGAAGTCGCAACCCCAAATGGTCCACTCTTCAGGTTTGGCAGTGATCATTTTCGTATAATCTGGCGCCTCAATCACTTGTACGCCCGGGTACTGCGAGTACAGTTGGGATTCAATGATGCGGCGAAATCCGGTGCGAGTCCATATAAAAAAATGCACGTGTCCTTCAAGCGATGCAATTTCAAGAGACCACCACGGGCGGACCTTACCTAGGATCAGACGGTTGTACCACGTTCCCTCGCCTGGCGAGTGATGCATGCCCGCAAGCACCGTTTCCATGGCGAGCGGTGTTTTCATTAAGGAACGAGGCGGTATGATCTCAAGCAGCATATATTTTTGCGATGCTATGAATTCTGAACGTCGCAAGGTAAGTAAGATGCTCCACGCGCCCGCCACCAACAGCAGCGGCAGCCAAAGCGGCGCGAGGAAAAGCGCCATGGAAAGAGCCAGCGTGACGACGTGCGTCATAAATACGTACGCCAGAAAAAGTAATGCAAGACCAGCGATAAAAAGAGGCCAGTGTTTTAATCGCAGACCATAGGTCTTCTTGAGGGCGGAAGTATATTCTTCAAGAGAATGCAAAAAAGGGAGCATGCGTGTTCAAAGTATACCAACAACGCGCTCGAGCGCAGAGCTCTCGAGCGCGTGTGCTGTGCAGAAAGTGCTGCTAACTTGCTGCGTACCGTCCTTCTTTGTCGTGCTTAAAGTAGCGAGGATCGTTGAGATTCACCAAAATCGTATTGTCTTTGACAAAACGAGCTTCTTTTACCCGCTTGATTACATCGTCTTTTTTAAGAGGGCCGTGTGTTTCGAGAATCGTACGAATGACGTCGCGCACAACACCCGGGGTGTATCCCCACTCAGTAAGCGCGTAGAGCCCGCGACCCACAAGTACAAAACGAGAGTCTTTGATGAGTTCGTTGTGCGTCGTGGCAACATGCGCCTTTTTCGAGAAAAGCACACTGATACTTTTCGCAACATCTGAAAAGTGCATCGGTTTCCCGTGACGTTTTATGGCCAGATAGGCGTAATCGCGAATACCCTTTGTGCGGATTGCTGGAGCCGAAGCGCGGCCCCACTCAGAGAGTGGGTTGTTGCCAATACGTTTAGAAAGCGAGAGCCAACGCTTCAGAACCTCCTCATTTTTGTACGCATGGTTCACGTCCTTGAGCTCTTCGAGGAAACGGTCCAGAAGTTCTCCTTCGGGGATAACTTGATCGTCGGGAAGCGTTGTGTACAGACGACTGAGTGCTGCGTGGATGTTTTTAGCCGTCGGCTGGTCAATATGCCAGCGAGCGAGAAAGTCTTCAGTCTCTCGCTCTCGCGTAAACGAAGCGTGCACCACGAGAAGAAAACGAAAACGGTTCTGTGTTTTCTCGTCTTTTCCAAGAGCTGCGAGAAGCGCGTCTTCGGGGACGACGGTGCCAAGCTTCTCGATGGCATTGGTGAGCTCCAGAAAAGCTGACGCCGCTTCTTTGTATGCCTTGTGGCTACGTATCGCATCGAGGCCCGCAGCTTCAATCTGACGTACGCGCTCGCGCGTAATGCTGGAGCGATCACCTATAGCCTCAAGCGTTTCTCGTTCTCCACTCGTACCAAGTCCAAAACGATGTACCAAAACGTCGCGTGAGCGCTCTGGAGCCGCAGCAAGTAGTTTTTTTACCAGAGCGGCGTTATCAAAAGATAAAACGACGGGAGTAACGCCTCCTGTCTTGGTTTTAGCACCTCGAGCTGTTTTCTTCATGTGTGTAGTTTATAACAAATTGCTGGTAAATAGTCAATGTTTGTCAAGGTACAATGTTTAGTATCTTGCCCGGAACGTATACGATGCGCTGCGGAGTCTTTCCTTTGAGGGCGTTTACGACGGGAGGCAGCTTCAAAGCCTCTGAAAGCGCCTCTTCTTGCGGTGCGGTAACTGATAACTGGAGTTCCCCACGCCGTTTTCCCGCAACTTGCACAACAACACTCGCCACGGAAGTCACCAGCTTGGCGGCGTCGTAGAGGGGCCACTGGCTTACGTGGACGGATTGCAGTTCTCCAAGCTTTTCCCACAATGCCTCACTCACGTGTGGGGCAAATGGCGCAAGCAGCTGCACAAACATTTTCCACTGGTGCTCGCCCACAGAACGCTCTTTCTCCGCGGCATTGAGGAAGATCATCATTTGGCTCACGGCAGTGTTGAACTTGAAGGATTCGATATCGTCGGTCACCTTTTGTATGGTTTGGTGAAGTATGGTCGTAAGTGCGGGAACGTCATCGCTCACGACCGAGTCCGAGAGCGTCCAAACGCGGTCCACAAAACGCGCTGTGCCCGTTATTGCGGCCGTGCTCCAAGCAATCGTATTTTCGAAGGGCCCCATGAACATTTCGTAGAGACGAAAAGCATCTGCCCCATACTGGGCAACCACGTCGTCGGGGTTAATAACATTGCCTAAACGTTTGCTCATTTTCCGACCGTCTTCGGCTAAGATAAACCCGAGAAACTCCAATCGTGCAAAAGGTTCCTTGGTGCTCACGACGCCAATGTCGTAGAGGAACTTATGCCAGAAACGCGCGTAAATAAGGTGGCGAACGGCATGGTCGCCGCCAACATACACGTCTACGGGTGCCCAGTACTTTTCCTTCTCCGTTGAGACTAGTTGTGTGTCGTCGTGCGGATCCATGAAGCGCAGGTAGTACCACGACGAACCTGCCCACTGCGGCATGGTATTTGTCTCGCGTTTCCCTGGCCCGCCACACTTTGGACACGTGGTGTTCACCCACTCGTCTATTGCGGCGAGCGGCGACTCGCCCGTTCCCGTTGGTTCATAGGACTCCACTTCTGGCAGAAGCACCGGCAAGTCTTCGTACGGTACGGCTACGGCGCCGTCTTTTTCACAGTGAATGATGGGGATCGGCTCGCCCCAGTAGCGCTGCCGCGAGAAAATCCAGTCACGCAGCTTGTAACGTGTCACGAGCTTGCCGCCGACTGACTCAACGATGTCTGCAAGAACTTCGGTACTGTCTCGTCCGTCAAAAGCTCCCGAATTTTGCAAATGTCCTCTTCCCGTATACGGTTCGTAGGTCTTGCTTGCAGGTGCAACTGAGGCGGCAACCTCTCCCCTCTTTGCTTTGCCGTCCTGCGACTCTTCGGCAATCGGATCGATCACTTGTACAATGGGGACGTTTTTGCTTAACGCAAAGGCGAGATCTCTCTCATCGTGCCCGGGAACACCCATCACAGCGCCCGTGCCGTAGGTGGCAAGCACATAGTCGGCGGCAAAGACGGGAATTTCTTGTTTAGTTGCCGGATTAATTGCCACGACCCCTTCGAGTAGTACACCTGTTTTCTCGCGGCCCTCAGCAGAACGTTCGATTTCAGTTTTTGCTGCAGAGGCGCTTACGTACGTTCGTATCTCTGGAGCATTCTTTAACGTGTGCGAACCATGGTTGAGCGCATGAGTTAACCATGGGTGCTCAGGCGCCACGACGAGAAACGTTGCTCCGTAGAGCGTATCGGCTCGCGTTGTAAAGACAGTAATCCGCGTTTGCTCTGCACGTTCGCCTGCAGGAGTATCCGCACCTTTTTGAACGAGTTCGAAATCGAGTTCCGCCCCCGCACTTCTCCCAATCCAATTACGTTGCGCTTCCTTTATGTGTTCCGGCCAGTCGAGCTGATCGAGATCTGCAAGCATGCGGTCAGCGTAGTCGGTGATTTTCAGTACCCATTGCGGCAGACTTT
Organism: uncultured Candidatus Saccharibacteria bacterium; assembly: GCA_964415875.1. Lineage (GTDB taxonomy): Bacteria > Patescibacteriota > Minisyncoccia > Phycocordibacterales > Phycocordibacteraceae > C7867-001. The sequence goes on from CAYQCB010000006.1 coordinate 30,752, forward strand.
TCTTCTCTACCTTTGTCCCGCAGCGCTCACACTCGTCGCCGTCAAGGTCTTCGTTTGCGAGCCCCGTCATACACGACGGACACCAGTTAATGGGTTCGCTTGATTGGAAGGCCAGACCGCTTTCGAACAATTTTAAGAAAATCCACTGCGTCCACCTGTAGTAGGTGGGATCGGTTGTGTTTATTTCTCGCGAC
>CAYQCB010000007.1:0-10939 GCA_964415875.1 uncultured Candidatus Saccharibacteria bacterium
CTATATCTCTGCCGAAAGTTCGTCTAAGCGCTGTCTATTCTTTTCTCCAGAATCTGGCAAGAAATCTATGCGGGGCAGTGGGCGCAATCGTGCATGCGCCTTCATGTGGTCTGAAAAGGCTGAGCGCTGGCGCTCAAGAAAGGCTAGTGCGGCACGTGTCTTTTCCTCAGGGAAAACGCTCACGAAGACGGTCATGCGCTCTCCGCGTGCGGCAGGCATGGCGCGCGTCACGGTGATGAGCGACTCTTTTCCGGCTTCTGCTGCAATGAATCGGGCCGCTTCGTGTGCAACTATTTCGGCAACGCGTTCAATGTGGCGGCTCATAAGACAGCATCGACAAATTGCACAAGCTCGTCGCCCGGACGCGCGTTTTCGCGCGCCTCGATCTCAGTGCCAAACTCGCCGAGAGCGCGTAGTTCTTTAACGTCTGCGCGCGCCTGCTGCAGGTTGCTGACCGTACCGCGTGCGAGCACTTCACCTGCGCGCACAATCTGCACTCGTCCGCCGACAGAGAACATTCCTGAAGTCAGCTTTGCACCAAGGACTTGCTTTTTCGCGCTAGAGGAAAAAGTTTTCAAGACCGTTGCGCGACCAACTTCTTGCTCGACAGAAACTTCAGGAGTGCGCTCTGTAATGAGCTGCATGATTCGCTCAGAAAGCTCGTAAATGATGGTGAATGAATCGATGTGCACGTCGTCTCGCTCGGCGAGGTCGCGTGCAATGTTGTCGGTAGCGGTGTTAAACGCAATAATGTGCGCACCTGAGGCGTTTGCCGTTTTTACGTCGCCTTCTGAGACCGTTCCGACGCCCGAACTCACTACCTGCACAGAGACTCTGTCGGTGGTGAGTTTTGCAATCTCGTGCTGAATGGCGTCAATGGAGCCAGCGACGTCGGCTTTAATGATGAGCGGCAGTTCGGTGACGCCCTCGACCGTTTGCGTGCGCGCTGTGATGGTGGTGCCAGTTTGTGCACTGGCGAGTGCGTCAGCTTCCTTTTTGTTCTTTGCGAGCACAAAGATTGTTCCTGCAGAGGGCAGTTTCGTGAAGCCAGAAACTTGTGCGGGCTCCGACGGCCCAACGCTCTCTACGCGCTTGCCGTTAAAGTCTTCAATAAATCGCACGGGCGCGTATGAGTTCCCAGCAACGACGAAACTGCCCTTAGCGAGCGTGCCGTCTTTGACGATGAGGGTTGCTGAGGCGCCGCGTTTAGGATCTTGTGTGGACTCGAGAACGAAGCCTGTGGCTTCGAGCGCTCTGTCCGCGGTGAGTTCGGCAAGGTCTGCGGTGAGCAGTACCACATCGAGCAATTCAGGAATGCCCTCGCCGGTCTTTGAGGAAACGGCGGCGAAGGAAATGTCGCCGCCCAGGCCCTCAAGGTAGATGCCTTTTTCCAGAAGAGAGTGCTTCGCGTGCTCGATGTCAGCGTTGTTTTTGTCAATTTTCGTGACGGCAACCACAAACGGGATGGCGGCTTCCTGTATGGCTGCGTAGGCATCCATGGTTTGAGGCATGACGCCTTCATCGGCCGCGACCACAAGAATGGCGATGTCTGCAGCTGCAGCACCACGTGTGCGTAGCGCTTTAAACGCTTCGTGCCCGGGCGTATCGAGGAAGGTGATAGGGCGCCCCGCGTGCTCGGCTATGTAGGCAGCGACGTGTTGCGTTATGCCGCCAGCCTCACCAGATACCACGTTTTCTTTCCGGATGTAATCCAGTAGGGAAGACTTGCCGTGGTCAATGTGACCCATCACTGCAATTACCGGTGGTCGTGCTTGTTTGGCCATAATACCCCCACTTCATCACATAAACGCGCCTACTGCAATCCTGTAGAATGAGGCTATGCTTTTTTCACGACGTACCTATCTTGACTATGCAGCGGGTGTGCATGGCAATCCGGGGTCGCCGCACCAGGAAGGGCGTGCCTCGAAAGAGACACTGGAAGCTTCGCGCGTGCGTCTTGCGCGGCTGCTTGAAGTGAAGGCAGACGATATCATTTTTACCAGCGGCGCCACCGAGGCAAATGCGCTGGCCATACTGGGAGTTGTGCGTGCTGCGCGTGCAGGTGGCGTAACACACCCGCACGTGCTTTTTTTGGAGAGCGCCCACGCCTCTGTGGTGGAAAACATGCGCATACTCGCCTGTGAAGGTGTGCGTGTCCAGGCACTTCCTTTAAAAGGTACGGCAGTGGACACGGAAGCACTCGCCAAATGCATTACTGAAGACACGGTGCTCGTGTCTATGGATGCGGTGTGCGGAGAAACGGGCGTCGTATGGAACACGAGGGTGGTGCGCGGCGTGCTCGATGCGGCACGCGTATCGGCAAAAGACACAGCTGTCTTTCTCCACGTGGACGCAAGTCAGTCTCCACTCTCCAGTGTGTGCACGCGCTCACACTTCGGCGCCGACTTGCTCACGCTCGATGGATCAAAGGTGGGCACTGAGCACCGAGTGGGCTGCCTCGTCGCTCCGCGACTCATTCCTTTGCAGCCCCTCTATGCAGGCGGCGCTCAAGAGCGCTCGCTTCGTCCTGGAACAGAAGACGCACGGGGCGCGGAAGAATTGGCACGAGGTTTGGAAGAAGCACAAAGAATAGGCGTTGCTTTTAGAGAGCAATCAGCGCGTATGCGTGGAAAATTACTGCAGCGACTCTCGTCAGCCATTGCCGGTGTGCAGGTGAACGAGTCAGTTACGCAGCAAGCGCCGCACATTGTGAACGTCTCCTTTATAGGGCGCGACACAGACTACTTAGTTGCGCTTCTCGACGAGGCGGGGTATGCAGTCTCCACCAAAAGTGCGTGCGAGACGGATTCGCCTAGCGGTTCGCGTGCCGTGTATGCGCTTTTTGGCGACGTTGCTCGCGCTGCTTCGACGCTCCGCATCTCGTGGGGGCCAGGTCTTAAAGCGTCAGCACTTGAGGCGTTTGCAGAGGCGGCTGTGCGCTCTGTACACTTTGTTGACAGTGCTGGAAGTAGGTAGCATTATATACCTATGCATATAGAGGAACTTTCAAAATCACAACTCATTCTGCTCACGATTCTGGTGAACTTTGTGACGTCTATTGCGACCGGCATCCTCACCGTGTCGTTGCTTGATCATGCGCCTGCGTATGTCACGCAAACCGTTAACAGAGTGGTAGAGCATACGATCGAAACTGTTGCGCAAGCGGCACCCGCTGCCGTAGTGGCACCACCGTCACCTGCACCGTCGACGCAAGACTTGGTGACGGCAGCCCTTGCTGCCGATGCGTCGCGCATCGTTGGTTTCTACGCACCAGACGCAGGCACTTCCACGCCAGCGCTTGCCGTGGGTACGTACATCCCTACCGCGCGGGCCGTGGCCACTGCCGCGCTCGAGTCGCTTCCACGAGAGTTGGTTGTGACCTTCTCTGATGGCTCAAGCTACCCAGCGTCGCTTTCTCGTGCTGGAAAAGGTATCGTCATCTATGGGTTTGCGGATGATGCAAAACTGCCAAAAATCTCTTCGCCGGCGTTGCTCGCTCCAGCGCATCTAAAAGTGGGCGGAACAACGCTCGCCGTTTCTGCTGACGGCACCGCCTCGACCGGCATTGTGTCGCGCATCGGCACTTCTTCCATCTTTACGACCCTCTCAAGTGCGAGCGTGGGCACCGGAAGCGCCGTGGTAGACCTTTCCGGCAACTTGATCGGCATCGTGAGCGGCGCTCCCAGTGGCTCCCTTATTTCAGCTGAAGTGATTGCTGCACTCTTAACGTCTACGTCAACGGTTCCCACAGCCACCACTACGCCAGCCGCATAAGCTATCTAACTACACTGCCCTATGCCTCCCTTTAAAAATTTCACTACAAAAGCAAAAGAAGCCGTGCGTCGCGCGCATGAACTCGCCATTGAGCGTGGGCAAAACCACGTTTCTCCGCTCCACCTACTCGCCGCACTTGTTTTGCAAGAGGAGTCGTTCGTTTTCTCAATCCTTGATCGGCTCGAAGTAGACACGGTGCTGCTCGCAGACACGACCCTTGAGCACCTTGAGGCTCCGGAAACGGCCTCCGTACTCTCTCCGTCGTATCAAATCTACCTCACGCCGGAGCTTGCGCAGGCGCTTGAAGCGTCCGGAAAAATCGCTGCGCGCATGAACGACACCTTCGTGGGTACCGAGCACTTGTTCCTTGCCGTTATTGAAAACCCTGGACCAGTGAGTGATATTCTCGACCGTTTTTCTATTACGTACGATGACACGGTCGCTGTACTGAAAGAGCTCAAGAGCTCCAAGGATGCTCGGGGTGGAGAGCCAAAGCGTTTTCGTGCCCTCGCTAAATTTACGCGAAACTTAAACAAGCTGGCGCTAGAAAACAAACTTGATCCGGTTATAGGACGCGACCTGGAGATAAATCGTGTCATACAGATCTTGGCAAGACGCACAAAGAACAATCCGGTACTGATTGGTGAGGCGGGCGTGGGGAAGACCGCTATTGCTGAAGGGCTTGCCGCGCGCATGGCTTCGGGCGACGTACCGGAAACTCTTAAGGGAAAGGAATTACTTTCGCTCGACCTAGGACTGATGATTGCCGGATCAAAGTACCGTGGTGAGTTCGAGGAACGGATGAAAAACGTCATGAAGGAGGTGGAGCGTGCCGAAGGGAAGGTTATTCTCTTTGTAGACGAATTGCATACGCTCATGGGCGCGGGTGCTGCAGAAGGCGCTATGGACGCTTCAAACATGATCAAACCGGCACTCGCTCGCGGCGGGTTGCGCGTGATTGGGGCAACGACGCTAAAGGAGTATCAGAAATATATTGAAAAAGACGCTGCGCTTACCCGACGCTTCCAGAGCGTGCTGGTGCAGGAACCGAGTGTGGAAGACGCGACCGCTATCTTGCGTGGTCTACGCGACAAGTATGAGCTTTTCCATGGCGTGCGGATTACCGATGGTGCCATAGTCGCAGCAGTTGAACTGTCCTCTCGCTACATTAGCGACCGTTTCTTGCCGGACAAGGCTATTGACCTGATAGACGAAGCAGCGTCTGGGCTCCGCATTGCGCTTGAGAACAAACCGCCGCTTTTGGAGGAGACGGATCGCAAGATTCGTCGCTATGAAATCGAGCGACAAGCGTTACAAAAGGACCTGGAGGGAGAGCGTTCAAAAGAAATAAAGGAACGCATTAAAATCATTGACCAAGAGATTGCTGATCTTACGGAAAAGACGAGTGAGCTCAATCTCAAGTGGAAAAATGAAAAAGAAGTATTGGAGGGTATTCGCACAGCGAAAACAGAGTTGGAGTCGCTTAAAATTCAAGCAGATAATGCAGAAGCCGCGGCAGACCTGAGTACGGCTGCAGAGATTCGGTATGGCCGTATCCCTCAAATCCAAAGAGACCTTGAATCTAAACTCAAGCGGTTGAAGACGCTGCAAAAATCGCGCCGTGTGTTGAACGAAGAAGTCACTGAGCAGGAGATTGCAGGCGTTGTAGCTCGCTGGACGGGTATTCCGGTTTCTAAAATGCTCGAAGAGGAAGCTGCAAAGCTTTCACGCATGGAAGAGTCGCTTAAAAAGAGCATCATTGGGCAAGACGCTGCAGTGCGAAAGGTGTCTGACGCAGTGAAGCGTTCTCGTGTGGGCATTAGCGACCCAAACCGGCCTATCGGTTCGTTCCTGTTCTTGGGACCGACAGGTGTTGGCAAGACAGAACTTTCTAAAAAACTTGCCGAATTCATGTTTAACGACACCGACGCGCTTATACGAGTGGACATGAGCGAGTTCATGGAGAAGCACTCTGTTTCAAAGCTGATCGGCGCACCTCCGGGCTACGTGGGTTACGAGGAGTCCGGGTCGCTCACTGAGCGCATCCGTCACCGACCGTACGCCGTGGTTCTTTTTGACGAGATCGAAAAGGCGCATCCGGAAGTGTTTAACATCTTGCTGCAGGTGCTTGACTCGGGTCACCTAACAGACGGCAAGGGTCGGAAAGTAAACTTTAAAAACACGATTATCGTACTCACAAGCAACGTGGGAGGAGAATACGTTGACCGCCTTGCACACATGGGCTTCGGTAAGGTGGATGCGACAGAGGCGACGCAGTACGAAGAAACTAAGGAGCGAGTCATGGATGCGCTTAAAGAGCAGTTTCGTCCTGAGTTCTTGAATCGTCTCGACGAAATCATCATCTTTGACGTGCTCTCTAAGGAAGTGCTTACCAGTATTGTCGACACGCAGGTGGAAGAGGTGGTGCGCCGCCTCGCCGACAAGCGCATCACGCTTACGCTTCTCCCTGAAGTGAAGCAGTGGCTGGCAGACAAGGGGTACAACCCGCAGTACGGTGCGCGCCCTTTGAGACGCACCATTCAGGATCGGATTCTCACGCCACTTGCGTCGCTCATGTTGGATCAAGGTCTTGGTGAGGGCGCTACCGTGTTGGTGTCATTGAAGGGCGACGAACCTCAGTTTGACGTAAAGAAGCGCACTGCGCGCTCCGCAAAGGCAGCAGCACCAGCAGTTGCTTAGAGAGAGTCTGTCTGGTAAAGTCTCGGTATGTCTCAAGACCGCCTCATTAAGCTCAAATCGACAAAATCGGGTCACGTCATGTGGACTCGTAAAAACAAGAAAAAGGTCGAGCGAAAGATAGAACTCACCAAGTTTGATCCAACGCTTCGAGCTCGCGTGACCTACAAGGAAGCGAAGAAGTAGCCCCAACAAAAAAAGACCGCTCGTGCGGTCTTTTTTTGTTGGGGCCGGAGTTCTTGTCTAGTGAGGTCGTGACAAACACTCTTTGCGTGCTAAGCGGCCAGGTGAATGGCGGCGTAGAGGGTGCCGACACCAATAACGGTCATGACGGTTGTCCAATGGTGAGGGTGAGCGTGAAAGCTCTCGGGGATGAGATCGCTCGCACCAAGGTAGAGGAAGAAACCGGAAAATAGGGCGAGCAAGAGTCCAAGCGTGTCAGCGGGCACGACGAAGAACAGTGTTGAGAGTACGCCGAGCACAGGAGCGACTGCGTCAAGGAGGAGCCACCACAAAGCCTCGCTGCGCGAACCGTTGTTTTTGAGAATAAAATTAACGGTATTAATACCGTCGGAAAAATCGTGGGTGAGGACGGCAATGGCCACGATGGCACCGACAGCTGGCGATACTTGGAAAGCCAGTCCGATGCCAATGCCGTCAAGAAAACTGTGTAGTGAGAGGCTTCCGGCTCCCGCAGCTCCCCGGTGAGGATCTTCATGCGTGTCATCGCTGTGTCCGTGCAAAAGCACATAGCGATCGAGGACGAGATAGGTGAGGAAACCCGCGACCAGCACGGTGAGCACCGTAGAGGCCGAGTAGGTACTCGCAGTCAGTGAGAGCGCTTCTGGCAGCAGATCGAAAAAGGCCACGCCAATGATGGCGCCAGCACTAAATCCTAGGATGAGGTGCAATTTATCTCTTAGGTGCAGCGCAAAGAGTCCGCCCAGCAGTGTCGAGGTAAAGACAGCGATAACGATGAAGGTGAGCATGGGCAGCGTGTGTTATGAAGCGCACGACTTGCAGGTACCAAAGAACTCAAGAGAGTGCTCGGTAAGTGCTGCGAACTGTTGGCTTTTCTTGAGGGCTCGTTTTTCAAGAGCCTCAACTGGACATTCGCTAACGTCTTCAGTTGCGCCGCACGTTCTGCACACGAGGTGGTGGTGGTGGTCGTTGAAGTGGTTTAATTCGAAGCGAGCCTGGCCGTCTTGAAGGCTGAGTTGACGCACTATTCCTGCATCCTTAAATGCGTGAAGCGCTCGGTAAAGAGTTACAGAGTCAATGTGTCTGGGTGCCCACGCAGCGCGTATGTCACTTACGCTAACGGGCTTCTTGAACTGTTGGAAGTGTGCAAGGAGCGCTACACGCAGTGGGGTAACCTTTAGCTCCTGCGCACGGAGCAGGTCCTTGGGGCTTTCTAGGTGGTGCGCAAGCATGCGAGTATTATAAACGCAACTTAGTTGCGTTTGCAAGTCCTCTGATCATTTACAAAGAGTATACTGCCGGATATGTCGATTTTCTGGGCGTTCTTAACATGGCGCTTTGGTTTGGTGTGTGCTGAGACAAAAAAACGCTTGCCATACCTACCGCAGTCAGTGCCGGCAGATTTGCTGTGCATCAATAACCCCGACGTCTCGAAGATGCAACTTACGTGGGTTGGGCACTCTACGTTTCTTCTGCAGGTTGCAGGGCTCAATATTCTGACAGACCCTATTTGGAGCAATCGTGCCTCGCCAGTGCAGTGGGCGGGGCCCAAACGGCAAGCTCGCCCGGGCATTCGTTTTGAAGATTTACCGCCTATCGACATCGTGCTAGTGAGTCACACGCACTATGATCACCTCGACCGTTCTACAATCCTCGGGCTCACAGGTGCACCACACTACGTGGTGCCTGAGCGCGTCGCGCCGTGGTTTGCTGGTGAGAGTATTGTAAACGTTACTGAGTTGTCGTGGTGGCAGAGTACAAGAGTCGGCGAGTTGAAGATTACGGCGGTACCAGCGAAGCATTGGTCAAAGCGCTGGGTATATCGTACGGAAAACACCGGTTGGTGCGGCTATGTACTAGAGACACCAGTCGGCGTAATTTATTTTGTGGGTGACACAGGCTACCACGAGAGCTATTTTAAAGACATTGGAAAACGGTTTCCTGTTATCGACATTGCGCTTGTGCCGATAGGCGCGTACTACCCGCGCTCGGTGTTCGGGCGTTTCCACATTGACCCGCGCGAGGCAGTTCAGCTCCACAAAGAAGTGGGTGCGAGAAAGTCCATTGGCATGCATTGGGGAGTCTTTAAATTGACGCAAGAACCGTTACAGGAGCCACCGCTCGAGCTTTCGAGACAGCGCGCAGCAGCAGGAGTGAGCGCAAGCGAATTTTCGGTTATGAAGATAGGCGAGACTCGACGTGAGCATCGTTGAAATGGTAATGCAACAGTGCCTCGACTTTTTTGGCTCGAGGCCACAAAGACTGGTACGCGATACGAGTGAGAGGTGTTTAAGCGGAGCACCTGTTCGTTTTGAGAACAAAAACAGAGACGGTCGTCCGATAATCAAACACAAAAGGCCCCTGCATACGCAGGGGCCTTCTTATTTTTTTACGTGCAACTCCCACCAACTATCTGGCGAAGGTTATTGGTTCGAAGTGAAGAGTGTTTTCGTTCAAAATCCCAGCACCGTAATGAAGGTGAGGAATAAGATCTGGCACCTCTCTCTCGAGTGTTTCTTGCGACAAGCGCATGAGCGACCTTGCCTTCATGATCGATCGAGGTTTTTCGGGCCCTCCTTCGTCTCGGTAAATTGCCGACGTCAAAAGTAGGCAGCCGTCTGCTTCTGGGATACTTCCAGACTGGATATTATTGAGAAGAATCTTCCCAGCAACGGCAATTGGCTCAGCCAAATCATAGCTGTACGGCCCCACAATAAGCATCTGGTTCGGGAGGTGGTACCAGTTAAAACCGGGCCCAACTCCAAGGATATTCTCTTTGTGGTCAATTTCCGCAACTGGTCGAGCCGCTTTTCGAATGGTTCGCACGTGTCGGATGTTGCCCACGCAGAGATTGACCAGGCTTTCGAGCATGCGTCGGTTCATGTCAGGGTAAAGACTCTCGAGTGCGATGCGTAGAATATCACGGTCGTCGGAGTCCATCTCTGACAAGTCGAGTGTCTTTCCACTGCCATGGAACACGAGCGCGTCTTCGTCGGTCTCGATGCCGACTTGCACGGGGTAGACCACCTCGTGCTTGCTACCAAAAACTTCCTCGACGTCGTGTAGGAGGTCGGTAGTGTAGGCGATGGCCGTGTCGACTTCACAGTGGAAGCCTTTGCAGCCGCGTTCCACCGCGCCACTTGACCAGTGATAGGTGACGAGAACGATCGAGTCTTTGCCCGCACTTACGGCGCGCATGACCCAGTTGAGCAAGAGCTCGCCGAAGTGGCCACCGATATCGAACTTGCCGCCGAGATTTCGGAATGGCCGAATGATCCCGACAGGAAAGCCAGTGATAAGAGATAGGTTAATACGCCCGTCCATGCATTTCAGGGCGGCGATTTCTACCGGATTCTGAGCTCGGTATTGGCGGCGTCGCAGCGTCTCGTCCGGGCTCGTAAACTGCGTGCTCTGCTCAACATTGTGTGCGAGAAAGGCGTCGATGATTTTATTTCGGGCGGATTCCATAGCAAGGCTCTCCTGGTGAGTAAGGTTCGTAAAGGTACAATGGTAACTGCAAGCTCTGTTTCGTCATAAAAAGAAAAAACTATGACCCGTGGGTCACAGGCGTTTTCAGTTTACTAGACTCGAAACAACGTGAGCGGACCGTTCCGCTCACTAGAAGTGCAGCTACGCACGCATGGTATGCCGCAGGCCGAACACTGTCAACGATTGTTACGGTATGTGTTGCGATTTTAAACTAGCGTAGGGTTTGTTGAAGAAAATCTGACCTACTTTGAGCTCTGTTGACGTTTAAAAAAAGAAACCGCTCGCACGGAGCGGTTCCGTGGAGCGAGTCGATGACCATTATTTGGCTGGGCGGATACTGACGAGGTATATGCCGTAGCTTTCAGTCAGCCAGGTTGAATAAATGTGTGGTTGCTGATATCTGATGATGACCTCTGTACCAGTTTCCATATATTTCTTCACTTGGTCGGCAAGTGCGTCATTTGGGACAGTAAAGTCGAAGGGTTTTATCCCAAACGCGCCACTTCCGTTGTTCATGCCGCCTCGTACAAGCTCAGCCTCCCAGGTTCTGCTGAGAAAGCCTTCCTTGTTGACGCTGAACACTTGGCCCACTTTCTCGCCACCGATTGTACTGATATTTATCCGGAGTCCAGTGAACAACAACAAAAGTGATAGGAAAAGAAGCACGAAAAGACACATAGCCGCTACCGCGACACAGCAACCAAGTGGGTTGAACGGCTCGTTCTTCAACGAAGGCGCACTTTCTTCAGCTGGCATCGGAATTCTCCCTAATTGTTTG
>CAYQCB010000007.1:11039-26368 GCA_964415875.1 uncultured Candidatus Saccharibacteria bacterium
TCTTTGCGGGCCCACCAGGACTCGAACCTGGGACGGCGGTTTTGGAGACCGCTGTTTTACCACTAAACTATAGGCCCTCGCTAGACGCACGATAGCAGAGACTGGGCTGTGGGGAAAGCGCACGATACGACACCTCTTCGCGGTATGATGTGGGTATGCGACGACGTGCGCTCCTTACTCTTGGATTGCTTTTGGCAATGTGTGTGTTGCTGCCTGCTGCCGCGCACGCAACGGGCATCCCTTTTTATGGCCCAATTATTCCATCTGGGCAACAGCTGTGTGCAAATAACTGGAGTGGTCTTATTGCTGTGTTGAATAACATCATTGCCTTTGCAATCACCGTAACGATTACCTTCGTGGCGCCTTTGGCGTTTGCGTACGCAGGCTTCTTGCTGGTCACGAGTGCGTACAACCCCGCACTACGCGCTAAAGCAAAGGGGCTTATGCTAAACACAGTCATTGGTATCGTCATTGCGCTTGCGGCGTGGCTCATCGTTGATCTCTTCCTCAGTACTTTTACGTCGCGAGGTCTTGGTAGTTGGACTCAGGCAATGTTTAGCACTTCTGGGACGGTGTGTCTGCCGGATTACTCAACACTTACACCCTCGGGACAGCCTACAGCGCTTGGTGCTAATGGTTCGAGTACCGCTATTTATATGAGGGGGCAGGGCGGCGCCTGTGACCCCGCACTTGTCCAAGCGGGTGCGGCCGCAGGCGGCTACTCACTCACCGCTGCACAAGCTCAGACTTTCGCGTGTATTGCTAACTTTGAAAGCTCTTGCGGTACAAATGTCGGCACACCCGGGAATGGTTCTTCGGCTGCGGGAGCTTTCCAAGTTCTCTTGCAAAGCAATGCAGGCTGCTATGAAAATCCCGCATGCCGGCAGGCTGCTGGGGTGACCATACTTAATTGCGCGGCGGGCTTTAACGGAGGGAATGCAATTGCTGGGAGTCCTGTCGCGCAATCATGCTTACAAGCCGCAAAAAACCTCAATTGCAGTGCTTCGGCTGCAGCTTGCCTGATGCAGGCTGATCACGGGAGTTTTAGAGCGTGGACAGCAGATTCGCGCAGTGCGGGTCAGTCGGCATGTATAAGAAATAATGGTATATGAATCGAATAACACTTATTACCGTATCGATTGTGGTGCTAGGTGCTCTTGCTTTTGGGTTGTATGTTTTATTCGCGATATCCAATAATCAGGCTACGACGGGGGGTGTACATTCGGGGGCCAGTAACTTGCCCGCCTCCGGCTCGGTATCTTCAACAACTCTTTCTGTTGGCAGTGTGCCGGACAATAAGCTTGTCGTAACTGCGCGCGGCACTGAGGCACCACTGGTCGTAAATAATTTTCTCAAAAACGGTGTGACCGTAGAGGATATCGAAAATCCTGGAATCTACTACTTGGCCGGTAGTGTGGGCTATTGCTTAAAGGACGGCACGTGCCCTGCGGGGGCTGCGGCTGAGAACTTCATTGTTGCCTATGACGCTTCGTTGCAGTTTTTCACCATTTCTCTCACGAAAGAGCCTCTTGGCACGGCTCGCGCAGATGCAGAACAGTTTCTGCTTAAAACATTGGGAATTTCTCAAACAGATTTATGCAATATCAAGTACTTTCTCTCTACAACCTCTTCTGTTAATCCGTTCTATGCAGGTCAAAACCTTGGCTTTAGTTTTTGCCCAGGAGCAACGGTGCTTCCTCAGTAAATCAAGCTGCTCGTCTCAACTCCGCTGCAAGCCCTGCAGGCCGTAGAGTGCCGAGGCGCGGGACTGTGGGACGGCAACTCAGCTCTGCCGTCCGCTAGCAGGGTACTCGTTGTGCAGTTTTCGTAGCCACGCTTTTTGACGGCGTGCGTATTGCCAAAGTTTTGCACTGAGAGCTGGTAGCAGAGAGTCCCAAGTACGCTCTCCTCGCAGAAACTCGCCAACGACGCGGTACTCCAGCCCAAAGGTATTCAGTCTTTCGTCGCCCACAGCTGCGCGAACTCTTGCCACCTCCTCAATAAGAGCGCCTGCAAGTGCGTGAGCGAGTCGTGCGTCAATACGCTCCCTGAGCACCTCTCTCTCGGGGTCGATAACAATCCACTCGACTGAGTAGCGCGAATGCTCTTTGTGGCGTTCAGGAACGCTGCCAAGAGTCGATACGATTTCCAGAGCGCGCACAAGCCGCGGGCGGTTGTGTGGGTCGAGCATGGCGGAGCGACGCGGGTCAGCTCTTTGCAGTTGGGCAAAGAGCTCCTCTGTCGAGGCCGTTTCAAGTTCGTGGCGTAGACCTGTTTGCACTGGCACGCGGCCGGGAAGTCCATACAAAAGCGAATCAAAATAAAAATGACTGCCGCCCGCAAGAATGGGCAGCTTACCGCGGGCAGTAATGTCTGCAATGAGTCGTTCGGCGTCGCTCACGAAGTCACCGGCACTGTATGCCTCGTGCGGATCACGTATATCTATCAAATGGTGGGGGATGCCCCGCATCTCGGAGGGCGTGGTTTTCTCCGTGCCGATGTCGAGTGTGCGATACACCTGTCGACTGTCTACTGAAATGACCTCACCACCTCTCTCAAGCGCCTCTGAGACGGCACGTGCGGATTTCCCCGACGCTGTGGGGCCAACCACGCACACGATTCGTGTCTGCATAGGCGCGATGGTATCATGGGCTGACGTAAGACAAAACACCATGAAAGAAACAAAAAGCAACTACTGTGAGCACTGTGGAGAATTCCACGATCCGGTGCAGGAGTACCCTACGCACGTGCGGGTTGGAGAGATTGTGCCCGATTTTGAGTTCGAGGCTCTTCACGATGAAACTACTCAGCTGCTAAGCTTGTCAAAATTTCGCGGCAAATGGCTCGTCCTCTTTTTCTACACAGCTGACTTCTCTCTGCTTTGCCCTACGGAACTTTCTGAGATGGCAGGACTGTACGAGGTATTTAAAAAGGCTGGCGCGGAGGTGGTGAGCGTATCTACGGACACCGTGTTTTCACACCAAGCGTGGCGTGCCGCTGATGCGCGTATTAAAAGCATTGGTTTCCCCATGGCAGCGGATCCGTCGGGGAAAATGTCGTATGCTTTCGGCGTTCTGATAGAAGGTGGGGAAGCGGTGTTCGCACCAGAGGAAGGTCTCTCGCAGCGCGGTACGTTTATCATCGATCCTACCGGCGTCTTGCGAAGCATGGAAATTACTGATGTTGCGATTGGCCGTTCGAGCGCAGAGACGCTTCGGAAACTCCAAGCCGCGCAGTTTGTTGCCGCACACAAAGGACTCGTGTGCGGCGCTTCATGGCAGCCTGGTACGGAGGGGCTTCACTCTGAAGAGTATTCTTAATTTTTGTGTCGGGGGAGGCTTGGTCACGAGTTGCGGATGGATTGCTCCATGTGTTCGCAATCAATCTCGCACTCTCGACCCCGGCTCGCCGTCCTCGCCGGCTCGGACATGGCTGTGCCTTTCAAGTCTCTCACGCACCATGCGCAGGCATGATGCTCCCCGCTCACTCACTATCGTTCGTGTGCCGGGGGAGAGACTTGAACTCTCATGCCTTGCGGCGGGGGGTTTTGAATCCCCTGCGTATACCATTTCGCCACCCCGGCTTGCTTCGTACTCTAGCATTTTCGCACAATACTTTCAGCATGGTAAAATCTGAAACATGAATGAAGAGGCAAAGTATATTCCTACTAAATATGACTCTGTGTTTTGGATCGAAGTTGAGCGCATTCAACCCAACCCCTATCAACCGCGCAAGGATTTTACCGAAGAGGGCCTGAAGGCACTGGCAGAGAGCATACGACAGTACGGTGTCTTGCAGCCGCTCGTGGTGAGCCGCAGTGACCTCGAAAAGGAAGAGGGCGGGCTTGAGAGCTTGTATGAGCTCATCGCCGGAGAAAGACGATTGCGCGCCAGCAAGCTCGCTGGGCTTAAGCAGGTGCCCGTGGTCATCCGCTCAGGAGACAGCAACCTTACGAAGCTTGAGCTCGCAATCATAGAGAACCTACAGCGAGAAGATTTAAATGCCATTGATCGTGCTCGGGCACTACAGAAACTCATTCAAGAGTTTGGCATTTCCCACGGCGAGACCGCTGCCAAAATCGGGAAGAGCCGCGAGTATGTGAGTAACTCCCTGCGCCTGCTCACCCTTCCTGAACACATGCAGAGCGCCGTGGTGAACAAAGAAATCAGCGAAGGGCACGCTCGCACGCTGCTCGCCCTCAATGACCGCCCCGAGGAGCGCGAGACTCTGTTCAAGGAAATTATCTTGAAGCGGCTTCCGGTTCGCGCAGCCGAGCGCATTGCCCGCTCTATTGCGCAGGAACGCGTTCGCAAACACCATCGCAAAACGCCAGAGATGGTTGAGATGGAGAAATCGCTCACAGAAACGCTCGGTACGCGAGTAATTATAGAAACCAATGCTGAAGGTGGAAGGCTCCTCATTGACTTTTTCTCACCCGACGACTTGGTGCACCTGGTGGCATCTCTTGCAGCTGACCAAAGAGATGCCATTGCAAACGCAATCGCCTCGAGTACTGATGATGAGCGTGTTCCAATGCCTATCCACCCCAACACCACACAGCTCTCGAGCGACCCCATTGCTCCCGCTGCGCCGGAAGAGCTCGACGACGAAGGTGAGCTCTACTCGGTAAGTACGTTTAGCGTTTAGTGGTCTTGCGCTGTGCGCTTGAAACGACTGCGTCGGGGTTTTTCTGTCTCGTTGGTACCCAGTGCCATGCGGATGTGCCGCCGTGCAAGCGTGGTACGCGCATACTCTAACCACTTCGCGGTGGGGTGAGCGGATTCTCTGCGCATAATTTCAACGACGTCTCCGTTTCCCAGAGGAGTCTCAAATGACACTAAACGACCGTTTACCTTTGCTCCCTGCAGGTGGTCTCCAAGGTCAGTGTGAATGGCATAGGCAAAATCAATCGGTGTGGAGTCGACAGGGAGGTCAACTACGTCGCCCTTGGGAGTGAAAACGAATACGCGATGCGAGAAAAAATCTTCTTTGAGGCCTTCGACAAATTCTTTCGAGCCTGAAAGCGCCACGTGCGCGTCGGCCAACTCCGCCAACCAGTGCGGTGCCGTCGTGCCTATGGGTGTTGTTGATGGCTTTTGAGCCGACACCTTCATGAGCGAGGGAATCAGTGAGCGCATCCACGAGAAAGAAAGGGCACTGAACGCGCCCTTCGGCGCGTTCTTTCCGAGTTGCTTGTATGACATGTGACTGGCAATGCCGAACTGGGCACGTTGGTGCATTTCTTCAGTACGTATTTGTATTTCCACGACGCCCACTTCGGGAGTCATGACCGTCGTATGAAGTGATTGGTATCCGTTCGGTTTATCAAAGGCGATGTAGTCCTTAAACTCGCCCGGTAGCGGTTTGTAGAGCGAGTGTACGATGCCGAGTATCGTGTAGCAGTCATCGACCTTGGGCACGATGATGCGCAGCGCGTCGACGTCGTGAATCTGTGTGCTGTCATTGTGTTTGCGCTTCAACTTTTGGTGGAGGCTCCAGAGCCCTTTCACGCGAATGTCCGTACGGAAATCGGTAATACCCCGTTTTGCGAGTTCTTTCTGGAGTGCTTTTTGAACTCGTGCGAGACCCGCTTCAATATCGCGCGTCATAAGTTTACGCACTTCAACCGTGTGCGTATAGGCGTCTTTGTCTACGTAGGGAAAGGCCAAGTCTTCGAGCTCTGATTTGATTTTCCCCATGCCGAGACGGTCGGCAATGGGAGCATAAATTTCAAGAGTTTCCATGGCAATACGCTCTCGTTTCGCTTCGGGCACGTGCGAGAGCGTTTGCATGTTGTGGTAGCGATCGGCGAGCTTCACAATGAGTACGCGGACGTCTGATGCTGTGGCGACCAAAAGACGGCGCAGGCTTTCTGCGTGCCGTTCGGCGCCTCGGTAGCGGTGCTTGCCGAGTTTGGTGACGCCGTCTACCAAAAAGAGAACTTCTTTTCCGAATTCTTTTTCAACTTCTTCTCTCGACACGCAGGCGTCCTCTACGGTGTCGTGCAACAGTCCCGCAGCAATCGTAGTGGCATCCATGCCGTACTCAGCAAGAATGAGTGCCACCGCTGAGGGGTGTATGAAATACGGTTCTCCAGAATAGCGTTTGTGCTCTTTGTGCGCCGCCTGCGAGAAGGCATAGGCCTTCTCCACGAGCGCACGGCTCTCGGGAGTGGCGAGGCGCATTTCCGCCAAAATTTCCTTGACGCTCGTCATGGCGGTAACTATACACCGCAAGCCCTTTTATTGAAGGTAGGTGGCCGCTTCTTCCGCTGTAAACGTCGCTGCGCTGGTGCTTTCCGGCAGATAGATGCGGCGCAGACCTTTTTTAAGAAAGAGTCCTTGTTTTGATTTGTAGAGCACCAGCTGTTTGCCGGTTTTCGGATGCTTGCCAAGCTCCTTAGCAATCTCCACGCCTTTGGGTGGTTGCTTCGGTTGCGCGAGAATTGCGAGAGCCTCTGGCAGGGTGATGGTGTAGGGATCGCCTTTTTTAATTGAGCGGAACCCGCCATCGTGACCGACGTAGGGGCCAAAGCGTCCCGTGTTGGCCATAACGGGGAGTCCTGTTGCAGGATTTACACCAAGATCGCGCGGGAGGGAAAGGTACTTTACGGCGTCAGCAAGAGTGACACTGCCAATGTCAACACCAGCAGGAATGCTTGCACGGCGCGCTGGGGGCAGCTTTTTCTTTTTACTTGCCTTCTTTTTCGGTTTCGGCTCTTCTTGGAGAGCTGGCACCGCTGTTTCCTCTAGAGGCATTTCGACATAAGGGCCGAAACGCCCCGTTTTAATGAAAATAGGCTGTTTGGTTTGTGGGTGGATGCCAATCGGTTCGTCACCTTTAATTTCGGACCCGTCTTCGGCACGCGCGCCTTTGCATTCGGGATAGCGTTTGCAACTCATGAAAATACCGCCGCGGCCAAGCTTGAACTCCATCGGAGATCCGCACAGCGGACACGGAAATTCTTTAGGTGCGTCTCCCAGAGCTGTTGCTTTGGGCAGTTTATCTTTTGCGAGCACCGCCTTTTCAAAAGGACCGTAGAAGTCCGTTAGTGTTTCCTCGTAGCCACGCTCGCCGCGGGCAATTTCGTCTAAGTTGTCTTCCATTTTTGCAGTGAAGACATCACTTATGTATTCAGGAAAATTTTCCTCAAGCCAGCCAGACACCACCATGCCGGTCGCAGTTGGCATAAGTGTGCGCCCCACTCGCTCAACGTAGCCGCGATCCCCGATTGTTTTCATGGTACTGGCGTAGGTCGATGGGCGTCCAATGCCGCGCTTCTCCAGTTCTTTGATAAGACCGGCTTCAGTGTAGCGATTGGGAGGTTCCGTTTGTTTTTCCTGCGCGGTCAGCGTGGAGACCTTGAGTTCGTCGCCGACAGAGAGCGTTGGTAGCTCCACGTCTTCGCCGCGAGCGCGAGTGTCGAGTGCTAGCCACCCGGGGAATAGCACGCGAGAGCCGTTTGCAGAAAACAAAGGAATGTCGGCATCTGCTTTTGCAGAAACACTCGAGCGCATTATTTTCGCGGCGCTCATTTGTGAGGCAAGGGTGCGCGTGCGAATCAGTGCGTAGAGTTGCTGTTCGTCGCCGGTAGCTCCCGCCTTTTCCTTGAGTGGGTCAGTGGGACGCACTGCCTCGTGCGCTTCTTGTGCGTTCTTGCTTTTTGTTTTGTAGGCGCGTACCCCCAAGTATTCTTTGCCGAATTCTTTCTGTACGGCCGCGGCAATCTTGGCTACCGCTTCTTCAGCAAGATTTACGGAGTCCGTGCGCATGTAGGTGATATGTCCGGCTTCATAGAGCTTTTGTGCGGCACGCATGGTGCGCGAGGGCGCAAAGCCAAGACGCGTGGAAGCTGTTTGCTGCAGCGTTGAGGTGGTAAACGGCGGGCGCGGATTGCGCTCCTCTGCGCGCTCCGACACATCGGCAACATGCCACTGCGCTTTTTCTCCGAGAGAGACAATGCGGTCGGCTTCTTCTTTGGAGTTTGGTTGCTCGGTGCACACGGCTTCAAGGTCTTTTTGTTTCGACTTGAAAAGTGCAGAGAGCACGTAATACGTGACGGGAGTAAATGCTTTGATTTCTCGTTCGCGCTCTGCAAGTATGCGCAGCGCCGGCGACTGCACTCGTCCAGCTGAAAGCCCGTAACGAACCTTCTTCCAGATAAGGCCGGAGAGGTCGTAGCCTACTATGCGATCAAGTACACGTCGCGCCTCCTGTGCGCGGCGCAAGTGTTCGTCGATTTGCCGCGGGTGCTTCAGTGCCTCGATGATGGCGGCCTTGGTTATTTCGTGGAAGACAACGCGCTTCGGTTTTTTGAGTCCCGCCACCTCTTTTATGTGCCAAGCAATCGCCTCGCCTTCGCGGTCGGGGTCGGTTGCGAGGAAGATGTCAGAGGCGCTTGTTGCCGCTTTCTTGATTTTATCAATTACGTCGCGCTTGTCGGCAGATATGACATAGCGTGGCGCGAAGCCGCCCTCGATATCGACGGCATCCTTGTTCGACTTGGGGAGGTCGCGAACATGGCCCACCGAAGCAAGAACTTCGTAGTCCTTGCCCAAGTATTGGCCTATCGTGCGCGCCTTTGTGGGCGACTCGACAATAAGAAGTTGTTTACCCATCTGTCAACAAATACCGCGTATACCTATATATGGTCAAGTTTTAGTATGCGCAGTCGCTGCCACTTCTGCCGTAACAGGATAGTGATCTGAACCCATACCGCGCTTAATTACGCGAGCGTGTTGCACCTTAAAGTGGGGTGAGACGAGAATGTGGTCGAGCTGCGAGCGGGAGAGAGGGTGCGTGAGTTTCCCGCGAAGCGCATTGGTGAGGGCGTGGCGCACAAAGCGTGTTTCGATGTCCCTGCGCTCACGGCGGAAGAAGAGTACATCAGCGAGCGTGCCGCCGAGAATCCAGGTGAGGGGTGTGATGTGCAGTTTCTCAAGAATGTTGAAATCACCACACACGATGGTGGGGGTGTCAGCGTTGCGTTCTAGCATGGCCATCTCAAATTCCTCTGCTCGCCAGGCAGGCGTTGCGAGCGGTAGATGCAAGTTAAAGACGCGCGCCAGTCCGGACGGTGTTTGCACGTCGGCAAAAATGGAGTGACGATTTCCTTCACCCATAGCCCACACCTTAAGTGCAACCATGAAGCGTAGAAAAAACATTGTTCGCGGCGGGACCATACGTTCACGGTAGGGAAGTGCAATAACTCCGTGCGAGGCGATTGGCCACTTAGAAACAATAACGACGTATTGGGTAGAGCGGACACCTGCATAACGGCGGCTCACCTCCGGAGCAGCCTCTACGTGGTACGACGATAGACTCTTCAAGCGCGCCACAAATTCCTCAGGCGCCTCCTGAATGCAAAAAATATCGGCATCGGAGTCAACAACAAAACTCAAAGCGGCATCTAAATCCGCGTTTTTAAATAACATGTTCCAAGAATAGATTGTCATAGTCGTCGCCATGCGCCGAACGTCTCGCTGGCGAGTCCGCGCAATTCTAGCGCACTAAGTGCCGTGAGCACTTCACCAGGAGAGAGGGCAGTGAGTGTGCGCAGCAGCAGGTCACGCGTCTGCGGTGTTGTAAGCGCTTCCCACACAAGCTGCTCGGCGTCTGAGAGGTCGTGCGGCTCTGTGGAGCGAGCTTCTTTTTTCGGCGTTATGCGCAGCGCTTCCAGTATGTGCAGCGGGTCACTCACAAGGCCGGCACCGAGACGCAAGAACAAGTGTGGACCAAAGCCGTGTGGATCGCCAATGCGATGCGGTACTGAGAGCAGGTCGCGATTGTACTCGCCAGCAAGCCGCGCTGTGATGAGTGTGCCAGACTTCTCACTAGCCTCAATCATGAGTACGGCGTCACACATGCCAACCATTATTCTGTTACGAGACGGAAAGTCGTAGGGGTGCGCTCTGTAGTCTGGCTCATGTTCGGAAAGGAGTGCTCCGCCGGCTTCGAGTATGTTGTGGGCCAGTTTCAAGTTTGTGCGCGGTCCAATCACTGCGTCAGAGAGTCCCGAGCCCGGAATAGCCACTGCGTGCAGCCTTGCGCGGAGCGCTGCTTCGTGGGCACAGGCGTCCGTGCCCAAAGCCAAGCCCGAGATAATTGAAATGGGGTAGCCAGAAAGTCCTGCAATAAGGGTTTCGCAGGCTTCTCGCCCGTAGGGCGAGAGTGCGCGGCTCCCCACCACAGCGAGTGTCCGCATTTCGGGCGTTGGAAGTGTGCCGCGCAGCCACAACTGTTTGGGAGGCTGTGGAATTTCACAGAGGCCGCGCGGAAAACTGTCGGGGAGGAGTACGGTGCTGGTCATACGGGTAAAGTATACGCGCTCATTCCCGCTTACTCTCGCGTGTCCACGGCGGGCTCTTCTCATGCAAAGGCGAGTAGCGTAGAATAGGCGCACTATGCTTGATATCCGACTTATTCGCGAAAACGCAGATATTGTGAAGGCGGGTGCTCTAAAAAAGCACGTCGAAGTGGATATTGACCGACTGCTCGCCGTTGACGATGATCGCAAGCGTCTCCGTCAAAACATAGACGCCAAGAAGGCCGAACAGAATCGCCGCAGCTCAGAAATTCAAAGAGCGACTGGCGAAGATCGCGAGAAGCTTCTTGAAGCCATGCGCCAACTGAAAAACGGCATGAGCGAAGAAGAAGATCGCATGAAGGGTGTCATGGAAGAGTGGCAACGACTCATGTTGCAGGTGCCAAACATTCCGGACATGAGCGTGCCGGAGGGCGACAGTGATGCCGACAACGTCGAAGTTAAGAAATGGGGCGAGCCAACAGCATTCGCTTTTGAGCCCAAAAATCATGTCGACCTCATGACCAGTCTCGGCATGGTTGACCTTGAGCGTGGTGCAAAAGTCTCCGGTTTCCGGGGTTACTTTTTGAAAAGCGACGGTGTGCTACTGTCGAACGCCGTGTGGCAGCTGGCTATGAAGTTTTTTATGGCAAAGGGATTGGACCCTATGATTGTGCCATCACTCGTGCGCCGTGAGACGTTCTTGGGTACGGGGTACCTGCCGCAAGGTGAGGAAGATTTGTATAAAACCCAAGATGGGGATTTTCTAGCTGGTACCGCTGAGGTTGCGACCATGGGGTATTACATGGACGAAGTCATAGAAATGGATGCCTTGCCCGTAAAGTTCCTCGCTTTCTCGCCCTGTTTCCGTAGAGAGGCTGGTGCGCACGGCAAAGACGTGCGTGGTCTTATTCGTGTGCATGAATTTTTTAAGTGGGAACAGGTTGTCCTTTGCAAGGCTGAACACGACGAGTCGGTGCGCATGCACGAATGGCTCAATCGCAATACCGAAGAGTTTATCGAGCTTTTGAACATTCCGTATCACACAGTCATGAATTGCGGCGGCGACCTTGGGCTCGGGCAAGTGAAAAAATATGATATTGAGCTGTGGGTGCCGGGCGAGAAAACGTATCGCGAGATAAGCTCTGCGTCCTACTTTCATGACTTTCAGACTCGTCGTCTGAACATCCGGTATCGCGACAGTGAAGGTAACATGCGTTTCCCGCACTCGTTGAATTCGACGGCAATCCCTACGCCACGCATCTTGGTGTCAATCGTGGAAAATTACCAACAAGAAGACGGCACCATTCGCGTTCCTGAAGCGCTTGTACCGTATGTTGGCAAGGAATACCTCGGTCGGTCCTAGCGCCCTGCGCTTGGCTCAGCGGCGGCGCTTGCGTCGCCGCCGAGTGCAAGCGTTCTTACTCGCTCTTGCTGTGCTTGCACTTGGAGGTGTTGTTTGGGGCTTGTGGCAACCGGCACTGCGCATTACCCATGTCGCGGTTTCTACTGGAGACGCTCGCATAGTTGCCGCAGCACAAAGCGCCCTCGCGGGATCGTACCTTTGGATTATTCCGCACAATTCAACGCTCTTTTTCCAAGAGAATCGCGTGCGTTCAGCAATACTCAAGAGCGACCCTTCAATAGAAGCCGTGTCAATAAAGAGAAACGGCACTGACGGCATTGTCATCACCCCTACCGGCCGCACGCCAATTGCTCGCTGGTGCGGGCTCGCTCCGTCGGTCGGCGTGCCCGAATACTGCTACGTCTTTGATACCAATGGGTACATTTTCGCCGCATTACCAGATCCACTAGGCGCGTCAACAACGGAAAAGGACACCATGCGCCCTTCAAACTCGTTTTCCTTCTACGGGCAGCTCGCTGCGAGCTCTACGGAGCCATTGGGGGCCACCATCGCGGAGGCGCCGCTTTTGCCAAGCTTGCTCGATTTTGCACGACAGGTGGGTACGCTTGGTACTTCAGTGCAGTCAATAGTCATTCGAGACAAAGAGGTTGACGACCTACTTACCTCTGGCACACGCGTGACCTACTTGCTCGGGAACGAAGAAGACGCACTAACGGCCCTTGTTTCTGCAAAAAACAACCTGAATCTGTCTGACGGCTCACTGGAATACGTTGATCTTCGGTTTCCTGGAAAGGTGTATGTAAAGGCGGTGGACAAGGGCAAGTGAGCGAATACTTTGCTAAGCTACGTGAATGCAGTCGTTTTGGAATACGCTACCCAAACCTTTCTTTGTGATGGCTCCCATGGCGGACGTCACTGATCCGGCTTTCCGTCGTCTCGTCGCTGAGTGCGGCGCACCGAACATTTTCTGGAGCGAGTTTGTGTCCGCCGACGGCCTCTACTACACTCGTGAAGTGAAGAAGATCCCCGACGGGGAGAATCCGCTCATGCGAGATCTGCAATTCTCAACAGCAGAGAGACCTATCGTGGCTCAAATTTTCTCGAGTCAGCCGCGCATGATTGAGTACACCGTAAAACTTGTGGCAGAGCTCGGCTTTGACGGAGTGGATCTCAACATGGGCTGCCCGGATCGGGCTATTGAAAGACAGGGTTGCGGTTCTGCCATGATAAAGACGCCAGAGCTGGCTCAGGAACTCATTGCTCTAGCAAAGGCGGCAAGTCCGTTGCCAGTTTCGGTTAAAACACGCGTGGGCTACAGCAAAGAATCGCTTGACGAGTGGCTGCCCGCGCTCTTGGCAGCTAAACCGGTTGCCGTGACGCTGCACTTGCGTACGCGCAATCAAATGTCCTTAGTCCCTGCCAACTGGGACTTTATGAACAAAGCAGTAGAGATTCGAAATCGCACGGCTCCTGAAGTGTTACTCATTGGCAATGGCGACATTCGCGACTTGGCAGATGCGAAGCAAAAGGTGGCAGAGAGCGGTTGCGACGGCGCCATGATTGGTCGCGGCATGTTTGGAAACCCTTGGGTCTTTGCAGGGCGCTCCCAGGAAGATACCCCGCTAGGTGAAAAACTCTCGGCACTCGTGCGCTTGGCTCGAGACTTCGAGCAACTCCGCCCACAGAAAAACTTCGCCATTTTAAAAAAGCACGTAAAAGCTTTTGTAACCGGTTTTGACGGTGCGGCAGATTTGCGCGCTAAAATCATGGGCGCAGAAACTGCAAAAGACATGGAGCGCGTCATTGCAGAAAGTTCGCTATACTAGGGGGCACATGGCAAACGAGTCTCTCTACCGCAAGTATCGACCAGGCACGTTTGCAGAGGTGGCCGGGCAAGAACAGGTGACTGGGCTGCTCGCGCAATCAGTACAGTCAGGAAAAATCGGACATGCGTATCTTTTCTCAGGCTCGCGGGGGCTTGGGAAGACTTCTGTGGCGCGTATTTTTGCAAAGGCAATAAACCCGGATCGGTTCAACGAGCAAGACGTGTACGAGGTAGACGCTGCCTCAAACAACAGCGTGGAAGACATTCGCGCGCTCACGGAGGCTGTGTACACGCTTCCTTTTGGGTCGACGTACAAGGTCTACATTTTGGACGAGGTGCACATGCTCTCCAAAGCTGCGTGGAATGCGTTTCTGAAAACACTTGAAGAGCCGCCCGAACACGCTGTTTTTATTCTTGCCACCACAGAGCTTGAAAAGGTTCCCGAGACGGTGCAATCTCGCTGCCAGGTCTTTGAATTTAAGAAGCCATCTCGCAAAGCGCTTGCAGAGCTCGTGAAGAGCGTGGCTAAGAAAGAGGGTTTTGAGGTCGAGCAGTCGGCAGCTGAGCTCGTGGCCATGCTTGCGGACGGATCGTACCGCGACGCGCTTTCAGTGCTACAAAAAGTACTTCCCGCGCTCCAGAGTGGCAGTAAGAAAGTTATGGTTATTTCGCGCGAGGACGTTGAAAAGCTCACAGGCGCTCCACGGCGTGAAGTGGTGCGCCAACTTCTTGCTGCGCTCGCGCAGGGGGATCGTAGTGCAGCGCTTAGCGCAGTCGGCGAAGCAGCGCGTTCCGGGGCAGACATGAAGATTTTTCTAGAGTTGGTCACTGAGGCTCTGCGTAGCGTGCTCCTGCTGCGCTATGCAAACGACTTGCGTGCTGAGATTCAAAAGGAGCTTGGAGAAGACGAGGCAGCAGCCCTCGACGTATTTGTAACAGGGAAGGGCATCACGCACGATACGCTTCTTGCCTTTCTCACGGCGAGCGAGCGCATGCGCTACGCCAGCATTCCTGCGCTATCGCTCGAGCTCGCCATTTACGAGCTCTTTCCAGAAAGGCTCTCGAAATGATAGTGTTTGAGAGTTCGGTCATAAAACATTGGGAGATCGTCTAAAGGTAAGCAGAGCTTTCTGGTAGCTCTCGTTCGGATTGCGAACCGAAGTCTGTTCTGTTCCGTTCAGTGCTGGGAGATCGTCTAAAGGTAGGACAGGGGCCTTTGAAGCCCTCAATCTAGGTTCGATTCCTAGTCTCCCAGCAACACACCTCAGGATTGTTGTACTAACATTATGGAAGAAGCGCCACACAACGCACCAGAAAGGCCTATGGTGAGACTTTTCCGAGACCGAGGAGGCGAGAAAACAGTGTTTAGAAACATGCTCTTTATTCGGCACGCCCATGGGAATTTTGTTGACAGCGATTAGAATTTGCCTATAGTTAAGAAGGAGCTGTCGAATTTCTCGATCAGCCGTTCTGTGGAGATAAAACCATGCAAGTTGCAACGATGGATCTCAAATCCACAATCCAAATGCCCCTCGTGGCATTCCATCTTCCGCTCATCGCGCGGATTGACCAGGAAGACTTCACTGGCGTGAAACGTCTGGTGAGTAAAGAGCTGGGGAAGCTGGGCGAACGCGTCAATGACGAGTATCTCGAAGAAGGGGTACTCGCGTTGAAGCAGTATTATGTCGTCGCGCTGCTCGATCCGAAGAACGAACATGCCGTTTCGGACACAATCGACCCGTTCTGGCATGCGCACATTCTGCACACTGAGCGCTACATCGCCTTCTGCGACGAGGTGTTCCACCAGTACGTGCAGCATGTGCCGCTTGATCATG
>CAYQCB010000008.1:0-26254 GCA_964415875.1 uncultured Candidatus Saccharibacteria bacterium
TCCACCCGTCCGAGGTGTCGTTAATGCGCAGGTCATAGGAGGTGTCCGTAGGGCCCCCAGTCCAGGAGACTTGGGCAGTGGTGTCGGTGCAGGAGCCAGAGAGAGCGGTGGGTGGAGTCGGAGGTTGAGATGTCTGGCTTGTCAGTTGTGTCGTCGGACACGCGTCGTATATAACTGGGCAGAGAGCCGAGAAGATGCCGGTGAGATTGCAGTTCTTGTGGCTGGGCTGCACTGAGCCATCGGGGCACAGAGGAGGTGCAGGTGGCGGAGGGGGTGGTGTTGGGCAGGGGTCGTACATGGTTACGCAACCGCCGTTCTCGCTACAGCTTTGCTCTGTTGGCTGGAGGGAGCCGTCGGGACAGGTGGGGGCTGCGGTTCCGCCGCCACTAGTTACACCCCCAGTACCGCTTGCATCATTACTCCCATCACTTCCAGTGGTTCCCGAATCCGCATCGTTAGCATTATCGTCGCCAGTATCACCAGCGACACCTCCAGCATCAACTGCATGCGCTACACGAGTTGTATCGTGAATCACAGTAGAAAAAACAAAGCCGCCGACGAGAAGAAAGAGAGCGTATACGATTATCTTTGAAGGAGAATGGGTGGCCTGCATAAAAATGTAATTCTATATTTACTCGTGCCAAGAGCTAATAAACATACGTGTCTGCAGAAAACCTGACAAGTCATACATACTCTTCTTTTGTGGGGTCACCAGATCTTCTATCGTCAACCGCGGATTTGTTGGAATCGGACCCCAATCTACTTCTTCAAACGCAAGATACTGACCATCCGGCGAAAAAGTCGGCCAAAATGCATGTGTCGGAATCGACTGCGTGACGTGCCCAACAAACGGAGTCCAGGAACTTACTGACATAATATAAATCTTGCCATCTTGCGGTATTGACCAAGCTATCGAATCTCCGTTAGGAGAGATCGAGAACTGTTGATTAAGCGACGCAGCCCCATGATTTAATGGCCAAATCAGTGCAGTTGTAGAGCTTGTCAAACTTACTAGATGCAGCCCGTCATTACGAAGCACCACCACCGCAGCGCCGCCGGGAACCAGAGCTGGAATTGCCCCTTGTGCGATTACCTTATCGGAACCATCGGATGCGTGTGTGTAGACCGAGTAATCGTCTGGCGTCACTATGTTTTGGGAGTTGGGAGATTTTGCATCAAAAATTATATTCTGAATAGACCCAACCCACATTGGGTTGCGCTTCCGCTCCAGGGAGGATGTAGTAATCGGCATTAGAACCCCAGTAGCAGGAGAATATCTGGAAATCTGCATTGCCTGCGATCTTGCACTGGAAGTACTAGTGCGCGCATTTGTAGCCAAAAGCACATCATTTCCGAAACTGGCGGGAAAAGATATGCTCACACTCAATGTACTCGTGGGGTTAAAAAACGAACTCAACACACCTGAAGACACACCAAATGCGTATATGCCATTCGTTGTTGTATCGCTTTGCGGTGCCAAACTTAAGTAGATAGTACCCGTGGGTGTGAATGGCCGAGCAGCAACATACACCGTATCGGTCACACGCGTCTTGATTCCAAACAGAGAGCTTGCAAAACTTGACACGGGCACCCAGTATACAAAAGCGATCCCTGCCACAACAATAATAAAAATTCCCACACTCACCAGCCGCATGCGCCGTGACACGCGGACACGAGTCAGCTGGCCGAAATTGTTGCCGTCGTTATTTGTGTCAATCATAATCTAGGGCGAGTCCGCTACTGTGCATAGTAGTATGGTCTCTGAGAAAGCCGGCATGAGTTATCCACAGTGCACTTTTTTATCGAGTCTGCACACTCGATGGTAAGCAGCTAGAGTCAACCTATCTCTGACCAAGGATGCTACAGTTGCATACATTTTTTAATGAAAACTTGACAAAAAACGATGTGTCGTGTATGGTATCGGCAGTCCGCGCCACAGGGTTTGCACGAGCAAGCACCAGCGCACGTTCCGCCCAAGGAGGGCAAACTGATGAAGACCATGCTGTTCGCCGCCGCCGGCCTGCTGGTGCTGCTCGCCGCCGCCGTGTCGCCGACCCACGCGGCCGATCGCTACGACGGGCCCGACTGCCGAGCGTCCACGGTGCACACGGCCCCCCACACGAACAACGAGGGGGTTACCGTCCCCGGGAAGCTGTGCGTCAGGCACCACGAGAAGAAGGACTGATCCACCCTCCCCTTTGGGGGTAAACGGATCACTGGACCGGTTCAATCTCACTCACATGAGAAAGAACCGGTCCTTTTCTGTTTCCCCACTCCCCCACCCTTTTACTTGACTTCATGCATCGGTTCAATGGACTGACATCCTTGTTTACAAGAAAGTACCACCACAAACTTAAAACTACGGATGAACGGGAAATTTACTTCATCGCGCAAAAAATAATTGTTATTGTATATTTATGTGGTATTATATACTTAGATTCCAAACGTGAGAGGTAACGTCCGTGTCGAAGAAATGGTTGTTTATTATGCTTGCTCTGTCGAGTTGCGGCCTGGAACAGGTCACCCAGGCGCTGGATCTGCCTCCGGTGCCTCATGTGCCCGTGTCGTGAGTGGAGAGTGACCATGATCTGAAAGGGGGCATTCAGACCCTTTATGAGAAGACGTGCTTGGGGACGTTCATGACCATCGATCAGCTCGGAGTGCGTTCACACTTCGCAATTACCATCCGATCCGATCGAGCTGCTGCCGATATGCGGATCCCCGACAACGCATCGTTCAACGAAGCGAAGGATTTGCTCGACAAATACGGAATGCGCGTACACTCAACGCGTGTCGATGAAAATACCTACATTATCGGAACGCGAGATAGTAACATTGCACTGCGCCTCATTTACACTGGCCAGCACACGTTAAGGGGGCAGTACATCACGGGCGGATACGATCGAGGCATGCACGCGACTTTCACCTGCAAATGATTTCTCTAAAACACGACCTCCCTAACAGGAGGTCGTGTTTTACACTGCAAGCTCTAACACGTGACAAGTTGCGATTACCTTGTGATTGTAGTAGTGGATAACGTCACCCTTACTTAACAGAGGAGGTTGAAGTGACGAGAATGGCTCACATCTTTCGGGCGCTCTTCTTCTTGGTCACGCTTGCGTCGGTTGCGGTGGTGTCAGGGTGTGCGGCAAACTCTCCGAAGCTGCCACAACTCTCCACAGCAGAGCTCGCGGCAGCAGTGCCGACCATACTCAACATGCTTTGGGCCGGCGAGTACGGGGGCACCGAAAAATTCTCCGGGCACACGTTCGCTTATGCGTTCGTGTTCTATAAAAAGCCCGGTGGTGATACCCTGCTTGCAAAATACGCGGATTTGGGACCACTCAAGGTCACCGCGCAAAACGCAAGGCAGATTTCGTACGAGGTGCGGCAGTTTGGCCTCCCGAGAGAGATCAGCATTATCTCGGACGAACGCGGTAGCGGGTACCTGATAGCTGCTGACGGTAACGTGACCTTTCTTGCAACGCCAACTGGCAAAAAGATGTTCATAAACAGACTTTTCGCTGGTCGTGGGAAAGGCGTCCATTCGGTCGCGCGGCAGATACCCGCGACTCTCAGGGAGTTGCAATTTGCGCAGGAGTGAGAGAGAAAATGAATGACGTCGGATTAATCCGACGTCATTTTCTGTATGTATGGATAATCTGCGCACATATCATCAAGAATTACCGTGCAGCGTTGACACGAATTCTTTTACAACCTATCGACAAAAGCCGGAAATTCTGATATTCAATAATCAGGCTATAGCATAAGGGGACTACCTATGCGTAAAATTTATGACTGCGCTCTGCTCGCGAGCCTCGTGACAGCCTGCTTCGGCTTTTATGGTTCATCTTTGGCGGCGACACCGACGAGCGCGTCCTACGTGGGGCGCGTGTGCACGGGTTACTACCACGTGACTCACGGCAAATATGCCGGCATTTACGGGTTCGCGTACAAGATTGTGGACGAGAAAACAACGCAATACGCGGATCTCGGTGCGTTTAAGCCGGAAGAACTTCCTCCTGAGAAAGTACGAGGAGTCCTCGCTGCGCGAGGCACCACCCTCTCCACGAGAGTCGTCGCTTCGGGAACGAAGTTCTGGTTTGTGATGCATACGAAGAACTCGCACATTTCATTTGTCGCCACGCCGGAGAGCCCAAACACGCTGAAAATGCGACGACTTATCGACGGACGCGATGTCGGGACCCCGCCAGCTACGGCGACTTGCTTCGCCCAGTGAGCACGACTCGATAGAAAGGTGACGCTGTTAAAGGGTGGTGTTTGAGGATGTCCTCAGGCCCCGCCCTTTTATAATTTATGCAACGCGTACACTACCGCCGTCGCCACTCACTCTCCTGGCGGCAGAGTTTGGCGGCGTCTGCTGGGTCGGCGAGGAGTGCCTCCACAATACGCTCCATGCGAATTGACTGCGACCCCTTCACTAAAATGACATCCCCTCTTTGGGGAAACTCCTTGAGGGCACTCGACGCCGAGCGCGCGTCATCAAAGCGCAACATGTCCTCCCCCACTTCGGTCGCACTCATAAACGCCCGCGAGCGAATGCCTACCGGTATCACCACGTTTGCCACTCTACGGGCCAACTCACCCAGGCGTTCGTGCTCCATCACTGAGTGCCGTCCGAGCTCAAGCATGTCACCCAAGATTGCCACTCGACGCTTTGCATGTGGAAATGCCTTCAGAGTGGAGAGCGCTTCCACGAGTGCAGTAGGCGAAGAATTGTAGGTGTCATCGATGATGACGGAGCCATTTCGCCCTGCAAACACGCGACAGCGCCCCGGAGGAGAATCATAGCTGGCAAGCTGAGCAAGTGCCTCTGTGAGTGGAATGCCGAACACCGAACCCGTGGCAACCGCCGCCACCAGCGCAAGAGCTTGCGGCACACCTACTGCCTCTTGCAATACCACATTTCCAGAACCCTCAGGCGTGCGCACACGCACCGACAGCCCGATAACCACCCCGTTCTGTTCGAAGAAATCACTTTTCTCAAGTGTGTAATCGGCTGATGAGTGCAATCCATACGTTACTTTCTGCACATCGAGCCGTTCGCTCATTTCGAGCGCGTACGGCGAGTCGGCGTTAATGATGAGCGGTGACTCGCTCGAGAGTGCGTACGCTGGGGAAAACTCTTCATCACGAACGGCACCCGGCGACGCATACGCCTCAACGTGCACTGGCACGTCAGGAAGGTGCGTTACAACCACTGCGTCTGGTTTGGCAATGCGCAGAATGCGGCGTAAGTCTCCAGGCTTGTCCGCACCGACTTCAAGCACCAGCATGTTCGGGTAGTGGTTCGGCAAAAGCAAAAGCGCTAAGGCGTTTTTTGCAATAACAAGCCATGAAAAAGGATTGCCCCACGGGTTGTGCGCATTTAAAATCGTGAACGGCACGCCAAACTCGCTATTAAAACTCTTCTCGCTCTTGCGCACCAAGTAGCACTCCCCCAACACCAGGGCCACGGCGTCCTTCGTGGACGTCTTCCCCACCGACCCCGTGATCATGACTATCTTGGGTTTATAGCGTCGCAGCACTAACCGGGCGGTAACCGAAAGAAACGAAGCAAGCACGATTTTTAGCAATTTTTTCATGGAGTAGACGTGGCGACACCTCTATCAGGCGGCACGTTATAGTAGTCTATCAAAAAATGAACGAGATCGAGCAGGTCCGGTGTCAAAGTCTCGGACGCGTACTCCACGTGCTGCGGGTCGTTGGTGTAGAGCAATACAATGAACCGTGGGTTGTGCGAAGGGAAAAATGCCACCTCTGAGTGAAAGAAGCGATTGGTGTAGTACGTGCCGGTAGGAGTTGGCAACTGCGCCGTACCTGTCTTTGCTGCAACGGTCATGGTGGGAATGAGCGCGTGACCGCCGTCAAGCGCCTGATCAAAAAGCGCGTCCATCATAACGGTCGTCTCTCGCGACGCTTCTGGAGTGAACACACGCGTCGTGGCGCTCCAATCAAGCGGTCGAACAATGCCCGAATCAAGCTGAATACCGGAGACGATGTGCGGTTGGACCATCACCCCGCCGTTGGCAATAGCGCCGAGCGCGCGGATCATTTGCATAGGCGTCACCGCAATACCTTGCCCGAAAGACGCCGTATCGTACCCAACCTGCTGAGGTTTGCTTAAGTTCCCAATGAGCGCACCCGTCTCGTGTGGCAAATCAACGCCCGTTTTTTGTCCGAACAACTTTGTGAAATATTGTCTAAACTGATCCTGCCCGAGTTTGGTAGCAACCCACGACGCGCCGACGTTAAGCGACTGCACAATGATTTGCTGCATGGGAATAACGCCGCGCGGCTTGTAGTCCCAGTTGCAAATACGTGCCGTATCTACCGTGATACACCCCGTATCGTCGTACGTGGTGTCTGGTGTAATGACACCCGCTGAGAGTGCTGACGTCATGGTAATTGGCTTCATGATTGATCCAAACTCATACACGTGCTCCACGA
This sequence comes from uncultured Candidatus Saccharibacteria bacterium, assembly GCA_964415875.1. Taxonomy (GTDB): domain Bacteria; phylum Patescibacteriota; class Minisyncoccia; order Phycocordibacterales; family Phycocordibacteraceae; genus C7867-001. The sequence goes on from CAYQCB010000008.1 coordinate 6,472, forward strand.
GCGGATTGCCCAGCAGCTTTGGATCAACACTCGAGAGATCGTTCGCGTCATACGTGGGGTACGTCGCGAGCGCAATGATTGCGCCAGTCTTGGGGTCCATAATGATGCCGCCCGACTCTTTACTGGAATATTTCTTCGTCACGGCTTCCAGGTCGTCTTGTAAACGATTCTGCACTTCCGGCTCTATAGTCGTTATTATATTGCCCTCATGTGTGTCCAGAGTATTCACCACGACACTGCCCGCGTCCGAGAAAAGTTCTGCAAAAAAATTCTTAAAGAGGCTGCTGCCCGAACGCGCCAGAGTTGAATCATACAGCGCCTCAATGCCAGTGCGCCCCGCAAGCGTGTCCCCGGAACCATAGGAAACGATGCCGATTGATTGGGCGGCAAGCGTGTTGCCCGGGTAGTACCGCCACCGCTCTCGGAGCACTTGCACGCCGGGTATCTGTTGTTGTGAAAGTTGTTCACCAGCACTCTCGGAAAGTTCGTGAGCCACTTCGACATACACTGCTCCCGGGCGCGCCGCAGCAGCCATAAACGCATCGTGAGACATGCTTGTGCTTGCGAGCGCCGCTATGGCCTTATACGCAGCCTCAGGGTTCGTCAATGTCTGCGGATTTATCGCAACAAGAAAGCCAGTAGAGAGCGTCGCCGCGGAAATAAGCGTGCCGTCGTTTCTGGTGAAATAAATAGAACCGCGATCGAACAGTCCGCCACTGCCGGAAACATACTGCCGGTCGGCCTTTGCCAAGTAATCGGCGCCGTGAATAATTTGCACATAATACAGGCGCACGGCAACAAACAGCGCAAAAAAGGCAACCACGCCAAGCACAATACGTATGCGCCGCCGAAACTGAGCCCGCATGATTATTAGCGCAGCGCAGTAAGACGAGCACTCGGCACATACACGCGGTTCACCGGTTTTGTGTAGCCGAGCGCGCTGTAATCGGTGTTCGTCACCACGGCCACGGCAGAAAGGTATTCCGCTTCCAGAGCAGCGACTGCAGCTTGATCACTACGCACCGATTGGGAAAATTGAATCGTCACCGCCGCATAACTCATGACGACGGCAATCAGCGCTATGTACGACACGCCGAGCAGTGCTACCACGCTGGTGCAAATTGAAAGAGGTGAGAATGAGCGGGAACGAATCATATTATACGAAAGATTGAGCTGAATGAGTAAACGTCGCCGCGCCAGACAATGCCGCCGGACACCGCTCAAACACGCGCAGCTTTGCACTGCGCGCACGGCGGTTTTTTAACACCTCTTCTCTTGAGGGCGTAATGGGTTTCTTCACTACGAGCGACCCCAGCCCCTCGTGCACAGCGTCGCGCAACGCGCCTTTCACTACACGGTCTTCAATGCTGTGAAAGGAAATAACAGCGAGACGGCCCGAGGGCGCAAGCGCCAAGAGCGCCGCAGAGAGACCCTCACGCAATGCACCAAGTTCGTCGTTGACAGCAATGCGCAACGCTTGGAACGTCTTCGTCGCCGGGTGAATTTTTCGATCGTGATACCAGTGTGGCGTGCCCGCACGCACTGCCGTCACCAATTGCGTGGTAGTAAGCAGGCGCTCCTGGTGGCGCGCAGCAACAATGGCTTTTGCGATACCGCGCGAGAAGCGCTCCTCTCCGTACGTGTAAATGATGTCCGCAAGCTCGCTCTCTGTGGCACTGTTCACGAGGTCAGCCGCCGTTTGACCGCCAGAGCCGTAGGCCATAATGAGTGGCTCATCTACCTGGAAAGAAAAACCGCGCTGGTCGCTCAGCTGGAAACTGCTCCAGCCCAGATCAAGCAGCACGCCGTCCACGGCACCCGTGTGAAGCCGCTCCAGCACACGCGTCAAATTGCGGAAATTATCGTTCACCAGATGCGCCGTGGGGCGGTCAGTGCGTCGCAAGGCGGCGTAGGCAGCCCTACCGCGCTCCACCGCGCTCGCGTCTGCATCAATGCCGATTAACGTACCCTCGGCACCAAGCTTTTCCAACATTGCCGTAAAATGCCCTGCTCCGCCAATCGTTCCGTCCACAATCGTGTCAGCGCTCTCAATACTGAGCGCCTCAACAGACTCGGCAAGTAAGACGCTCTGATGACTCTGTTCCATACCTAATTTCTAGTGCCGAGAGACTCGGCAAACGTGTCTGCATTGCGCTCCATGGTCTCCGTATACTCTCGCCACGCGCTTTCGTCCCAAATCTCCACACGATTAGCCACGCCAGCCACCACAGCACGCGTCTCAAGACCTGCAAACGTGCGCAGGTGGTCGGGCACAAGCACGCGACCGGCCGAGTCCACATCTGCCTCCATAGCGCCCGCCAGAAAGAGACGGGCGAGGCCACGCCCTGCCGCGGTGCCCCGCGAGTGCTCTACGTACATTTGCGCCTCAGCCGTCCACGTCTTTTTTGGATACACGTACAAACACTTGTCTAGCCCGCGCGTCAGCACCACCGACTTCCCCAACTCAGTACGAAACTTCGCCGGTAGAGACAGGCGATTTTTAGGGTCAAATGTGTGCGTGTATTCGCCAATGAACATAGGTGCTGCGCAGAAGAAGTGTTATTTCGTATATCCCACTTTCTCCCACATACAGGCAAGTATATGACACTTTGCCCCACTTCCCTATTCGGCGTTATCCACAGCATGCACGTGGGCGTTTTTGACAAAGGAACACTCGCGCGCTAGCATCACTACGTTATGAAATTACAAGCGAAGGCCATTATGGCTTGGTACCGCGTCTCCTTTAGGGGGGTCGGGGTTTCGCTTGAGGTTTCCTCTCACTAAGCCAGTAGAGAAAACTTGAATCGAGAGGCCCGACCGTACATGCGCTCGGGCCTCTCGATGTTGCTCTTTCTCAAAGTATAGGGAGTTCTCCAGATGTCGCGCCTAATCGTCACACACGCTTCGGAACCGTTTAAGCTGCAGCAAGCTATGCAAGCGCTCGGCTATTGCGGTGGTGTCGAAGCCATCGTACTTGACCGCAGTCTTAAAGTGCTTCCCTCAGACACGGCGAGTGTCGCCACAGTCTACTTCGTCTGCAAGACACTGGCATTCTCCACCGACGAGTTGTTCCATGTTCTCGAGCCAGACGAAGACACGCTGCGTCCCGCATGGGCAGTGCACGTTCCCACGCACCAGTGCGTGGCGCTCAATCCTGGAACTGACCTGCAGATTGCAGTTTCTCGCCACCACATACCGTTGATACCGGAAACATCTGACGGCCATCATGCAATGAATAGTCTGCCCTAGACGTTGTCCAAAGGCGGCGCACACGCGCCGCCTTTTTCATTGAGTACGCTGCTGCCGTCGCAAAACGGCAAATTACTTTCGAGGCCGCATGAGCGGAAAAATTTGCGCCTCGCGCACCGTCACGCTCTCAAGAAAACTAAACAACCGCTCCGACACGCCAAAGCCAAACGCCGGCGGCATGCCGTGTTCAAGCGCCTCCACGTACTCAGCGTCTGGGATTTGCGCCTCTTCGTCTCCCGCCTCGCGGAGAGCTCCCTGATGAGAAAACCGTTCTGCCTGGTCGATCGGGTCATTGAGTTCGCTAAAGCCCTTACCCAACTCACTGCCCGCGAGCAAGACCTGGAAGCGCTCAACAACTCTTGAGTCCACTGAACTTTTCTTGGCAAGCGGCTCTAGGTACACCGGAACGTTTATCAAGAAGCCTGGCCCCGCGATGTCTTTCCGAATTTTTTTCCAGAGCAAATCGACAGCACGACCGGCGTCTCGCACTCCCTCGGTAGGTATGCCTGCCTTCTCCAGTTCAGCGCAAATACGGCCGAAGGGCATCTCGAGAGCTTCGCGCGGATCAAATCCATACGCCTTCTGTATCAAGGCGCAAAAATCATAGGCCACCCACTCCTTGCTCAAGTCTATTTCCATACCTTTTATGGTAAAAACTTGCGTGCCATAGACTTCACGGGCAATCGTCTGATATAGATCGCGAATCATCGCCATGCCTCGCGTGTAGTCACTGTATGCTTCATAAAACTCCAGCTGCGTGTAGTCCTGAAGGTGCTCTGCACTCATGCCCTCGTTTCTGAAAATACGCCCGATCTCGAATACCTTGGGCAGCCCCGCGACAAGCAGCTTTTTCTGCCAGAGTTCACCGGCAGAAATACGCAAGTACACATCGATATTGAGTGCGTTGTGATGCGTCAAAAAAGGCGCGGCCTCGGCGCCTCCAGGAATTGTTTCCAATACGGGCGTCTCCACTTCAACGAAACCGCGCTCCAGCAAATAGTTGCGGATGGTATTCCAAAACTGCGAACGGCGGCGAACTCGTCCAGCAACCTCGCTCGACAATAAAATATCAAGATACCGCTTACGGTACCGTTCGTCTTCGTCTTTAAGCCCATACCACTGGTCCGGAATAGGCTGCAGTGTCTTGGCAAGCATACGCCACGCGCGCACTTGCAGAGAAGCCATGCCGCGCTTCGTCGTATAGGCACTTCCAGAGAGCTCCACAATGTCGCCAGTGTCGACGGCTCTTGTAAACAGCGTATATGCGTCTTCGCCCAGCAGGTCGCGCTGCAAGTAGCCTTGCGTGCGGGCGCTGCCGTCATCCAAATCAAGAAAGATAGAGCCGCCGTGCTCTCGCAAAGCAACAATACGCCCGTCGAGCACTACAGTCTCTTTCGATTCTTCCAGCGCTGCGTGTTGCGATAGAAACGCGACTATCTCATGCGTACGATGCGAATCGATTGGAAACGGAACCATTCCCTCCTTCTCAAGGAGGGCAAGTTTTGCGAGCCGCTCATTTCGTATATCTTCGAGAGCCATTGCGGTGTCAATTGTATCGTAGCACAACGCCCCGCGTGAGGCGTTTGAATTCTATAGCACCTTTTCAATCGTGTACGTTTGCTTGCCGCTCGGCGTCTCAAACGTAAAGGTGTCGCCTTTCTTCTTGCCCATGAGTGCCGAGCCGAGCGGTGAGACGTGAGAGAGTTTCTTCACTCGCATGTCAGCCTCTTCACTGCCAACAATGGTGTACTCGTGCACTTCAGTGTCACCTTCGCGGCGTATCGCCACCTTCGAGTTAAAGCCTATTTCACTTTTCTTCGAGCCCGTCGTCGCAATAGTCGCTCGTTTTACCAACTCTTCAAGCTTCTTGATGCGCTCTTCAGTCGCCGCCTGCAAATCACGCGCTTCCTGATACTCAGCATTTTCTGAAAGATCGCCGAGAGAACGCGCGTACTCAAGACTTTTTGCAATTTCCGTACGACGAACCGTTTTAAGGTTCTCTAATTCTTTCACCATGTCATCAAATTTTTCTTGTGAGACCAGAGTCTCGGGAGCATCAATCATACGAGTTTAGGTTAGAGTAATTGTATTGTACGCGAGAGTACGGGGAGCGCAAGAGCCGCAACTATGGCGCCACAAGCGTTGTCGTGCCCGTGCCGCCCACATACGGCGATTGCCCCGCTTTTAAAGAGTCAAAAAAAGTTCTCATTGTGGTTACTGCTTTCTCCCCAACGCCGGAAGGTCCGCGCTCAAGCACCACAGCAAAAGAATATCGAGGATTCTCATACGGGAAGAAACCCTCTACCCACGCATTGTCGAATTCGTTGTTAACGCCCACTTGGGCAGTACCAGTCTTTGCAGCAACGCTCACGTACGGCACATCCAGCGCCTTAGCAAGTGCATCCGTGACGCCCTCGCGCATTCCCTCGCGCACCACCTGCAGAGAACCACTCGTCACCGGAACCATGGTCCAAACAGGTGTTTGATCTTTGAGAAGCGTTGGCGTGAGTAGTTTCCCCCCGTTTGCTATTGCTGCCGTTGCGCGCGCCATCTGAATCGGCGTTACCTGCATCGAGTATTGACCAATGGCGGTGAAATACGTGTCTCCCAAGTACCACGGCTCCTTCAGCGTTGCCATTTTCCAGGCGGGACTCGGCACCAACCCGCTTGCCTCACCGGGCAAATCCACTCCCGTCGGCTTCCCGAGGCCGTACTGGTCATACCAATAATCCAGTCGATCTATGCCAAGACCTTTTTGCGTGCCAAATCCTCCACCAACGGTGTAGAAGAAAATGTCTGAAGACCAAGCGATGGCACTGCGCACGTCGACCGGTCCAAGAGCTTTCCAGCCAGTGTACACAAAGTTCTGTCCAGGATGATACGGATCGGGTACGACTAACTTACCAGGATCGTTGATGATGGTGTTTGGCGTGATAATGCCGTCCGTAAGCGCACCCGCTGAAATAAGCGGCTTCACGATCGACCCCGGCGCATAGGTCCCCTGTACGGCATGATCAAGAAAGGGGTGCCCGGGGTCGCTATTGTATGCGTTTATCGTGGCGGCAGGGGTGCCGGCAGAGAGCACGTTTGGGTCATAGCTTGGGTAAGACACTATGGCGACAACAGCTCCCGTATGCACGTCCATGATGACTCCAGCGCCGGCAACAAACTTATTATCACGCACAGCGCTTCCAATAGCAGAAGCAAACAAGCGCTCAACGTTTGCATCTATGGAAAGCTCCAACGTCTTCCCGTCCACCGGCGGCACGAGCGCGCCCTGAGAGCGCACGTCTCCAAGTGCATCTTTTTCAACAAGCACGCTGCCGTTAGTGCCAGCAAGCGCCGCGTTATACGTAGCTTCAAGACCAGCAATACCCGTTATCTCCGTGTCGTAGTAACGACCACTAGAATCCTTCTTCGGTCGAGACACGTATCCGATGATCTGGCCCATCTCGGGGTACGGATACATGCGGTACACGCTTCCGTCCGGCTGCGCTACGTTCTCGGCTAGCGGTACGCCATTACGGTCTACGATCACGCCTCTGGGCGCTATAAGCGTCGTGGCGGAGAGCGAGTTATGGGCGCTTACTTGCGCAAACATGGCGCCCTGCACTAATTGCAAATCCCCTGCGCGAACGATAAGCACGACGAAAACGAGTACGAGCATGGCCGCAACCGCAGCGTACGTCGTCTGAGACAGCGGCTGCTCAAGCCGACCTTCGAATTGCGAGCGGTCAAAGTCGCTCGTAACTGAAGCGTCCAAGAAAATTTCATCAGGCGCAATTTCCAAATCGCGGTATACCCGCCGGAACCAACTCATTTCTCAATAATACCCGTCTTTAATTGTGTGCGCACGAAAAGTGCCCCAAAGGAGACACCCGCCCCAGCGATCGTGTAAAACGGTACTGCGTGAGGAGCCTTGTAGAGTACGTCCGTCAAGAGACCCAGACTGACGGGCAGCAGCGGCACAAAAAGAGCGCCCCCAAGGGCAATCAGTACTGTAAAGAATACTGGCAGCCAGAAAAGAGAGAGCACGCCCCCCACAACAAGCGCGCCACGCATCATGATGCAGTCGTGGTTGCGCTCCCTAGAGAATCAGTGAATGCGGCGCCGCTGTCTCGTAGCGCCACCCACGTAACGGTATACAAATTAAGCACCGGCATGATATCAAGCATGACCGAAGGAGCAGAGGAATCTCCCGAAAGACTCTTCACCGTGCCTACCGGCAGCGCGCCTGGGCCGCTCACATACACCACGTCTCCCACAGAGACGCCAGCACTGCGCGGCAATACCGCCGTGAAAGATCCGCCGCCCGCTCCTTCAAGGGTTACCGGCAGGTGCTGCGCACCCACCCACCCAAACACGGTTTTCCCTGGTGCGGAGAAAAGCGTGGCGCGGCTGAAGCTTGCAGTCACTGCCGTAACGACGCCGAGCGGCGTGTTCCCCGGACCAAATACCTCCATGCCTCGAGCGACCCCGTCTGCAGAGCCTGCGGCAAGGACAAACGTGTCGTACGGGCTTTCAGGCGGTCGCGCAACCACTCCAGCGGCAATACTTGTCGAGGTGGCCGCGACCGAGAGCGCTCCTAAGCTCGATACTTGCTGTAGAAGCGCGCGATTCTGCGCTCCAAGTGCCGTATTCTGTTGCGTCAGCGTATCGACCTTCTTTGAAAGCGCAGCCGCATCTGCAAACTGCGTCGTAACATTGTGCAGCGCACTGGTTACAGAAGCTCCCGCAACGGAGAGCGGCATGGTGGTGCGCAAAAATATTCCCGGAAAGAGAAACCGGCAGCCAACGAGGCACAGCGCAAATAGCAATACGCCAACACTCCACCACCCGCCCAGCAGAGGCACGGAAAGGCGGCTATGAGTCCGTGAGTATGTCCTCTTCATTGATGAAAAAATCAGCGTAGGGGGCGGGGTTTTCAGTCACCATGCCCGCCCCACGCACCACGACCGTAAGCGGATCTGCCGCCACAGACACCGGCACACCAAGCATCTTGGCCAAGAGCTGCGGCAGCCCGCGCAAAAGCGCACCGCCGCCAAACACGGTGACGCCGCGTTCCAACACGTCGGAAAGCAATTCCGGAGGTGTGCTCTCTATCACTTCCTTCATGGCGTCCATAAGCGCGTCAAGCGAAGGAGCAAGCGCTTCGCGCACGTGAGCGTCCGTGAGCAACACTTCGCGCGGGAGACCGGTTGCCAAGTCACGACCACGCACACTGTGCGTCAGTGCGTCAGTGAGTGCACTTACCGAACCTATGCCAATCTTTACGTCTTCGGCAGTACGCTCGCCAATACCGAGCTTAAACTCGCTGCGTACGAAATCAATAATATTGTCATTGAAACGATCCCCCGCCACCTGTGAACTTTTCGACGCGACCGTGCCCTTGAGCGCAATGACGGCAATGTCAGTGGTGCCGGCACCTATGTCGAGCACCATGGTGCCGAGCGCCTCGTGCACGGGCAGCTTCGCGCCAATGGCTCCCGCAACAGGCTCTTCAAGAATAAACGCTTCCCGTGCGCCTGCATTTTTTGCAGCGTCGCGCACCGCGCGGCTTTGCACGTTAGTAACACCCGTGGGCACCCCTATTACCACGCGAGGTCCAAAGAGACGCACACTACCTCCCTGTGCCTTGCGTATCAAATAGGCAAGTAATTCTTCCGTCACCTCGAAGTCTGAAATAACGCCATGAGAGAGTGGGCGCACGGCGCGGATGTGCGCTGGTGTTTTCCCGAGCATCGCCTTGGCTTCCTTCCCCACTGCGACCACCTGATTTGTCTTGTCGTTCACTGCGACGACTGAAGGCTCGTTCAGCACCACGCCGCGCCCACGCACGTACACAAGCGTGTTTGAGGTGCCGAGGTCTATAGCAATGTCGCTACTAAACAGTGAGTTTCGGGAGAAGCGTGCCATATGCGTTACGAGAGAAGCGCGGCACACGCTTTTTTCTCCAGCACTCCCGTCGCGCGATCAACAACCTCAAAGACTCCCGACGCTACAGCGTCTTTCCCCACCACAATACGCGTCGGCATGCCAAGCAAATCGCTCTCCGTGAACTTTTGCCCCGCACTCGCCTCACGGTCGTCATAGAGCACCGTCTTCCCCGCTTTTTGCAGATCGGTATAGAGCTCGTCTGCCACATTGCTCACCGCGTCGCCCTCGCGCCCAAGAGACACGAGGTGCATTTCGTAGGGAGCGACACTCTTTGGCCACACCAGTCCCTTTTCGTCTGAAAGGAGCTCTGCAATAGTCCCCATCAAACGGCCTGGGCCGATTCCATAACTGCCCATAGTCACTGGCACACTCTTCCCTTCGCGGTCTTTGTACAGCAGACCTAACGCCTCAGAGTATTTCGTGCCAAGAGAAAAGATATTTCCCACCTCAATAGCCTTCTCTTCACGGAGCGCTGCCTTGTCGACTCCCGTGAGCGCATACACCTCTGGGTCGTCGTACACTTCTTTATTGAGCGCAAGGTGCTTAGTTTCGTCTATGTAAATCACATCTTCTCCAGCGCCACACACCGTTTGGAATTCATGCGAGTACTTGCTAAACGAACCACCCGAAGCAAACGTGCGGTACGTGTGCGCACCAATGCCAACCCGCTCGTAAATGCGCGCATAGGCTTCAGCGGCTTTCTCATAAAACTTCTCGTGTGCAGCGGCGTCGACAGAGAACGAATACATATCTTTCATGATGAACTCGCGCGTGCGCATGATGCCTGACTTCGCACGCGTCTCGTTGCGAAATTTATTTTGGAATTGATACACGTAGCGCGGCAAGTCTTTATACGAGGAGATGTGTTCAGTCATCAGACGCGTGAGCGGCTCCTCGTGCGTGCTTCCGAGGCCTACTTCTGTTCCGTTTTTAAGGTGCACCTTAAACCATACATCGATCACGTCGTCGCTCCACCTGCCACTTTTCTTCCACGGATCTGCATCTTGCAGCGTCGTAAGTAAAATCTCTTCTGCGCCGAGCGCGTTCATTTCTTCTCGAATGATAGAGATGATGTTCGTGAGTGTTGCAAGTCCAAGCGGGAGATAGTCGTAGGCACCCGCCATCTCCTTGTTAATGTAGCCTGCACGAATAAGCAACTGGGCATTTTTTGAAACTTCGTCAGACGGCGCTTCGCGTCGCGCTTTCGTAAAAAGGTGTGACTGCCGCATATGAGAGCAGTATATGCCCCAGGGCGCGGATGCGCAAAAACTAGCTAAAAATGCGCCACAAGTCGTGTGCCGTTACCACCACCATAAGGAGGATGAGGAAGATGAATCCAAGTGCATTGGCGCTTTGCGTTACGCGCGGCGCTATGGGTCTGCGAATCACACTCTCGACTGCCACAAACAAAAGCCTGCCCCCATCGAGTGCAGGGATGGGAATAAGATTTATAAGGGCAAGATTGATAGAAATGATGGCCATGAGCGTCAAAAGCGTCCCAAACCCTTCAGTAGAAGCGGTACCAACGGCTCCTGCAATACCAATGGGCCCCGACACCTGCGAAAGATTTGCTGAGAACGTGAAGATTCCGTAGAAAAAGTGCGCGAGTCCTGCAGCGGTTCCCGTTGTGGCGCTCCACGTAATGAGCGCGCCGTCGGTCACGGCTTTCAAAAACGGCAGCGACGCAGTTCCAGTGGTTGCCACTTCCACACCCACTGCGTATTGCTCGGGATTCCCACTCACGAGTCCGGTAGTCGGTGTCACGGTGGCAGTCACGAGTGCGTTCGCTCGCAGAATCGAGAGCGTCACCGGCTCCCCGCCACTGTCGCGAATGAATTGTGTGAAGCTTGCTGCGTCTGTGCTCTGCCAACGTCCCCGTGCGTCTACAGCACTCTCGAGCACGTCCCCACTTTGCAATCCCGCGAGTGCAGACGGAGACCCGGGCACGGTGTCGAGTACAGAGAGCTGGACGTTCGTCGCGAGCGGTACCTCGCTCTCGTTCAAAGGCCGCACCGTACCCGTCATGAGCACGGCCACGAAAAGCACGTACGCCAGGAGCAAGTTCATGGCAACACCTGCCACAAGCACGAGCGCCTGCAGAGCGCGCGGGCGCTGTGAAAATGCGCGCGGATTGGTGACTGCATCTGTTTCCAGACCGTTTTCGCCGTGGATTTTGACGAAGCCACCAAAAGGAAGCCAGTTGAGCGTATAGCGCGTCTCGCCGATGGTTGCAATGGTGAGCGCGTGAGGCGGGTAGCCGAGCCCGAACTCATCAACGCGCATGCCAGAGAGTTTTGCCACGACAAAGTGGCCCAGCTCGTGAACCACAATCAGCACCACGAGTACGACGACGAAAATAGCAATCCCCATGCAGAATTATTGCGAGATTTCCGCTTCTTTGCGCTCGAGTAGCTTTCCGAGCGACTCGTTGCCACCGTCAATCATTTTCTGCACTTCATCTTTAAGTCGCTTCACCTCGTCTTTCCCCATGCCGCCCTCTTTTTCATCCGCCTCTATGGCTTTTATAGCTTCACTGCGATGTCCACGAAGCGTTGTGCGCGCCTGCTCATGACGGTCTCCTGCTATCTTCTTGAGTTGCGTGCGGCGCTCGCTCGTGAGCTCTGGGAAAGTCACGCGTACTCCCTGCGAATCCGCAGAAACTCCGACACCCAAGTCAGCGTCCGCTATGCTCTTTTCAATGGATTTGGCGAGCGCTGCGTCCCACGGAATGACGCGCAAGGTGCGCGCGTCTTCCACCGACACAGAAGCTGCCTGCGAAAGCGGCGTACGCGTGCCATACGCTTCGACCTTGATGCCGTCAAGCAACGTGGGTGTTGCGCGTCCCGTGCGCACGCCAGAGAGTTCACGCAGTAGCCACTCTTCGGTTTCTTTGATTTGCGTCTTTAGATTAGAAAAATCGTATGCCATATGCGACACAGTATACCAAATGCACCATTAGAAAAACGATTTTCTTGACATGCTTATACATTTGCGGTATTACAGTGTTCGGCAGCAACACAGACGAGGACTTGCACATGCCTATGGGCACTATCAAATCCGTCACCGTGGAAAAGAAAGGACGGTCATACCGTGGTGTTCTGATAGAAGTCAAGAGCGACGGCAGTGAAGGAGACGAGTACACCTTCTCGCGAAAGACGCGGAAGGTGGTGGAGCGTACGGAGAAGGGCACCCTCACGTTTACCGGGCCCTATATAAGCAACGCTAAACCTGCAGTTGGCAGGTGCGTTCACTTCCAGAGAGGTGCAAGCAACTGCTTCCCGTGGCGCGGAAAATTCGCACACCAGTGGGGCACGATTGCGCAACGACCAGAAACTACAAAGGACTCTGCGACATAACCGTCGCAGAGTCCTTCTTTCTTTCCTCTACCTAGTTTTGCACGACGAGCTCCTTCGGCAAGGTGAGACTCACGTGCTCCAAAATCATACGGACGGGAGCACTGCGGTCATGGAGCGTGTCGCGTAAGACACTCATGTCTTCAAGAAACTGCACCAACGCTCTCTTTGGTGTGTCCTTCTTGAGTGCTCGGCACGCAATACGCTCTACACCGTTTAAGATAGCGAGCGCTTCGTCGCGATGCTCTCTGCGCTCATCGTCGTCTTTTCCGCTTGAGAGTTTTTTTATGATACGAGTACGCTCTTCGCGAGACGATTTCAAGAAAACATCTCCAACAGATTCTATAACAGCGTCGTTAGTCTCATTCGAAAGCGAACGGACTTCAACACGTGAAAGAAGCGTGGGCAAAATCCCACCGACACTTGGCACAATCAAAATGAGCGTAGTACCTGGAGGCGGCTCCTCGAAAAGCTTCAGCAGCGCATTTTGCGCTTCGTGGTAGAGCCGTTGTGCGGTAATAATGAGCACCTTCTCAGTGCCTCGCTGCGGCGTCTTTGTGGCATGAACGAAAACTTCACGCGCATCTTCGATTGACAGAAGTCTGTGGCGCAATACCAGCACGTCTGGATTGGTGCTACCTGAAATACCAAGCTCGGTCTGCGCAAAATGAAGCGCATACGCAACACCGCTTTCAATCTCTGCTTCAAGTACGAGCGCGTGCGGCCTCATGAAAAAAGTATACCGCGAACACTCGACGACGCGTCAACGCTTCGCAATGATGCTTTTTTGATAGGCGCCCAAATGCTTTAACGCTATGCCCGTACCGCGCGCCACACAGTAGTACGGATCTTGGGCGAGTTTAGCCACAACGCCAGTGCGGCGAAACACGAGTTCCGGCATCTGCCGAAGCTGCGACGTACCGCCCGTTAAAATAATACCGTTATCGATAATGTCAGCAGCAAGCTCGGGAGGCGTTTCTTGCAGCACCTTACGGATGGCCTGCGTCATTTCGCGTAGCTCGCGCGACATGGCCTGCACCAAGTCGTTTGTGGAGAGTTCGACCGTACGCGGAAGCCCGGAAACGAGATCGCGGCCCTTTACCGCCATAGTCTCCTCTTCTGTGAGTGCCACCGCCGCACCTACTTTTATTTTAAGCTCTTCCGCTGTCTTGTCTCCGATGGCCAGATTGTATTGTTTCTTTACGTAGTCAACCGTTGCCCGGTCAAGCCTGTCTCCAGCACACTTCACGCTCGTGGAAGCTACGATGCCGCCGAGAGAAATCACGGCGACGTCTATCGTGCCGCCACCAATGTCTACTATCATGCGGCCCATGGGCTCCTGAATAGAAATCCCCGCGCCAATAGCTGCGAGAATCGGCTCTTTCACGACGTAGGCGTTTTTGGCACCTGCTTTGAGCGCCGCTTCAATGACGGCACGCTTTTCAGTTGACGTTACTCCTGCTGGCACTGAAATAAGCACGGTTGGCCTAAATGGGTTTCGACCCAAGGCCTTTTTCATAAAATAGCGCAGCATCGCCTCGGTCACGCGATAATCGGCTATCACACCATCTTTAAGCGGTCGGTACGCAATGATGTCGTCCGGTGTGCGCCCAATCATTCGTTTCGCCTCACCCCCGATTGCCAAAATCCGATTACCGCCGTGCTTACCCTTCCCCTCCCTTTTCCCCACCGCCACGACCGACGGCTCATTTACCACCACACCCTTCCCGGGGAGAAAAACGAGCACGTTAGTGGTGCCGAGATCGATGCCTATTTTCGGAGAAAAGAATGACATTGGTGCCATCATACCGTCTTTATGCGCATTTTCGCAAAGCGCGCTCGTTTTCGCTCATTATGCACTGCCTCTGAGCGAGTAAAATGTTAGGATAGGAAAATGCCTGACGGACTTAATTTCGTAGTGGAGGGTGGAGCGGTGCTCTCTGGCACTATTGAGACAGCACGCTCGAAAAACGGCGCAGTGGCACTCTTGGCCGCTTCTCTGTTGAATCACGGCACCACCACACTCACGCACGTTCCGAAAATTGAAGAAGTGCAGCGCCTTCTCGAGGTGCTCCGTTCGATCGGAGTAGGCATCGAGTGGCAAGGATTAAACTTGCGCATTACGCCGCCCGAGAAAATCGATCTTTCCCTGATCGACGCGGCGGCAGCGGCGCGCACGCGCAGCATCCTCATGTTCATCGGCTCTCTCATTCACGAATTGCCCGCTTTTGAAATACCGCAATCAGGCGGCTGTACGCTCGGTACTCGTTCGGTGCGCCCGCACCTGCTAGCACTGGAAAAATTCGGCGTCTCTATTGTGGCACAGACCGATTATTTCAAGGTCACCCGCGACACACTGCACAGCGCAGAAGTGATTCTCTACGAGTCGAGCGACACGGCAACCATAAACGCACTCCTTGCCGCAGCACGTATTCCTGAGACAAGCGTCATCAAGTACGCTTCCGCCAACTATCAAGTACAAGAAGTCTGCGGCTACTTGCGGACGCTCGGTGTCACCGTTGAGGGACTCGGTACGACGACGCTGCGCGTTACGGGCGTACCAACCATCAACAAAGACGTCACCTATGCTGTCGGCGAAGACCCTACCGACGCAATGTTTTTTATCGCCACAGCCATTGTGACGAAATCAGAGATCACCATCACGGCGGTACCCATTGAGTTTCTAGAGGTGGAGTTATTGCTATTGGAGAAAATGGGGCTGGCCTACACTACGACGAATTCGCGGATTGCAGAAAACGGCGTGACGAAACTCGTTGACCTGCACCTTACCCCTTCTGAACTCACAGCATTCCCCGAAAAAATCCATGCTCGGCCCTACCCAGGCCTCAACATCGACAACCTGCCATTCTTTGCGGTCATTGCAACCGTGGCAAACGGCAGCACACTCATCCACGATTGGGTGTATGAAAAACGCGCCATCTACTACACCGAGCTTGATCGCTTGGGCGCCACTACCGTCCTGCACGACCCACATCGCATCTCGATTACTGGGCCGACTCATCTCAAGGCAGCAGAGGTGATTTGCCCGCCAGCGCTGCGCCCCGCCACCATCATCTTAGTTGCCATGCTCGCAGCAAAAGGTCGCTCGGTGTTGCGAAACGTGTACTCAATTAACCGCGGCTATGAAAATATAGTGGAGCGCCTTACGACGCTCGGTGCCACCATTTCAGCTCACGGAGGATAGCGCTAAGGCGGTATACTTTACGCATGGAGCACGTCGGTGACTATCTCGACTCATTTCAGAAAAAGGTGGCTGCTGCGCCAACCGGCCGCAAGCGGCTTACCGAGCGAGGCGAACTTATGCGCTTTTTCCTGCGGCACCTGAACCACGCTCGCTCTATCGACAAAATCGCGCCGATGACCATGGCGCATCTCGGTACTGAGCTTGAAGGCATCCCGACCGAGGACCTCTACTACCTGAAGAGCGTGTGCACAAAAGCCAAAAATTTCAGCAAGAAATTCTGGTGGGAAATAGACCCTAAAAGGCACTGATTCGAGGCTTCTGTTATACTGCAGCACATGAAGAAAATCCTGCAAGAGGACGCAGCCGTATTGCGCAGCGTAGCAATTCCCGTACCCGAGGAGCTTTTCGGCACCCAAGAGCTTTCGCTGCTCATAGCACAAATGGCTGAGGCGCTCGACAAAGAGAGCGACGGTGTGGCGCTTGCGGCGCCGCAAATCGGCGTCTCCTATCGCATGTTCATTGTGCGCAAAGATCGCGTCACGCCCCTAAAGCGTAGCACAAAGGAAGACGACACCACAGCAACTCGCACTCCTGAAATAGACGTCTACATTAACCCCGCCATCGTCAAGACTTCGCGCAAACGTGCGCGCACCGACGAAGGCTGCCTCTCCGTGCGCGGCATCTACGGCACCACGTTGCGGCACGAACGCGTCACTGTGCGTGCACGTCGCGAAGACGGCTCTCACTTCGAACGGGGTGGTGGTGGGCTCTTGGCACAAATCTTTGAACACGAGACTGACCATTTGGAAGGTATACTTTTCATTGACCACGCCGAGCAGTTAGTCGAAGTAACGCACTCTTCCGATGCACCCACTACCTAAATTCGTTTTCTTCGGCACGCCGAGTGTGGCGAGCGATTCGCTCTCGCTTCTCAAAGACGCCGGCATTATTCCGTCACTCATCGTTACCAACCCAGATGCACCTAAAGGTCGCGGACACCAAACAGCGCCGACACCCGTAAAAGAGTGGGCGCTCGCACACTCGGTGCCCGTACTCACTCCCGAGAAAATCTCCGCCGAATGCATTGCAGAAATCGCCACGCACGGATTCACCTTTGCCCTCGTCATCGCCTACGGAAAGATATTCCCCCAGGCGTTAATCGATGTTTTCCCAAACGGCGTCATCAACGTGCACTACTCCCTGCTTCCCCGCTACCGAGGCGCCACACCACTCGAGACAGCGCTCATTTGGAACGAACCCATCATTGGCGTTACGCTCCAGCGCATGGTGCTACAACTCGACGCGGGCGACATACTCGCGCAGAAATATATCCAGATTGGCATGTTTGAAACGGCAAAATTCTTGCGGCCAAAGCTCGTAGCGCTCGGCGTTGATTTGCTGGTTGCTCACTTGGGCGCAGTGGCGAACGGCACAGCAGAGTTTACGCCCCAAGAACACGAGTGGGCAACAAGCACCCACAAACTCAAAAAAGATGATGGTTGCATAGACCTGCACGACGACCCAGTCAAAAACTGGTCAAAATACCGCGCCTACAACGACACCATCGGCACGTACTTCATCGAGGACGGCCTACGCGTAAAAATCACGCATGCTGAGTCAAACAAAGAGGGCGAGATGTTTATTCGTCGCGTCACCCCCGAAGGGAAAAGAGAAATGACGTACGAAGAGTACCGCGCAAGACAAGAACGCTCTCGCTAACGGCCAAATCGCAGCAGCTCCTTTACGCGAGCATGGCCGCGCTTAAAGATGCTGCGGTTTTTACCGCGCACGCGACGCACTTCTTCTTCAAGTGTGCGCCGCACGCGGTCAGCAGCGCTTTCTGGTGTCGGCTTTACTGCCTCCGTGTGGAGCACCGTGCCGCCGTAGGACAGTGTTGCGGCAAGGCGCGCAGGCGAGGCAGAGCGCCCTTCCGCCGGAGCTTGTGCCAGGTCTATTTCAAGCAGTGCGGTCTCCTCGTCGCTTCCCAACAAGCGCGCAATAGGCCGAAGTTTCTCAGCCACTGCCTCTTTCGCGCTCTCGCTCAGATTTTCGAATTGCGTTGCGTTGATTGAAATATTCATGGCTTTTCGGTTACCGGCTAAAGTCGTATACTACACACCGTCTCGTTCGTTATTCAGTATAACAAAACCTATGTCACAAGAACCCATTTCTGTCGGTGCGCATGTCCCCAGTGTAGTTTTTAAGACCCGTGTTCGCGATGAAGCTGTCGGGGGTGAAAACCCCTATCGCTGGCAAGACGTCTCTTCAGACGATGTTTTTTCGGGCAAGAAAATCATAGTGTTTGGCTTGCCGGGCGCGTTCACACCCACCTGCTCGTCGACGCACGCACCTGGTTTTGAATCCAGTTATGACGCATTTAAAGCACTCGGGGTTGACGAGATCTACTGTGTTTCAGTAAACGATGCTTTCGTGATGAAACAGTGGGCGGACAAGCTGGGCATTACGAAAGTACAGATGCTGCCTGACGGCAACGCTGCATTTACTCGCGGTGTAGGCATGCTCGTAAAGAAAGAGAACCTTGGTTTCGGAGAACGTAGCTGGCGATATTCCATGCTTGTAGAAGACGGCATCGTCACTAAACTCTTTGCTGAGCCAGGCATGAGCGATGACCATCCGGAAGACCCGTTCGGTGAATCCAGCGCAGAGACGATGCTCAACTATCTTAAAGAGAAATCTTCGTAATACGTAACGGACCCGAGAAAAAGAAGGCCGGCACACACGTGCCGGCCTTCTTTACACGGTCCGCACACTAAACTTTTTTGTCGGCGAGTGGTACCCACTCACCAAGTGCACGTGCGTTTCCGGGACGCCCGCGTACAGAGCAACGAGAGCGCGCACTCGTTTGTTTGCCAAGTTACCACTCGCTGCCTCTCGTACTGAAATACGCAGCCCTTCCCCATTCTCCTCAATTCGCTCCTTGCGAGCTCCTGCTTTGACCACGACTTTCAAATACATCAGCGGCTTTCGTAATGCTCACGCAAATACTCCACAATATCGTCCGACTCATACATTTCAACATTGCGCTCTTCATCAATCAAATACGGCACCTGCTGCTTCCCTCCACGCGCTTTTAGTTCGTTCACATGCTCAACCTCGCAAATGTCACGCAGTTCAAAAGCGATATCCTTAAGCTGCTTTGCTTCATACAACACCTTCTGGCAATACGGACACGTGGGGCGATAATACAAAATCAGCATGCCTTAAAGTATACCAAGGCAAGATGGACTGGCACATACGCCCTTTTTCCGCTAGAATACGGGAGCCCGCTTGGGGTGTGCCCAGGCGCGTGAGAGACATTCCGCGGTAGCTCAGTGGTAGAGCGGTCGACTGTTAATCGATTGGTCGTAGGTTCGAATCCTACCCGCGGAGCCAGTTCTAGACTCGTCCAGTGCGGGTTATTGACAAACGAGTTCAATAATGTATTATAAAAATACTCGTCAATTCGACGAGCAATTCAACTGAAAGGAGGCCCCTGAAATGGCCGCAATGCTGTTACTTGTATTCACCATAACCAACGCGAGTGGTGGTTCCGGCTACGCCACAATGTCGACCACGTCCCAGCTTGTACCAATGACAAGCGTTGAGTCGTGCAAAAGAAAAGCACCAGACATTGTGTCGGGGTTGAAAAATAGCGCCCATGAGGCACGAATGGAAATCCACTGGAGTTGCTTTGAGAATTAGTGATGATTATCACACTCTCAAAGTGGTCCCCTTACCCCGACAGAGAAGCCCCGCGCTTCACTGCTCGGGGTTTTCTGTTTTCATACTCCACAGGTTCTGACATCGTGCAGCATGCGGAGCAAACTAGTGAGACCGACAAATAGGTCTCACTACAGTCTACTGTGCACCGTAAAATAAAGGTGTGCACAATCTGTAGTAACACCCCCACAAATTATTCTTCTTGAATTAAATTGTGTGTGGGATTGGAAACAAATCCACGCGGTTCAGTGTAAAGTATACTGCCGTAATCTAATCAATACCTTGTGAACACCTCAGGTATTGCAGTGGGCTAAAGAGA
>CAYQCB010000009.1:0-23812 GCA_964415875.1 uncultured Candidatus Saccharibacteria bacterium
GTGGCTACAAGGAGCTCGGGAAAATCGACAAGGATGTGTTTCGTATAACCGGCGACAAGATGGACTTTGAGACAAATTTGCTTGAGAAGCCGAACGCTGACGATGTGTAACGCTCTTGTCCTTTTAAGCTCTACATGCTAACATTTGGGCACTATGGAAGTGGCCGTAATAAAGACGGGAGGTAAGCAGTATGTTGTCCAAGCGGGCGACACTGTTACGATTGAGAAACTCCCGGGCGACCTCAAACAGGGCGATTCTGTTGTCTTCGACGAGGTGCTCCTCGTGGATAACGGCTCGGACACGACCATTGGTGCGCCCACCATCAAGGGTGCAGAGGTCAAGGGCACCGTTGTTCTCTCTGGGAAGGCCAACAAAGTGGAAGTCGTAAAATACAAGCCGAAGAGTCGCTACTACAAGCGAAATGGGCACCGACAACCGCTTCTGAAAGTAAAGATCGATTCGATCTCCTAAGGATTTCCCATAGACGTCTTGAGCACGAACCGTGATGAGTTCGGGCCTAGTTTTTTTATTTTTTCACTACACACACATATGCAAGTAGGGCGTTGGAATCATCAATCAGGAGATACAGCTACGAGCTCATCTCACAATAGTTCGTCACGCACGAGCGCACCGCAGCGAGGGGGTCGCTCCTTTGGCGGCTCTCGACCGGCGCGTCCGAGTACGCTCGGCAATACGGGTCGCGGTGGCTATGGCGGCGGATACGGAGGCGGCAGTTACGGACGTTCACGCGGTGGGGCAGCGCCTCGCAAGCGTTCTTTCGGCGTCTTCGGCGAGACGGAAGGCGAGATCGCGAAGTTCATGAATAAGTCCGTCGTCGTCACGGAAGAAGAGCCAGCGTTTGTTCCTGAACACACGTTTGCCGATTTTGCTGTTGACGCACGGCTCAAGAAAAATATTATTGCGAAGGGATACGACTTGCCGACGCCGATTCAAGACAAGGCAATTCCTCAGGCTCTTCTTGGCAAAGACGTAGTCGGCCTTGCAGAAACCGGTACCGGTAAGACAGCTGCTTTTCTTATTCCGCTTATCAACAAGGTGATCACGGGGGAAGGGGAGCGCGTGCTTATCATGGCGCCTACGCGCGAGCTTGCGGTGCAAATTGAACACGAGTTGGCGGGCTTTGCGCGCGGGCTCGGGTTTCGCGGCATGGTCGCTGTGGGCGGCACTAACATTGCGCCGCAGATCTCATCGCTTCGTTACAATCCTGCCTTTGTTATAGGCACGCCGGGACGCCTGAAGGACCTTATGGAACGCAAGGCACTCAACCTCTCCGCCTTTGGCACGGTTGTGCTCGACGAGGCAGATCGCATGCTCGACATGGGCTTTATTGACGACATGCGTTTTATCCTGAGCAAAATGCTTACCGACCGTCATACACTCTTTTTCTCTGCGACCATGTCGAAAGACATCGAGCGGTTGATTGGAGACTTCCTTTCAAACCCGGTCATTATCTCGGTGCGTACTCGAGATACCGCAAAGAACGTCGACCAAGATGTCGTGCGCATTCCTCGTGGTGCAGACAAGTTCCAGACACTCGTCAACCTCCTGCAAGACCGAGACTTTTCGCGCGTGCTCGTTTTCGGTCGCACGAAACACGGCGTTGAGCGACTTGCTAAAGATCTCTCGCGTAACAAGATCTTTGCTGACTCGATTCACGGTGACAAAACGCACAGTGCGCGCGTGCGGGCACTCGAAGCGTTCAAGGCTGGACGCGTGACAGTACTTGTGGCGACCGACGTGGCTGCGCGCGGACTCGACATTCCTGCGGTCTCGCATGTTATCAACTATGACTTGCCGAGCACCTACGAAGATTACGTGCACCGCATTGGCCGCACCGGTCGCGCCAACATGAAGGGCAAAGCTCTGACGTTTGTGCAGGGGCGCTAACATATCAAAAAAAACACGGCCGCGCAAGCGGCCGTGTTTTTTTGTACCCTTAGGTTTCTTTTCTTCCCGCAAAGGCGGCGCGGAGCGTCTCTGCGTCCGAATACTCAAGTTCGCTGCCGGTTGCAAGTCCTCTGCCAAGGACGCTAAAAGTGAGGTGACTGCGGTGCGGAGCTAACAGTTCGCGAATGTGGTCGGCAGTGTGTTCGCCTTCGCTTGTTGCCGAGAGTGCCAAGATAACTTCGCGTAAGCCGCGTGCACTGCGCTGTTCTACGGCGCGGAGCAGTTCCTTGTCGCGAATGCTGCCTTTGCCGGAGAGGGTGAGTACGCCGCCGAGTACAAAATAGCGGCCTCGATACGTGCCTGCGCGCTCAACAGCAGAGAGGTCCTGGTCTTTCTCTATAAGCATGAGTAGTGAGTCGTCGCGCGACGGGTCTGCGCAGTAGGTGCAGGTGGGTGCTTTTGCGCCCGTATAGAAGCGCAGGCACTCTGGGCACTGCCGCACGTCTGCCTCAAGTGCCGTAATGAGTCCTGCAAGGTGCGCGCGCTCTGCACGCGGTACGCCTAGCAAATGAAACACAAAGCGTTTGCCTTGCCGCGGCCCGATGCCGGGGAAGCGCGCAAATGCTGAAGCAAGGTCGTCGATGCGGTCGGCCATATTAACGGGGAAGGTGCACGACAATGTTGGCGATGGCAGAGAGCGCTATGCCGGCCCAAATCAGATTGAGCCAAAACGGCTGGTAGTCACGCCGCACCCAGGTCTCCAGCGTAACACCGAGAGCCCCGGTCGCATTAAGCCCTTGGTACCAAAGACTCGTAGGCGACAACACCAAGAAGCTCACAAGTAGGTACGCGAGTATGGTAGCAACAACGCCGTACCAACCTATCCACTCAATGTACAACGAGGGAGTGCGCGTCATGAAAATTCTGAGGAAAGTCCTCCGTAGCCGGATTTGTCGACCGACTGGAAAGAGGTGCGCTTGGCATCAAAGTAGAGCTCTATTTGACCCGTTGGTCCGTTGCGGTGCTTTTCAATGAGAATTTCAGCGTTGTAGCCTGTGCGTCCACCAGTGTTGCTCTCTCCGTCCTCGCTTTGGCTCTCCCCACGGTGAATAAACATCACTACGTCAGCGTCTTGCTCAATTGACCCTGAGTCGCGGAGGTCTGAGAGCCTCGGCTTTCCGCCACGCTGCTCCACGGCGCGCGAAAGCTGCGAAAGGGCAATGACCGGTACTTCAAGCTCGCGCGCCAGTCCTTTAAGAGAACGCGATATTTCGGTCACCTGCTGCACCATCGAGTCTGTGGCCCTGGTTGTGGTAGGCGCCATGAGCTGCAAGTAGTCAACCACAATAAGCCCAATGCCTTTTTCGCGCTTCAATCTGCGTGCAACGGCACGCATAGCGAGAATGTTGTTGCCCGGCTTGTCATCGATGTAAATGGGTGCCTTTGAAAGTGCTTCGAGTGCGTCGCGAATGCGACTGAAATCTTCCTCGTCTTTCACTTGTCCAGTACGCAATTTCCAAGAGTTCACAAAAGATTCTGCTGAGAGCATGCGGTCGATGAGTTGTTCTGAGCTCATTTCAAGTGAGAAGATGCCGACCGGCACGTTGTGTCGCACGGCCGCATTGCGCGCTATGTCGAGCGCAAGGGCTGTTTTACCAACCGATGGGCGCGCAGCAAGAATGACCAAGTCAGAAGGGTGGAAGCCGGAGAGCAAGTTGTCGAGGTCGGGGAAACCGGAAGGTACGCCGCGAATACCGTCTTCTTTTTTTGAAAGAGCCTCTATGCGGTCCCACGCTTCGTGCACCTTGTCGCCAATGGCTACGAACTTGTGGGAAGTCGAGGCATTGCCGATGGCGTAAATATTCTTCTCGGCTTCGTCGAGCACTTCCATCGTCTCTCTGGCGTCGTCGTAGGCGGCTTCTTCAATAGTGTGGGCTGTGCTGATGAGTTCCCGCATGATGTGTTTGCGAGACACAAGGTCTGCATAGTGTGCGTAGTTGCCAGGCGAGGGCGCAGAGCCAGCAAGCTCGGCGAGATAGCTGCGCCCGCCGGAGCGCTCAAGAAGACTCATGTTTTGAAGGCGCTCGCTTAAGGAGACCATGTCGATAGGCTCGCCGCGCTCAGTGAGTTCGCGCATGGCGTCAAAAATAATGCGGTGCTTTTCCGCATAGAAAGAGTCCGCACGAATGAGGTCCGAGACGTCGTGCACGGCGTCGGGCTTCAGCAAGAGTGCGCCGAGGAGTGCTCGCTCGGACTCAAGAGACTGTGGAGGGATGCGCTCGGCGGCCATTAGACCCTATTGTATCAAAATGTGGAGCGAACCAGTACTGGCCCCTCGTCGGTGTCCTCCACTGTATAGCCGTAAGCGCTTATTGTCTTGCGTAATTTGTCGGCTTTTGCGAAATCGCGCCCAGCTCGGGCGGCCTCGCGCTCTACGAGCGCATCCTGAACCTCTTGGGGAATGTCGACGGCTTCGACGGTGCGCTTTGGCGGGTTCGTGAGCGAGAGCGCCAGGTGAGCATCGGCGGAAATTATTAGGCCCCACTTCTCTTCGGGCGTATAGTCTTCGCTTTTTAGCGCATCCCACAACACACCGAGTGCTTGCGGTGTGGCAAGGTCGTCGCGCATGACAGAGAGAAATCGCACGGTTGCTTCCGAGTGTTCCACTTTCTGCTTTGATTCGGCGGCGATTTCGGTAGCAGTTCGCCACAAGCGCTCAAGCGCTCCCGCAGCAGCACCAAGGGCGTCCCACGAAAAGGAAAGGGGAGTGCGGTAGTGTGCCTGCAGAAAAAAGTATCGCAGCGCGAGTGGGTGGTACCCTTTTTCGATAATGTCAGAAAGGTACACGGTGTTACCAAGACTTTTAGATGCCTTGTCGCCATTCATGGTGAGAAAGGCATTGTGCATCCAGTAGCGCACGAAGGTGCGGCCTGTTGCGGCCTCAGACTGAGCAATCTCGTTGTTGTGGTGAATGTGGATGTGGTCTTCACCGCCCGTATGGATGTCTATTTGTGGTCCAAGAAGCGCTCGTATCATCGCGGAGCACTCTACGTGCCACCCTGGGTTGCCCGGTCCCCATGGTGAATCCCATTGCTGCAAGTCATCTTTCTTTGCAAAGCGCCAAAGTGCAAAATCGGCAGGGTTTCGTTTGCCGTCAGCAAGCGTCACGCGCGTGCCGCTGATCTGGTTTTCTATAGCAGTATTGCCAAGTTTCCCGTACCCCGGGAATTTGCTGGTGTCGTAGTACAGGCCGTCTTTCGTGCGGTAGGCAAAGCCTTTTTCTTCAAGTGTTTTTGCAAGCGCTATCTGTTCTTTAATGTAGGCTGTAGCTCGAGGAAAGGTGATTGCGTCCGTGTCTATGTTGAGACTGCGCAAGTCATCTAGAAAAATAGCTGTATAGCGCTCTGCAATCACCTGAGGCGTCGTGTGATCGCGGGTAGCTCCGACCGACATTTTGTCCTCTCCAGACTCGGCGTCCCCAACGAGGTGGCCGACGTCAGTGATATTAATAACGCGCTTCACGGAGTAGCCAGCGTTTGTAAGCGTACGCACAAGCGTGTCTGAAAACACATAGGCCCGAAGATTGCCGATGTGTGCAGCGCTGTAGACCGTGGGCCCGCAGGAATACAGCAGCACTGCTCCGCTGCGCAGCGGAACGAAGACTTCCTTTTTTCCCGAGAGCGTATTGGTGAGCTGCAGAGCGGCAGTGCCCGAGTCAGAACTCGTGCGAGTGTGGGTGAAGAATCGGGAGAACCAGGGCATGTCTTCCATTGTGCTACAGCCAGCGGCGTCGTGCAAAGTAGAGCGCCATAATGCCCACGGCGCCAAGCATGATGGCCATGATAATCCAGAAGGCCTGTGGGTCGCTTTCAAGCGGTGTGCCGGGAGCGTGCATACCAAAAACAAAGGCAATGAGTTCGAGTGGGAGTACGACGACGGTGATCATCGTAAATGTTTTCATGATTTCATTTTGCCGCGCTTCAAGCAACGCCGAGTTAGTCTCACGAAGCTCAACAGCAACGGCCCGGTGCGTGCGCAGCAGATGTGAGACTTGCTGGCGCTCCGCCGCAATGCGCAGAGCCCGCTCGTTAAACGAGTGTCCAAAGTAGCCGCGCTCAGTAAGCGTCGTTAAAAAACGACGCAACGGCTCCTCCTGGTTTGCAATCGCTGCCTCAAGGTGCAGAAAATTGCGGCTAATGCCTGATATGGCGCGTACGGTCTTACGCTCTCCGTCGTGGAACATGACATCTTCAATATGGGCCAGTCTGGCAGCAATGTGATTGGTGTGATCGCGTACGGCGGTGTATAAGTGCGCAAATAAGATCTCGAGGAAAACTGCGGTAGTGATATGCGATTGTTTCTCGAGAGTGGCTTCGGTGTCGAGCAGTCTTTGCAATTGGTGGATTGGGGAGATTACTTCGTAGCGGACCGTTATGATGTGCGCCTTTCCCATGAGAATATCGATTTCTTGGTCGCGCAGCTGCCCTTCTTGATCGCTTGGGGCAGGGAAGTGGAGTACTAAAAATGCTGAGTGCGTGTCGCCAGAGACGAGCGGAAACGGTGTGGGTGAGATGAGCTCTGATTCAACACGTTCGCTGATTGAAAATTCTTTTGCGACAGAGCGAATCTCTTCATCGGTGGGTCTCTCCAGATCTACCCAGATGCCGCCAGCGTAGGCGTGTCGAAATATCATGGGTAAAGGATAGCACGCACGCTCTTGTGCTCGTGGTACAATTCGTGCACATGAAAGCGCCTGAAAAAAAATGGCAACATGCAATTGCGTATGCCGTAGTCGCGGGTCTCTTTTTTATCATCGGAGCGAGTGTGAGCGGCGGCGGGACCGTGGCGGCGGCGGTCTCACACGTCCCCTTTCTGGGCGATGGGTTGAGTGCGCAGCCTGATCCAAACGCAGACCTCACTGATTTTTGGAAAGCGTGGAATGCGCTTCAGGCGAATTATGTGATTACCCATGCTTCTTCAACAATGCCGAGCGAGCAAGAGCGCGTTTTTGGTGCCATTCAAGGCCTTGCCTCTGCGTACGGTGACCCGTACACCGTGTTCTTCCCGCCCGAGGAAGCAAAGTCATTTGCCGACAACATATCGGGTAGCTTTGGCGGCGTGGGTATGGAAATAGACGTAAAAGACGGCGTACTTACGGTGGTAGCGCCACTCAAAGGCACGCCAGCCGAGGCCGCAGGAGTGCTCGCTGGAGACTCGATTGTGCAAATAGACGGCGTTTCAACGGAGGGCATGGCAACCGATGCAGCCGTGAGTAAAATTCGGGGGCCAATCGGTTCAACGGTTAAAATTGGCATCGTGCGCGCCGGTAAGTTGCTGACCATACCTATTGTGCGTGCAACTATCCAAGTACCAGAAACCGACGATGGATTGGATGCCAAGACGGGCGTGTATCACATTGCGCTCTATGAGTTTACGGCGAACTCCGCGCAGTTGTTTAATCAGGCGTTTACGCGCTTCAAGGACTCAGGCTCGAAGAAACTGGTGATTGACTTGCGTCAAAACCCAGGAGGGTATCTCGATGCGGCCGTTGATATTGCAAGCCACTTCTTGTCTAAGGGCACGACCATTGTGACAGAAGATTTCGGCGGGAAGGAGGCCAACCAGGTGCACACCAGTCTCGGCTATGATGACGTGCCGGCGGGGACAAAGATTGTAGTTCTTGTCGACGGTGGTTCTGCTTCAGCTTCTGAAATTCTCTCCGGTGCTCTACAAGACAATCATGCTGCCACCATTATCGGTGCACAAACTTTTGGAAAGGGGTCAGTGCAAACGTTGATACCTATCGATCAGGGCTCTCTCAAGGTTACGGTTGCTCGGTGGGTGACTCCAGACGGCCACTGGATTATGGGTAATGGCATAACACCGGACATTGTAGTACCTGTAACGCAAAAAGACGTGGATGCTAAAGTCGACCCGCAAATGGCTAGAGCCGTTGAGTTCCTTACGACAGGGAAGTAGGTATGCCGAGAGCTGGTGCAGAGGCGCTCTCACAGCTGCTTCGCGCAGCCGAAGGTCAGGTCACCGTGGGGGACACCTACGTACACTTTAAGCACTCGGAGCGCGCGTATCGGGTGCTGACGATAGCGATTGCGGAAGCGACGGAAGAGGTGGTCGTCGTGTACAAGGCATTGTATGGCGAGCAGCTCACTTTCAGCCGGTCGCTTTCAAGCTGGCTTGACGAAGTTGTTTGGGAGGGGAAGACCGTGCCTCGCTTTCGTAAAGTGTAAAGTTGCTAGTTCGCCCGTAACCAGCTATACTCCTCTCACTATGAAAGTAATTCTGACAAAGGATGTGCGCGGACTTGGTCGCATGCATGAAGCCGTTGAGACGAGTGACGGTCACGCATTGAATTTTTTGATACCGAAGAAGTTTGCTCGCCCTGCCACGCCGGGAGCTTCGCGTGAAGCAGAGTCGCGTCGCAAAAGCATTGCGGACCGTCGCGAAGTAGATGCAAAGCTCATCGAGCAAAACCTTGCAGCGCTCTCGGAAGCGCACATTGTGCTTAAAGTGAAAGCAAATGAAAAGGAGCATTTGTATGATGCCATTGGCGCAAAAGAAATCTCTGCAGCCGTTCTCGATCAGACGCGCCTTGAAGTTCCTGAGGAAGCCATCCGACTCGAAAAGCCACTCAAGGCACTCGGCGTCTTCACGGTGCCGGTGTCTTTTGGAGAGCAATTTGGCTCATTCTCGATTACGCTCGAAGCTGAATAATAGGTGCGCTCTGCAATAGCAAAAGCCCATACGCGCGTATGGGCTTTTTGTGATCTTGCTGCAGCACATTGTTGCAACCTTCGCGCTTTCCTTTGCGCGGTACGCACTGTCTTAGCCAATCTCTTACGCTGCCTCAAAGCTACGGTGCTTCGCGGGGAAGAGAATGGCGTCACGATGGTGTGACGTCCGCTCTTCTATTTTTGTCCAGTCAATGCCTCCAACTTCAAGCCATTCCCGGATAGCCTTGTCGAGATTTGTGGGCTTGACATTGTTTTTGGCTATCGCGTGACGTATTTGCCTCGTAAGCGCCTCGCACTCGTAGGTGAGCGCGCGACGGGTTAGGCTGAAGGTGGCGACGCGAACCGTATCTCCGCGGTCACGTTCACTCAGGCCGTCGCACCACGGACCATGTCCTTTGATTGCGTACGTCTGGTGTTGTGTGCCGGACGCGAAATCGGTTATGATCGTGGGGTCGACCGCGCCCAAAACAACGAAAGGCACGTGGGGCAGACCGGGAAACTCGAAGCAAAAAGAGATAGCGACGAGTCCTTGCGGTACGGGTGCGCGTTCCTCCGCTTTACGCAGTGTTGCTGAGACAGCGACACCTGAGAGCTCTGCCGAAGTGGTCACCAGCTTGTTCTGCGGCACTCCTGGTGCTTCGCGGCGAGAGTAGAGCCGGATCCAAATCAGACACGCAAGCAGAAGGGCTGCCAACAGCACTGCCATGTTGCGGAGTTCTTCGCTGTCCCAGCTACTCCAGAAATGACTACTGCCGGTTTGCACTCCAGGCATTGTCGAAGAGAAAGGAGTGGTGTCTTGATTGGAGCTGCGGGGAGTGGGCGCCGGAAGCTTTTCTTGCGGCGCAGCCACGAGCGGAGTGGTCGTCCGAGGCACTGTTACCGCCGGCGGTGTAGGAAGAGTTTCCTGCGTCACAGGAACCAGCGGAACTGCGTCGAAAGGAGGCAGAGAAGGCACAAAGGTGGTAGACGCTCTCCCTGTTTCCTTCTCCAGCCGAACAATCGGTTTGGTCGTTGACGCCGGAGAGGGCGGTTCCAATACTGTCACTGTTGCCGCCGCAGTCTGCACGCGCTGCGCCAACTCCTCGCGGCAGAGCGTCCAAGGGTTGTCACCCTCGCGCATGATGCGAGTTACGTGTTTCCCAGCTGCCGGGACCGTGAAGGCTCTGCCAACAGGGATTCTCCTCGCCTGCTTCAGGGTCATCGGCTTTCCGTTGACCAGGTTCAAGGTGAGTGCGGCACTGTCGCACTTGGCCACCTGAGATAGCGTTGGAGAGGGAACGGTAGTGGGCACTGCAGCATGAGCTGCGGTACCGAGGGTGAGTCCCAGGAGTACTGGAACTACCATCTGCAATCGAATCATCTTGGCGTACTCCCTATCTTGGAGAAAAAAACGAAAACAGAGCACCTAAAGCTCTGCTTTTTCCTTGTTCACTCTAGTATAAAAAGCGGCTTTTGTCTAGAGTACGTCTACCACCTTCTTGCTCATGAGTCGGCCCGTAAAACTCGTCTTGCGGCGAGTCCGGAAAGCAACCTTGCCGGTGGTCATTGAAAAAAGCGTGTGATCGCGCCCTACACGAACGTTTTTACCCGCCTCAATTTTAGTGCCGCGCTGGCGCACAATAACCATGCCAGGACGAGCAGAGGCGCCATCAGCAAGCTTCACGCCGAGGTATTTCGGGTTCGATGTGTTTAGGTTTTTTGCTGACCCTCCTGCTTTGGTTGATGCCATACGTGTATACTTTTAGTCGTGTCCACTATAGCAGCCATTATTGAGAAAAGCAACGCCTATCTTGGTAGAATCTCGCGCGATGTACGCATTGTCGTCGTGCTGCTCTCGGCCATGATTTTGAGCTTTGTGCTCGGCTATGCCTCGGGCTTTTCAAGCGGGAAGGAGACCGGTGCCGCACTTCAGTTTGAGCCAGAAGCCACCTCAACCGGAACGCTTTTTGTGGTGGCGAGCGCAGGCGGGACTAAATACTATTATCCCTGGTGCGCAGGAGCTGATCGCATTGGTATAGCAAATAAAGTCTGGTTCGCCACTCCTGAAGCTGCCGAAGCGCATGGGTACGAGCGTGCGGCTAATTGTGATGGGTTGTAGAAGCGAGTCAAAAGATTTCCACTCTGGTTCGTATCTCAAACTGAGCTATGTCCTGTTACAATAGGTGCACCAATGTTGCCGTACACTGATCTGCAAGAAAAAACGCATAGGGAAGGGGACACTTCGCAAACTTCTCTGCACGAAACGGAAGAGCGTCTCGCATCTGTAGTGCACGAGGGTCAGCGGACAATGCCAGAAGATCGGCCACTTCTCGTTTGTAAACCGAATAAAATCGAATCCTGGCGTATTTTCAAAATAATGTCAGAGTTTATTGAAGGTTTTGATCTCATCCGCCGCTACACGCTCGCAGCTACGTTTTTCGGTAGTGCACGCGCTTCCTTTGAGGACTCCGTGTACCAAAGCGCTACAGAGCTCGCGCGTCGTCTCTCTAAGGAAGGCTTCGCCATCATTTCCGGCGGCAGCTCAGGAGTTATGCAGGCAGCCAATAAAGGCGCGTTTGAAGTCGGTGGCGCTTCTGTGGGGCTCAATATTCGTTTGGCCGACGGTCAGGCCTATAATCCATACCTCACGGACCGGTTTATCTTTGACCATTTCTTTGTGCGTAAGGTCATGATGACGTACGCGTCCGAGGTGTACGTCTATTTTCCAGGAGGGTTTGGAACCATGGATGAGTTTTTTGAAATCATTACCCTCATTCAAACCAAGAAAATCCGCAAGGTACCAGTTGTGTGTTTTGGTAAGGAGTATTGGGACGCGCTCGACTCGTTCATTCAGCAGACGTTGTATGCAAAGCACAAAGCAATCAACAAGGAGGATTTGGAGCTCTACAAAATCGTCGACACCGTTGACGAAGCGTTCAACTACATTAAAGAAAACGTGCGTTGTTAAGTGTTCTCGCTAGCTAAGAAGTGAGCGGGGGCAGGGATTCTACAGACGGGAGCCTAACAATGAAGAGCGTCGTACACACACGTATGTGTTGGTGGCGCGCATGCGATTGGATTGGATTCATTTCAAAAAAACCGTCCGCAGAGTAATTTGCGGACGGCGGCGTGTCGCCAATGTGTCAGCGAAAGTTATTCTCGCTCGTCTCTGAAGAGGGCTTTGCGGTGGATGACGCACTTTATAACCAAGCCGACACCTCCAATTGACCACAAGGCGACCTGGTCCCATTCCCCACTGGATGCGAATAGGACAACGAGCACCATGCACAGAAGAAAGATATTTATAAGAGTGAAGAGCGTGACTCCTCGCGCCATCGTCTTTCCTTTCGCGAAAGAAGAACAGGAACAGGTTTGAGTACTGGTGCAACTGTACTCCTATTATCGGTATCTGTCAATACCTTGTCGATTGCATGAGACAGGGGAGTGGGAGAAGGGCTTACGCCATTTCAGTTTCCCCGTTCAAAATTAGAAAATCGGGGGTGGAGGCAAAAAGAAAAAAGTCGGAACAAAAAGATTGCGGAATACATAGAAAGTATTTCCCAGGATTTTTTAAGAGCCACGTACAGGGTGGGGTGTGTTGAACTAGTTATTGGTGCCAAGGCGCGCGCCACTTGGTTGTTCTAAGTAGAACGTCGCACAATATATCGAGATTCTTCCGAAGCTCATTTACGCTTTGGAAAATCTGTATTGTGCGATGTGCGATGAACGATATACCGTGGCCTCGGAGGGACGAACTGAGATGTCTCAGTCGGCAGCTTTTCTTCGATTTGGCAGAAAAAAGAAGAAATGCAATACCGACTATTTCCAGCATACACGGTCTCTTGGAGGTCAAAACGCAAAAAGACCCTCAGAAGGGTCTTCAGCGTTTCTCCTTTTTCCTGCCGCATGTTCGATTATACGCCCTATTTCCTTTAATGGAAGAGGGTAATGGGAGGACTGTGGACAGAGTGGGTCACTAAGCGCGGTCGTTAAGTGTTGTATATATCAAGTCGAGCATCGGGGGCTTCGGCGCGCCAGTTTGGCCGCTTGTCGCCCCCTCACTTCACACACTCTAACACAGCTGGATTTTGAGCGATAGAGGCCCATTGCCAAGTCCTCGAGGCAATAGAAGGCCTTCCTCTTATATAGAAGAAGAAGAATTTTGGTATGAATCAATACTCCCAATTCGAAGGCGCTCACGCATGCAGGGGAATAGCCGAGTCCCGTATCCGAGTTATCCGTGCCGTGTCGCTGAGCCTTTGGCGGGCTCGCTCCACGGCCTAGAACGGCAGTTTAGAGGTCTTCGCAAGATGAGATAGCTCCGTCTGTACTTCACCCCGTGCATGTCCGTCCTTGGTCACTTGCGATTCCGGAGTGTGAGTTCATCTGGACGTCGCACAATATATCTTTTGCGACGTTCTCCCGAAGGGAAAAGACTACAACTAGTGACTTACCGCTCCCCCACCGATATTTTGAAAATACGTTACGAGCCACGAAAAGGCGCTAGTAAACACTTGCGAAAGATACTGAAGATTGTGTTGGCCGGCTGGTGAATTAATAATGGTCTCGAGTGAAATATTAAAATAAGATAGAGCTAGGAAAAGTACCAGAAGCCAAAATACAAGCCGTAACATGTGCTTTAGTATACCGCACGTGACTTTGACCTTCTGGTGCTACAATCGCGCCATGGCCCATAAGCACGCCTCAAAGTCGTCTTCAAACAAACGCGGTAGCGTGCGCCGTTTTGCGAGTGTGCTGTCTGGGAAGAAACTGGGTACGCACGCGCCCCGGAAAGTACAGGCTCAGGTGTCTGAGAAAGAAAAAGCGCTGCGACATTTTAAAAAAGTGGATCCTGTCTTTTTTGCGGCAACAAAAGCGCATCACGCTTCCCTGCCAGATTCACTTTCACGCCGGCGCGGTGCGGGCGCTTTGTTTGCGGCGCTTTGCAGTACTGTGGTGTCGCAGCAATTGGGCCGCCCAGCAGCTCAAAGTATTTATGCGCGACTTCAGTCGCTCTGTGGAGGTGTCGTTACTGAGGAAGCGATTGCAGGTCTTAGTATTCCGGAATTGCGCTCTGTGGGCCTCTCGACGGCAAAAGCAAAGACGTTGCAGGCTATTGCAGAAGCAACACGTGCAGGAGAACTTTTGCTGCATACCTATCACCGAATCCCTGAGACTGAGGTATCTGAGCGCCTGCAATCAATTTGGGGACTTGGCCCATGGTCGGTTGACATGTTTATGCTGTTTTCACTTGGCCGAAGCGATGTTTTCTCCGCAGGGGATTTGGGTCTCATTCGGGGCATTGAGTATATTTATCAGTTACCGAAAGGTATCTCGAAAGAAGAAGCGCTTACACGCTCGCTACTTTGGTCACCGTATCGCACGTACGCAAGCATGTTGCTGTGGCGCACGAGAGATGCGGCACCCGCTATAGATACGAAAGCGGATTAAGATACGCGTCAAGAGTTGCTACCGGCATCGTGGCGTCGGCGCAGCCGATGGTGGCGCCGCGGAATTGCCGTAGCGTCATTATTTCCGTTCCTTCTGAAGCATACACGCCGAAGTGCAGGTGCGGACCGGTTGCGTACCCCGTCATGCCCGACAAGCCAATGACGTCGCCGGTGTGTACTTGCTGCCCTTTTGACACGTCGATTACGGAGAGGTGTGCGTACATGGTGTTTAAGCCATTACCGTGATCGATCATGACCCACTTGCCGAAAGAGTAGCAGCCTTTTACGAGATCCGTGTTCCCTGTTGCGTAAATCGTGCCCGAGAGCGCCGCGTGGACGGGAGTACCAACAGGGGCTGCAATGTCGATTGCATTGTGTCCGCTGCCGTTATAAATCTGAGGGTTTTTGGTTGAGAAATCTGTATTTCCGAAGTATTGCGTGATGCAGAACAGGTTGCCGAAGACTGATTTGCGCTCCGCACAGTGATTCATAAAGGCGACAGAGAAAGGCCAGGAGAGCACGCCCGTCCCCACTTTCGGCAGAGAGCTCGGGTTGACGATCAAGTTAAGCTGGCTTTGCAGCGAGACGAGCTCTTTCTCGAATGATTTCTCAGAAGCCTTTTTTTGCGCAATGAGTTTTTGATAATTGGATTCTTTATTTTTGGTGTCAGCAAGGAGTTTTTGCTGTGCGGCTTTATTTGCCGCTACCGAGCGCTGCTGGCTCGCGAGGTCACTCTTAAGAGAAACAAGCTTTGCCTTAGTGGCGGCGACAGCGTCGCGGTTTGACGCAAGTTGCGTGCGGACATTTTTCAGGTCGGCGATGTTGCTCGCGAGCGCGCGGTTAATTTGCTCTGCAGCGTCAACTTTTCTCCAGGCCTCCCCTAGAGTTCCTGCAGAAACTATTTGCAAGAAAAGCGGCATGGTGTCGAGTGTTTCCATCTCTCGCAGCGTGCGCGCAATGGTTGCTTGATCGAGCACTATAGCGCTCTCCTTGTCGCCGATGGAGAGTGAGAGTTGGTCTATCTGCAGGTTTGCCGAGCTGATTTTTGTTTGCGTGACTTGTATCTGCGCGGCAAGCTGTTTTTCGGACAGAGTGAGAGCATTGATAGTCGATTGCAGAGTATTCTTTTTGTCACCGAGCGCATCCACCTGCTTTTGATAGTTGGCGATATCCGCCTCAAGTGAGGCAATTTGCGCATTGTGTGCCGCTATCTGCGCTTGCAAATCACTCGCGGCATCAGCGAACGCGGCAGACGGATGAACCGTATACGCAAGCGCACTCAGTAGCAGTAAGCATGAAAATAGGGACTTTCGGGGAACATGCATCTACTTTAGTATACCAAGTGCACTTTGTAGGCGCGCATTTGACTCGAGGGGGCCCAAGATGTGTATGAGCGTAAAGGGGTCTGGCGAGCGTTCTAGCCCAGAAAGCGCATATCTGACCGGCCAGAGTACACCCCCTCTGCCCCCCTTCCCTCTTTCCTCAAACTGCTGCGCAAGCGGCATGAGGGCCT
Source organism: uncultured Candidatus Saccharibacteria bacterium (assembly GCA_964415875.1). GTDB lineage: Bacteria > Patescibacteriota > Minisyncoccia > Phycocordibacterales > Phycocordibacteraceae > C7867-001. The sequence goes on from CAYQCB010000009.1 coordinate 15,603, forward strand.
CTTTCACTGCCTCAGCCGTAACGCCTTCCTGGAGGCCGCCTATGAGCTTCTGGGCGGCTTCCAGGGCCTCTTTGGTGAGTCCGGGAAGCGCCTCAGGCTCCTTTTTAACGAGAAGGGCCTTTTCAAGAGTGGGGCTCGAAAATAGGCACGAAAGCTCGCCGTGCAGGAGTTCGGCCGCAGCGGAGAAGGTGTCTGCACGCTCTTTAAGTAGTGGCACAATGAGGGCAAGTTTGGTGGTGTCCGGTACGCTAAAAGCGCCTCGCGCAATGTACTCATCAGTGGGCAATTGACGCATCCAGTGTTGGTTTATCGTGCGCAATTTCACTTCGTCGAAACGAGCGCCGGATGATTGGATGCGAGACAGCTCAAAAGCCTCAATAAGTTCTTCTGGCGTAAAAAATTCCTGTTCCGTCCCGGGGTTCCAGCCCAGCAGTGCGAGGTAATTTACGAACGCCTCGGGAAGATAGCCTTCTGAGCGGTACTCGAGGAGGTCTTTTGCCCCATCGCGCTTGCTCAGCTTCTTTTTTCCATCGGGGCCTAGAATGACAGGCATGGTTGCGAAGCAGGGTGGAGTAACGCCGAGCGCTTCATACACGGAGAGGAATTTTGGCGTCGAAGAGATGAATTCTTCCCCGCGCATGACGTGCGTCACGCGCATCTCGATGTCGTCGACTATGTGTGCAAACCCGTAGGTTGGATAACCGTCGGATTTTATAAGTATGAAGTCATCGAGCGCCTCCTCTCCGGCAGAGAGTTCTCCACGAACGGCGTCCTGCCACGTAAACCGCTTTATTTCTGGTGTGCGGAAACGCAGTGGTGCAACGCCGTCCCACGGCTCGATTGTGGCGCTCCGGTGTTCGCGAAAAAGGAATGGCCGATGCGCGTCCTCCGCCTGTTTGCGCAGTGCGGCAAGCGCTACTTCCGAGTAGGGGTCGGGGTAGGCATATCCGGCAGCTGCAAGTTTCTGTGCATAGGCGTGATAGAGCGGAAGTCGCTGTGACTGGAGGTAGGGTGCGTAGGGGCCGCCCTTATCTACTCCTTCATCCCACTCGATGCCAAGCCACTTGAGGGAGCTGATAATGTGCGGAATCGATCCGGCGACTTCTCGTTCTTTGTCGGTGTCCTCAATGCGCAGAATAAACCGGCCATTATGTTTGCGAGCGAAAAGCCAGGCGTAGAGGGCTGTGCGCACGCTTCCTACGTGCATAAAGCCTGTAGGTGAGGGCGCGAATCGGGTGGTAACGGGCGTGTCCATGGTTTTATTCATGTTGTAGCGCGATGGCTAACAGTTCCTGTGCCAATATGCGCGCGGCGTCCGTGTCAGTAAATGTTGCGCTTTCGGTACGCATGCGCGTCATGAGGGTTGCGTCCCCCAGCACGCGTTTTATTTCTGAAACGAAAAGGTTGGGCGAGAGATTTGCTTCTTCAATAACGAGTGCGGCACCCGTGCGGGCGTAGGCGTAGGCATTGGTGCGCTGGTCGTGGCTCACTGACTCAGGTATCGGAATGAGTATGGACGGTTTTTTCCAAACGCTTATCTCGGCAATGGCCGTTGCGCCGGCGCGTGACACAATGATCGAGGCGGCGCCAGCCGCTCTTTGGAGCGCCATTTCGGAGAGAAAAGCAAAGGGGTGATAACGCTCTTTGTGCGGATTGCTTTCAAGCGTGACCTTGGCAACAGCTGTTACTGAGGCAATGTTTGCCTCCCCTGCTTGATGCACGACGTTTGCGAAAGCGACAAGAGCTGGGAGCGCGGAGAGTACGGTTTCGTTTATGCGCGCAGATCCTTGCGAACCTCCTAAAATAAACACCGTCGGTAGTGACGTCTCCAGGTTAAGGTATTGCGCCGCTCCTTCTGCTTCAGTGCGTAGCAACGCCTTGCGAATAGGTATGCCCGTGCGCGCAATGCGCGACTGAGCACCTTTGGGGAAATACTTTGCTGCGCTCTCGAAAGAGATGGCTATCCGTTTCGCAAACTTCCCGGCGAGCAAGTTGGCGCGTCCTGGCTTGGCGTCGGATTCGTGTATCACTACGGGTATCCCAAGGATACGTGCAGCGAGTATCGTAGGAACACTACCGTAGCCTCCCTTGCTCAGCACCACGTCGGGATATACCTGGAATAGCCTGAAAAGCGCGACGAGGAATCCCAGGGCTACTTTTAAGATGCCCGCAACGTTTTGAGCGGACGTGTACCGGCGCATTTTTCCGGCAGGTACGGCGACAAACGTAATGCTGTTTTCGTAGAGTGCCTGCGCGTCGTAGGGCGCTGGGGCAAAAAAGTATAGTTTCGGTTGTACGAGCCTGTTTTCGCGTACCAAGTCATGTATCGCTTCAGCGACGGCGATGATGGGATAAAAATGTCCGCCTGTCCCTCCTCCAGTGAATACGATTTTCATAGCGTAAAAAGACTATAGCAGCTTTCAGCTCCTCCGGTGAGCGGCAATATTCAAGATGAATCCGCACATCACCAGTGCGCTAAAGAGCGCCGTGCCTCCGTGAGAGACGAATGGCAGCGGCAGTCCGGTGAGCGGAATGATGCCGAGCATGGCTGACATATTGATAAACGCTTGCGTGATGATGAGGAATGAAAAGCCAAGGGCTACGAGTCCGCCGAACAGGTCGCGCGAATCACCAGCAATCACGATGCCGCGCGCAGCTGTGGCGACAAAGAGGGCGAGCAGCAGAAGTGCGCCGATAAAGCCGGTTTCTTCGGCGTAGACTGCAAACACTGAGTCGCCTGAGGGTTCCGGCAAGTAATTGAACTTTTCAACGCTTTGACCGAAACCTCGCCCCACGATGCCTCCTGAACCCACAGCAATGAGTGCCTGCTGAATCTGGTATCCACTGCCAAGAGAGCTTTGTGATGGGTGGAAAAAAGTCTGGACTCTTTGCAGTGTGTACGGTCTGAAAAAGAGCACGAGACCAAGCGCGGCTACGCCAAGGAGTATGAAAATGCCAAAATCTCTCCAGGGTGCACCAGCAACAAAGTACATGGCGCCAGCTGTACACATGAGCAGCATGGTGGTGGAAGTGTTGGGTTGTGCAAGCAAAAGCGCTGCAGGTACCGCGCAAAGAGCGAGAAACGGAAGCAGTCCGACGCGCAGATTTTTTAGTTGGCGCGCACGCGGCGCGAGCCACCAAGCCAGCATGAGTACAAATCCGATTTTCAAAAACTCGGCCGGTTGTACGGTGGTAAAACCGACGTCTAGCCAGCGGGTTGCACCGTTTGCGTGGAGCCCGATGCCAGGAATGAACACCGCAAGAGTCAGCAGAAGAGTGGCAACGAAAAGGTGCGGCGTGTATTTTTTTATAACTGGCAGCGGTAGTGCGCGGGCGATGAACAGAAAGATATAACCGAGAACAAGTCCAAATCCTATTTGTACGAGAATGTCGCGCGAGACGGATGCAGAGTCACGAGCGAGTAGCCCAAGAGCAGCAGATGAAAATATCGCCAAACCGGCAAGCGACAATGCCATCACGAGCATGAAGAACGTACGATCTCCCGAGGCTATTTTCATGCCGTGTGAGCCATGAATGCAAGCACGAGGCCCAGAACGCCCGCGATGATAGTGATCACCCAGTAACGCATTGTGACTTTTGCGGGCGGCCACCCGAGCGCTTCAAAGTGGTGATGTATGGGTGCAACGCGGAAAAGTTTGCGTTTGAATACTTTCTTCCAGAACACTTGCAGCAGTGTCGTTATTACTGTTGCAGTCAGAGGAAGCGCGACCAAGGGCAGCACAAATACGCCAATGCCGCCGCCAAGCGCGTCTGAAGCAAACGCTGTCATGGCAAGTGCAAGGGTTAGTGCCATACTGCCCGTCTCAGACATGTAGAAGCGCGCTGGTGGGATATTGAACCAGAGAAAAGCAAGCGTCGCTCCTGCAACGCTTGCGGCAAAGGCGGCGAGCGAAACCTGCCCTTCATTGAAAGCGATACCGGCGTACACCATAAAAATAATTGCAAACACACCGCCCGCGAGGCCGTCTATGCCGTCAATAGTGCCACCAGCGTATATTGCGAGCGTTACGAGTGCGAAAACGGGTACCACCAAGACGCCCAGCACTAGCGGTGCGGCAAATGGAATTCCAAGCGTGACGACGCCCAGTTTTGCATAGAACCACCAGCCGGCAACGAGGCCAATGGTTCCTACAATGGCGAGCCTGCGCGTCAGCGAGAGGCCGCCCTTCCCTTCCGTTATTTCCAGGAAATCATCGACCAATCCGGCAAGCGCTCCCGCAGCAAGCGCAAAAATAGGTAGCCACGTCTGCTGTCTATTCACGAAATCGAGTGTGGGCCAAAATGCCCCAAACGCGTGGGAGGCAATCCAGAAGACGAGTGCTGTGAAGAGTACGGAAGCCCAAATGAGGATGCCGCCCATACGCGGCGTCGAGGTTTCTCGGTCATGGTGCAGCGTATTGAAAATGGGTGTTCCTCCCCCGCCGATGCCTGCACCCTTCCCCGCAAGCTTCTTCCACGCCTTTTTGCGATACAGCGCAGCAGCAAGTAGCGGTGCAAGCGCGATGCCGAGCGCAAACGTCGCGGCAGAGGGAATGAGTACGCGTGCGGCAGTGCTGATCATGGTACGTGTTTAAAGAGAAGGTTCTTTTGCAAAGTGCGCATACGTAGCGGCGACGAGTGCCATGCCGTCCGTGAATCTCGCTTTTTCGGTGGAGCCGAGCACAACGACGGCAATAGGGTGCTGGAGGCCCACGTCAAAGACAAGTGCCAAATTTCCGCCGGCGAGATCTGTGAAGCCTGTTTTGGAGAGAAGCAGGTGCGGTACATTTTCTACGATTGGATCTGTGTTGTGTACCGTAAAGTGCGTGCCGCCCTCAGAACTAGCCGAGGCAAAGCTCTCGGTGGTGGCAGCAGCAACGAGTGGCGCTTTTTTGACGAGAGCACCTGCAAGAATTGCCATGTCGTGAGCCGATCCATAGCCGCCTGAAATAGTTGTGCTCATGTCGAGCCCGCTACCGTTTACCGCATAGGTCTGAGAAAGGCCAAGCCCAGTCGCAGCACTCGCAAGCATGTCGCTAGTCGTGGTTTGCTTTTGTTGCGCTGTGGCGAGCGCGATGGCCGCTGCGCCGTCATTTAAGGAGGCAGTAAGGGTGATGCGTGCTAAATCAGAAAGCGCAAATGTTTGGCCTGCGGAAAATGCGTGCGGTGGTGTGAGGTTGGTCACCGAGTCAGGAATGGTGATTGCCGTAGTTGGCGCGAGCTGCGAAAAGGCCGCGTACACCGTAAGCAATTTAGTGAGAGACGCAAGAGGCAATTGCGCGTCAGCATTTTGTGCATACAGTTCTCTGCCGGTGGTGAGGTCATACACGACGGCTGCACGTGCCGTGAGTGGCACTTTTAGAAAAGCACTGTCGGTTGTGGTAGTGGCAATGGTAACGGGAGGCGGTGCCACGGTACGCGACGCAAGCGTAAATGGCATGAAAAGAAATAAGCCGAAGACAACAGCAATAAGTCCGCCGGCAGAAAGTGCTTGTCGCAACGCCCTTCTTCTGGCTGCTATCTTTTGTAAATCAACGAGTTCCATAGCAGCTAATTAATCGTGTTCTTGTAATGGTTCTTCTGAGGCCGCCTCTGTCTTGACGCTAAGCGTGTCAAAAAGCGGAAGATCGCGGGCGCTGCGTACACCCAGGTGCGCAAGCGCTTCCGTGGTAAGCGAGTAGCGAATACGCCTTTTGTCGCCGTCGTCCTCACGGCCTTCGACAAGGCCTCGCACAAGCAATGTGCGCACGCTCGCTGAAGAGTTGACGCCGCGTACCCAATCAATATCGCTGCGCGTGGCCCCATCTTTGTAAGCAATTACGGCAAGCGTTTCAAGGCTTGCTTTCCCGAGATCTTTCGAAAATTCACTTTCACGAAATGACCGTACGAGGGCGGCAGCTTCCGGGCTGGTGCGCAGTTCGAGCTCTTCCGCGCTTTCAACGAGCGCAATACCGCGTCCGTCGAGTTCGCTTCTGAGTGCCTCAGAAGCCTGTGACAACTGTTCTTCAGTAATCTGCAAAAGTGCAGAAAGTTTTCTTTTTGAGGTTGGCCCGCTTGAGATAAAAAGCAGTGCCTCGAGAGCTGCAGGTGGCGTAAGCATGGCTTCCCTATCATAGCTCGTTACGGGTCCTTGAGGCAACGGCAGCCATTGGCTGCCGTTGCCAAGACACTAATAGCGCGGCGCAGATGCCGGAGCGGTGTGCGAGATGCGAATGTCTCCGTACTGGTTAAACTGCTCTGCTGCAACAGCACCCTGCTTCACGAGCTCAAGTAGTGCCAAAAAAGAGACGATGACGTCGACTCGTTCCTTTGCGGAGCCAGTGAACTCTTTAAACGAGACGGTAAGCGCTTTCTGTACGCGCTCAGACAGTCGGTCCATCATGGTCTCAATGCTTACAAGTGGTCGTATGCGCGCCTCGGGCAATTCAGCAACGGTTTCTCTTGCTGCAAGAACTCGCTCAAGTGCGGCGCTGATGCTCTCGAGGGTGGTGTCGCGCGTAGGCGAGAAGTGCGTTTGCGCGCTTCGTACGCCGCCCCCGACGAGCGGATTGGCGCCAAAAATTCGGGCGAGCTCTGTTGCAGCAGCGCGTATGCGCTCATACGCTTCGAGGCGGCGTTTGAGGTCTTCGACGTCTCCCTGCTCTTCTTCGGTGAGCGCGAGGTCGGGGATAAGCGACTTGGATTTAATGAGGAGCAGCGTCGCAGCAATCTGAATAAAATTAGCCGTTTGTTCTACTGGAAATGTCTCCGCGCTTCTCACGTGTGCAATGAAGTCGTCCGTAATGCCTGCCAGCGAGAGATCGTTGACCAAGAGCTTGCGCGCCTCAATGAGCTCCAGTACGAGCTCAAACGGCCCGGCGAAAGTATCAGTCGTAATGTGGAAGTCAGTTTTTGTTTTTGTCGAGAGCATGGAGCGAGAGGTGAAGTTCCTTGAGTTGTTTCTCGGCAATAGGCGCAGGCGCGCCCGTCATAAGGTCCTTCCCTTCTCCGGTCTTCGGGAAGGCAATGACCTCGCGTATGTTTGGCTGGTTCTCGAGGAGCATGACGACACGATCGATTCCAGGAGCAAAGCCTCCGTGGGGCGGTGTGCCGTAGGTGAAGGCTTCAAGCATGTGGCCAAAGCGAGCTTGCTGTTCCTCGGGTGACAGACCGAGTAGCGTGAAGACTTGCGCCTGCTCTTCTCTTTTGTGAATGCGGATTGAGCCCGAAGAAAGTTCGTAGCCGTTCAACACAAGATCGTAGGCATTGGCGCGAATGGAAAACAGGTCTTCGCCTGCGAGGAACTTCTCACGGTCCTCTGGCTTCACTGAGCAAAATGGGTGGTGCGCTGCCTGCAGGGTGCCGTCGTCTAATTTCTCAAACATGGGGAAATCGACGACCCACGCAAAGGCGAGTTCATCGGGGTCACTCTTATCTTTTCGAAGATCGGGCTTGTCTGAGCCGTATTTTTCCATGGACTCTGCGTACGTGAGGCGAGGAAAGGGCACCTGCGTGAAGTGCTTTTGCGGGTAGAGCGTCTCAACGAGTTTGATGAACATCGCTTCCGTGTACGCAAGTATGTCTTCCTGAGTGACAAACGACATTTCGAAGTCGAGCTGAGTGAACTCTGGCTGGCGGTCGCCGCGCGTGTCTTCGTCTCGCATGCAGCGAGCGACTTGAAAGTATTTTTCGAATCCGGCGACCATGAGCAACTGTTTGAATTGCTGTGGCGACTGCGGAAGGACGTAAAATTTGCCTGGCTCCAGGCGACTCGGCACCACGTACTCACGAGAGCCTTCAGGGGTTCCCTTCATGAACATGGGCGTTTCAACTTCAACGAAATCGTGTGCATGCATGTAGCCACGGAAGAAATCAACGACTTTGTCACGCATGCGGATGTTCCGCTGCAAGCGTGGGTTGCGCAAGTCAAGATAGCGATACTTGAGGCGTACCGTTTCGTCGACCGGAAGCGTGTCACCCGTGATGTCGTATGGCATGGGCGCGGACTCGTTCAAAATAGTGATGCCGGTAATCTCAAGCTCTATTGAACCGTTTAGCTTATCGGCCTGCACGTTCTTTTCTGGGCGTTGGTTTACTTTTCCTTCCACTTGGACGACAAACTCGTTACGCACCTCTTTGGCAGTTTCCATGGCTGCTGAGTTTGGTAGCACGACGCCTTGCACGTATCCTGTGCGGTCACGAAAATCAAAGAAAACCATTTTCCCCTGGTC
>CAYQCB010000009.1:23912-25845 GCA_964415875.1 uncultured Candidatus Saccharibacteria bacterium
CTCTTGCTCATTTTTTGACCGTCGGTGCCTGGAACGACCGCAACTTCGGGCATAATGTACGCTTCGGGGAGCGTAAAAACTTCTTCTTTGAAAACGCGGTTGAACTTTTCTGCAGTGTCGCGCGCATACTCGATATGCTGCTTCTGGTCCTGTCCCACGGGAACGATAGCTGCGTCGTAGAGCAGAATATCGGCGGCCATGAGCATTGGGTAATTGAACGTACCAACATTGAGCTCCTTGCTCTTTGCTTCTGCGTCTTTGTACGCGTGCGCGCGCATGAGGTACGGCATCGTCGTGATGGTGTCGAAAATCCAACAGAGCTCTGTGTGTGCGGGCACATCGGATTGTTTGAAAAGTATCACTTCTTTTGGATCAAGTCCGACGGCAATGTAGGCCATGACGAGTTCACGCGTACGGCGGCGCATGTCTTCGGCATCCTGCATCGAATTGAGTGCATGGTAGTCGGCGACGAAAATGAGGGACTTGTAGTTGCCCGAGTTAGCGAGCGCTACCTGCTGGCGCATAGCACCAAAATAGTTGCCGATGTGGAGGTCGCCAGTGGGTTTTATGCCAGAGACGAGAATTGGTTTTTCACATTGCATATGGCCTCACGATACCACGTTGACTACTGGGTGTGTACTGGCTGCAGCAATACGTCTTAGATGCAATGAGCCGCGGGGTTTCCCCCGCGGCGGTTAGCGCTTATTGAGCATCCCCTTAAGTAGGTATTCGTCAACGACGTCCTCTGCTATCGCAGTAGGTACGCCAAGCGCAGTAAAGATCGTGACGAAGCCATCACGGTACTTCGCATAGGCATCGTATGTGGGCGTGGCGAGCATCGCGTTGTAGTGGGCACGTATCGTCCTCTGCGCCCAACGGTCAGAGCTTGCCATTCGCGGACGTGGCGCGGGTTTGGGTGGCACGGTTGTCTGACGCATTTCTACGGCAAGCGCCCATGCGGCGATAATGTCAGAAGCGCATTTCTTTTCAATCGCAGAGCGAGCTTTTCGATCTCTGACTCGCCTTGCGTTGGTGAGATAGGCTTCGTGCGTCATGATGCACCGCACCGTAGACAACAATTCGTACATTGGTTGGTGTCCTTTCCTGAGAAGAATATACCACAAAAGTAAAGTAAATCTAGTCATGGCGATACCGTGCTCGCTTGGGGTACATGTCTCGCATGCGGTCAAGCCTTCGGCAGAAACTAACATAACGAACTATCCCACCAATGGCACAAGCAAAAGGCGGGATTTAACTTTTCGTTGGATATGACATGGGCGCAGCGAGATTATCGCTGCGCCCTTTTATTTTTACTCCACAAAGACTGCGAGCGCCGTTTTGCTCCAGGGAAGATTCTTCCATACGGAAAACAGATATTCTTCCGTGTAGATTTTGTTTCCTGAGTACAGGCATCTATCCCATGACTCTGTGACTCCTTTGCGTGGGTCCATCATGAAATAGATACGTCCTTTTGAGGTATCTCGGAATCCCGTGACCACGACTACGTGGGCATAGAGTGGGACATACTTCGCGCTGCGTATCCAGAGTGCTGTGGGTACGCCCAGTCGAAGCTTGTGTTGAAGGAAATGTCGGCGATCATTGCACGACACCTGCGCCACCTGAGCGAGCAGCTCACATTGGGACAGGTTGTCCACCATCGTGCTGGAGAATGTGAGTTGCGGAACAAGTGGTTTTACCCAGGGAAATTGACGACCATGATGCCGTGCAATCATTTCAGCACAGTCCGGTCCGCACCAGGGTGCTCCTCTTGTAGTGAAGATGGGAGTCTCAATCCCCCAAAACGCTCCATTGAGCATCCGAGTTCTCTTTTTGTGCCAAGTTAAATGGTGACACGACCGCTAACCATGTCAAGTTGTGCGAGTGTTATTTTATAGACAGACTCATGTGGCTTCTATTTGTGCGCCGGGAAGGA
>CAYQCB010000010.1:0-25018 GCA_964415875.1 uncultured Candidatus Saccharibacteria bacterium
GTCCGAGTGCGCACCTTTTTGAAATGCGCCGAGACGGTAAACCTGGTGATGGCCGCTGGCCGGTGATAACGTCTCTCTACGAATTACCATGAAGATTCTTATCGTTACCCAAGTCATAGACTCTGAGGACCCCGTTCTCGGCTTCTTTGTGCAGTGGGTAGCAGAACTTGCAAAGCACGCAGAGCGAGTTGAGGTGATTTGTCTCAAGGAAGGGAAGTACGAGCTGCCACCAAATGTGCACGTGCATTCTTTGAAAAAAGAGAGGGGAGCGCCGCGCTACGCGCGGCGCCTTGTGTACACTTTTCGTTTCTTGCGTCTTTCTTGGCGGCTGCGCAACGGTTACGACGCAGTCTTTGTGCATATGAATCAAGAGTATGTTTTGATTGCAGGGTTTCTTTGGAAGCTGCTCGGGAAACGCATCTACCTTTGGCGCAATCATTACGCAGGTTCGTGGCTCACTGATCTTGCTGCAACGTTTTGCACGAAAGTCTTCTGCACTTCAAAGCATTCCTACACTGCAAAGTACACAAAGACGATGCTTATGCCCGTCGGCGTTGATACAAATCGTTTCAAGATAGATTCTCGCATCACACGAGAACCGCACTCAATTCTATTTCTCTCACGCATGTCTCCCTCGAAGCGTCCTGAAATGCTCATCGACGCCCTCGCTTCCCTCGCTGTTAAAAGTCAGACATTTAATGCAACGTTTGTGGGGTCGCCGTTACCGCAAGATGTCGCGTATTACGAGAGTCTTAAAGAAAAAGTCCGCGCGCTCTCGCTCACGAACCGTGTGCAATTTTTTCCGGGCGTACCAAATGCAGCAACGCCCGACCTCTATCGTGCTCACCAGATTTTCGTAAACACCTCACTCTCTGGCATGTTTGATAAAACACTCTTTGAGGCAGCCGCTTGTGGCTGCACGGTGCTTTCTTCGAGCAAGGACTTTGCAGATCTTGCCGGCGACGGCGCGTATTTTGGTGATGCAGTGAAGCTTTCCGAGCGTCTTGCCGGGGTGTTGCAGCAAGAGGATGGCATGGTCGTTCCGGCATATGTGAAAGAAAACAGTCTTGAATTGCTAGCCAAGACACTGTTCTCGGCGCTACACTAAAGTGATTTATTGAACATGAATCTACTTTTTATAATTATTCCTCAATTGGCGTGGATCCTTTCGGGTCGGTCAGTGGTACGCACACCAGTATTGTTTTTCCGTTTTGTTTTTTTGGCAGTTACGTCTAAAGCTTTAAAATGGAACACGAACCGTCGTTTCGCATTAATCTACAATGCTACGCCCTTCTCATTAGTACTTTGTTCAACAGTAGACATTGCGGCATTAAACGAGATTTTTTTACTCCGCGAATATGATTGGGCACTCCCCTGGACACCAAAAACAATTATTGATTTGGGTGCCCACTATGGTGACACAGCGGTTTACTATCACCTGATGTATCCAGAAGCGAAGATCTGGGCAATCGAACCATCTCCGGAAAGCTTTAAAAGACTTTTAGAAAACGTTCATTCCATCGAGAATATTATTCCCGTACATGCAGCTATTGGCGACCACGATGGCGAAGCGGTATTGCACTTGTCACAAAGCAGTCTCGGAAATTCGCTTTCAGTGCGGCAGGGCGAGCGAGGAACGGTTACAGTGCCACTACTTACACTTGACGCGCTTATGCAGCGCTATTCGATACCGCGAGTGGATCTCATCAAGTTTGATATTGAAGGGGGCGAGCAATTTCTCTTTGGGGCGCATGACCCTGCCACTTTCGCGCGAGCATATATTGGAGAGGTGCATGGAGATCTCATGACGACTCCGGTAGCTGAGTTTACTGACCACTTTAAATGTGCCTTCACTCTCGAGTCAGTTTTGTTACCAGGCCACTCACGAAGTATGGTGAAGGCTGTTGCGGTGAAGTAACTACTATTTCAGCGGTTGGCGAGACTTCTTGGAGCGCGTTATAATCCAATCATGAAAGATACTGCAATATATGCAGATACATATTTTGGCGTTCATGTCAGCGCGCTACCAACCTCTGAGGAAGTACGTGCAATACGGAAAACATTTAAGAAGCACTTGGTAGCATTTATTGAGTCACTCCCTCAAAATGCACGTTTGCTCGACATTGGTTGTGGATCGGGGAAGACAATAAAACTTGTTTCCGCTTTGCGTCCGGATATTGTGATTGCAGGCATGGACATTATGGACATGCAGAAGTGGCTGCCTGAAGGCGTTGATTTCTCTCAAGGATCAGTCGATGATCTTGCTACTTTGTACACAGAGAATTCTTTCGATGGTGTTATATGTCAGCACGTTGTCGAACACCTACTCTACCCAACGGCGTTGGTACAAGGCATCCAGAGAATTTTGAAACCTGGTGGGCGTGCTTTTATTGAGACGCCAAACTGGACGCGACTTTTTGTACCGTTTTCAAATTTGTGGTTTTGGGCTGATTATACCCATATTCGTCCGTTCGCGCGTTCCTCAATGCACCGATTACTGAATGAATTCGAATGCAAAATAATTTCAATGCAGACCGTCTCCTCGTACAAATGGTTCCCAAAAAAAGTAGCGGTTGCCGTAGAATCGACAATTCCTTCTAGTAAGAAAGTGTCACAAGACATATCTGCCCGAGGGGTGACCGCTCGAGTATGTTCGAGAATTTTAAATCCAATGATGCGCGATATACTCGTGGCTGTATTTGAGAAACCGAGATAGGCGACATGAGTACGCAAGTCATACGCTTACAGTACTTCGCCTATGGAGCAATTGGAGAGGCGCTCATGGCGATTGCTGTTCTAAAAGAAGCTATTGCGTTAAATCCAGGTTTAGAAGTGAACTTTATCTTGCGACGGAATGCAGTATTGATTTTGCCGTTGTGTGCAACACATCCACAAATACAACTAATCGATGCATCATCGTATTTCCGACTGCTGTCAGTGCTGCCCCGAATGCGGAAGTCTGTATTGTTTGTGCAGCCGACATTTGGAGAGCATAGTCCGTTAGTAAAAGCGTTTGTACACGCATCGAATTTATTTGGTGCTCGCACTGTTGGATTTAAAGATAGGGGACACTGTAAGTTGTATGCTGATACGTTAATCTTTAATCCTGAAATTACATATATCGACAATGTTCGGAATGCTATACGTAGCGCCGGATTCACACTGGAGCCAAATGGAACGGCACCAGTGCTCGAATTCGCACGGCAAGAGAGCATTAAGACGAGTGGACATCCGTATATTTTGATTCATCCATTTGCAGCAAATGAGACACGTTCACTACCGCTTCCGCGCTGGAATCAGTTACTTAAAAAAATTAACGCACAGTTTCCCGAGATGGAAATAGTTATCACTGGCGCCACGGCTAATCGAGATGCTGTGAACGTAATCGGAAAGGGTCTACTACGGACTGAGATCATTTTGGGAGCTCCGCTGTTGGAAGTTGCAGAGCGGATAAAGAGTGCGCAGTTGTACATCGGAGTAGATACGGGTATTTCACATTTGGCAGGAGTATTGCAGAAGAAAATGATTCTGATTGGGAATCGCTCTAACCCGACATGGCTACCGACGTATAATCCGAATGCCCGTATTCTTTTTCAGGAAAAAAATTGCACCTGTGATGGGATGAAAGGTGGTAATTGTCGGGTTATTGAGGATGGGCACTCCTATTATCGTTGCATGTACGAAGTCACTGATGATGAAATATTGTGTGCGATGCAAGAGATCTTAGCTGCAAAATCTCGTGGAGATCCGCGTAACCAGTAACCCCCCCCCTGAAGAGAAAAAGTGGTGCATGAGAAAGCAAGTGAGCGCAAATTTTCAGAGACCGTTCCTTACAGTCTTGTGTTGAAATATGTATCTATGCGCAGAGGTCTGGTAAGCTACCTTTCATGGAAATAAAACTGCCGTATATTAAACTTGCTATAGAACGAAGGATTCCACCAAATCCCATATGGTTGTGGGACTCCGACGATGCATTTAACGCAATCTGGTCTGCTACTGCCGGAAGGACTGCAATGGGGAAACGTAAGTTGTTCATGCTATATCAGCTCACTCTTGCAAGTGAAGGAGATATTGCAGAAATCGGTGTATACAGAGGTGGTAGTTCATACTTAATGGCAAAGACTGCCTTGGAACGCACGATCTATAGTCTGGATACGTTTGAGGGTATGCCCGAAACGGATCCAAAATACGATTTTCACAAGAGCGGTGATTTTGCAGATATACCTTCTGACACAATCTCTTGGTTGAGTAGTTTGCCGAACATAAGAGTGTGTAAGGGTCTTTTCCCGGACGAAACTGCAAAAGCAGTTTCTGACAATATGTATGGGCTTGTACATATCGATGTCGATATTTATAAGTCAGTCAAAGATTGTCTAGAATTCTTCTATCCTCGAACGCGGGCGGGCGGATTCCTAGTGTCAGATGACTATGGTGCAATTACGACACGAGGAGCAAAAGTGGCGTGGGATGAGTTTTTCTCGGATAAACCGGAAACCACTATTTATCTTCCTACCGGGCAGTGTTTCGTGATAAAAAAATAAATAAGGTACAGGGTTTAGTTTGTTGTGTTGTATTTGCTTTCCTGCGCATCCGTTATGTGTGGATTTCTTGACGAGTGTGATACAAAATCAATAACCACCCAAGGATCGACGAGAAGAGAGCACTCCCAATGCGTGCAAACACGAGTCCCCACAGACCGCCGAAAAGAATACCGACGATTTCGAGGGCGAGCTGCACGATGGGCGAGAGCAGATTGAACACGTAGAGCGAGCGTACTCTTCTGTGCGCAGTAAGCGCAGTGGTGAAGAGAGGCGACACAGCGACTGCGATAATGAATGCGTATGCCTGAGAGAAAGGAACTGCCTCTAGGTAGCGCGGGAAGAAAAGGGTAAAGAACGGCTGCGCGACGAGGTCGTATGCAAAAGCGACAACAAGAGCGCCTCCAATGCTGAAAAGCATCTTTCTCCCCAGAGAGATTCGTATTTCATCCTGTGTTCGCGCTGAAAATTTTGGAAAGGCCGCTGCAGCTATATTACGAAAAATGTTGAGACGATCAGGAATTGCAGTGGCAAAACTATAGATGGCGAGTTCTGCGGCGCCTAGAAAATGGAAGACGAGAATGTTATCGATTTGTGCAATGGCAACAGAAAGGAAGTTTATGACACTAAGTTGTGTTCCATATGCAAGGGCACCAGGTTCTTGCTCGGTATTCGGTTTGTAAAACGCGACCGTCCTTCGGTGCGCGACATAGTAACCAATCCCTTGAGCAATTACGTTTGCGCTAAGTAGGGCTAGTGCTGTGGGCAATGATATGGCAACGAGTGCAACGGAAATGTAGTAGGGGGCGTTAATAAACAAGCTATAGAAAAATCCACGTCGAAAATCTTTCTTTGCTGACAAGTAGGCGCCGTACGTATTAAAGGTTGCATTGAGTGGAATGAAGACACCAACCAAGAAAAGCCCCCAGCCGAGTGTCATGTTTCCGTGGGTGAGGTAGTAGACACCGAGCGCCCACGACCCGAGGAGGGGAACGATGTTCCACAGGAGCTGCACGCGGATTGCTTCACGATACGTTCCTTCAAAACCCCTCGACACGGCGCGTATCACTGCGCTGTTCATGCCGGTAAGGGTGAATGCTCCCACTATGGCGCCTATGGAGAGAAGGTATTGATACGTGCCGTACACTTCTTTTGAAAGTACGTGTCCAAACAATATATAGAGGAGGAAGGAGGCAAACGATACGAACAAAGAGCCGGCCTGGAGCCAGAAGCTACTCTGTGCCAAGTACACCATATCCGTCTTGGTGTACTTTTCGCTCCAGCGGAGAAGTTTTATGAGGCGGTTCTTTGCGTCAGTCGGCATGCAGTAAAAGGCGGCTTTGTGTCGCCATCGTACCACTTAGAACGAGTGCGAGTGTGGGGAAGTTGCCGCCAGGCGGTCTTTTTGCTCAGGAAATGGGCGTGATATAGTTGCAGCCATCATGACTAACACTTCAAAATCTTCTGCTCAAGTACTGGCTCGGTGGGTGGCGCTCGGAGCGCTCTTTGCCGTGACGCTTACGCCGCTCATAGTTCTTAACTCGTTCTTCTTTCCATTCATTACGGGCAAGGCGTTTTTCTTTAGGGTCATTGTCGAAATTGCGGTAGCTGCGTGGGGCGTGCTTGCCGTGCTCGACAAGGACTATCGCCCGCGCTTCTCTCTGGTCGGCGCAGCAGTGACTGCCTTTGTGGTGTGGATGTTTGTGGCAAATCTCTTTGCGGTAAATGTAGAAAAAGCGTTTTGGAGCAACTTTGAGCGCATGGAGGGCTGGGTGCTTCTGGTGCACTTGCTCGGACTTTTCTTTGCGGCGAGTGCCGTGCTGCGCGTGGAGAAGAAGTGGCGCACGTGGTTCATTGCGTCGCTTTGCGTGGGAGTCGTGGTGTCTGGCTACGCGCTGTTGCAGCTCGCAGGTGCGCTGGCTATTCACCAGGGCTCGACGCGCATTGATGCGACGCTGGGAAACTCTGCGTACCTCGCTATCTACTTCCTCTTCAATACGGGTATCGCGTTCTGGCTTCTTCTCACTGAGAAGCGTCTGTGGCTGAAGTATGTGCTCGGCGTCTTTGCTGTTCTCGAAATGTATCTCCTCTTTATGACGGAGACGCGTGGGACGGTGCTGGGCCTCGTGGGCGCGCTTGCGCTCGCTGCACTCCTCACCGCACTCACGGCGCGTAAAGAGCTGCGCCGCTATGCTGCCTTTGGCCTTGTCGCCATCATTCTTGTGAGTGGTGGGTTCTACCTTGCTCGTAACTCTGCTTTTGTGCAGGGGAATCACACGCTGCAGCGCGTTGCCTCAATCTCGCTCGCTGACGGGCAGACGCGCTTCACGGTGTGGCACATGGCGTACGAAGGATTTCTGGAGCGCCCTGTGGTGGGCTGGGGCCAAGAAGGATTTAACTATGTCTTCAACACCTACTACGCGCCAAGCATGTACCAGCAGGAATCGTGGTTTGACCGCGCACACAACGCCTTTCTAGACTGGCTCGTTGCGGGCGGGCTCCCAGCTTTTGTGCTCTACATTTCGCTCTTCGGTACGGCAGTGTGGGTGCTTTGGCGCCGCTCTGAGCTCTCAAGAGCGGAGCGCATTGTGCTTACCGCAACGCTTGCAGGCTACGCGTGCCACAACCTCTTTGTCTTCGACAACCTGTACTCCTACGTGTACTTCTTTGCGATTCTTGCGCTCATTGACTCGCAGGTGGCGCGTCCGATCGCTTACTTTGAAAAGTTGCCGGAGGCGGCGCGCGAGTTGGGGATGACGTACGCGCTACCGATCGCCACTGTAGCGGCCTTTGCGATGGTCTGGTTTATAAACGTTCCAGGGATTTCTGCTGCCACAACGCTCATCACGGCAATTTCGCCAAGCCCCTCAGGCTACGATGGAAACATTGCCATCTTTAAAGAGCTTGTGGCGCACCCGGCTTTTGCGGAGCAAGAAATAAGCGAGCAACTCGTGTCGTTTGCAGGAAGTATGGCACAGGATCCTAAGGCGACCGATGCGCAGAAGCAAGAAATAACTACGCTTGCAGTTGATGAAATGAAGAACCAAGTGGCGCACACGCCGCTTGACGCGCGTGAACAGCTTGAATTGTCGTATGCGTACCGTGCAGCGGGTGACCTGCCGAGCGCCCTCTCAGCTATTGAAGCAGCGCTCAAGCTCTCTCCAAAGAAACAATCTATCTGGGTGCAAGCAGGTGCGACGGCGTGGGACATGGGCGACACAGCCACGACACAAAAAGACTTCACTACGGCGTATGAGCTCGACCCGTCGTTTACTGACCTTGCGGCCTATGCTGCTGCAGGAGACTTGTCAGTTGGCGACACAACCAAGGCCGATGCAGTTCTCATGGGCGCCTTTGGCACTACGACAGTGGACAATGACGTGCTTGCTGTTGCGTACTACCGCACACAAGATTGGCCGCGCCTCATAACGCTGTGGCAGCTGCGTGCAAGCGCACCGGACGCGAGCGCACAAACACTCTTTGGTCTCGCGGCTGCTTACTATGCGGCAGGGCAAAAAGCTAACGCCATTGCGGCGGTAAAAAATGCTGTCGCAAAATACCCAGAGGCAGCGTCAGCGGGAGAAGCAGCCATTGCGCAAATTGAAGGAAAGACAGTGGCGCCATAGTCATGGCAGTCGAAGGGTCCCTACCACCAGTTCGCGCTAACGTCGCGCTCGCGCCTTACACTACCTTTCGTCTCGGCGGGCCCGCTGCATACTTTGCAGAGGCAGCTACTGAAGAAGAAATACAAGCAGCCGCTCGCTTTGCAAAAAAAGAGCGGCTGCCGCTTTTTGTGCTCGGTGCGGGGAGTAATGTGCTCATTGACGACGAAGGGCTTCGGGCGCTTGTGGTGCGCGTTGGCGTGCGCGGCATAGCATTTGAAGACCGAGACGAAGACGTGCTGCTCACGGCCGGAGCAGGAGAGAGCTGGGACGCTGTGGTTGATGCGGCGGTAAAAAAAGGCCTGTTTGGCATTGAAAACCTTGCAGGAATACCGGGCTCTGTGGGCGGTGCCGTAGTGCAAAACATTGGCGCGTATGGCGCAGAAGTGTCGAGCGTGTTTGTGCATGCCGATGTGTATGATCCGAAGACCGACGCTTTTAGCAGAGTTACTCAGGAAGACGCCGCCTTTGCGTATCGCGACAGTGTATTTAAACAGCGCTCGGGAGCAATCATTGTACGTGCAGCGTTTAGACTGTTGCGCCACGGGGCGCTCTCGCTCACGTACGGCGACCTTGTGCGCGCTCAAGTAGCGGGCGTGCCGCTCACTTCTCCACTAGAGGTGGCGTTCGCTGTGCGTAGTGTGCGCAGCGGAAAGTTTCCGCACTCTGCCGCGGAGGGCACCGCCGGATCGTTTTTTAAGAACCCAACACTTACGGCCGAAGAGGGCGCGGCGTTACATGCGCGTTATCCCGACTTGCCACAGTTTGTCCTCGCTGACGGAAACGTCAAGGTGCCGCTCGCATGGATTCTCGACAAAGTGCTCAATCTTCGTGGACACAAAGAGGTGTGTGTGCGCGCGTATGAAAAGCAGCCGCTCGTTATAGTTGCAGAGACGGGAGCCACTGCGCAAGCGGTAAAAGCATTTGCAGAAAAAATCGCACAGCATGTTTTTGAAGCAACTGGTATTCGCATTGAACGCGAAGTGGAATTTCTTTCTACAAAATAAAAATATTTTTTTTCGCAAAGTTATCCACACGCGTGCATTTTTTTTTACGCAAAAGTTTTTTTACGCGCAATAATATGCACAGAAACGTTTGCACACGAAAAATATTTTCTTGTGAAAACGGGTCGACATATCAGCCACACATATAATCACCACCACCATGGCAGCAAAAAAAAGAAAGGTAGCAAAGAAGGCAGTAAAGAAAGTCGCAAAGAAGCGCACCGCAGCAAAGAAGCGTCGCTAGTTTCGTAAGTAAACAAAAGCCGCCCCCCTTGGGGGCGGCTTTTGTTTAGTATAATGGCGTATTTTATGGTATAGTGCGGCTCATGTTTACGTTCGCCTCCTTTTTCGCGAAGAACCAGTCTGCAGCCTTTTTGAGGTCTGCGGCGCCTATTGCCGACGCTATAGAGGCGTTAACAAAGTCATTTGAATCGTTCTCAGACGAGGAAGTTCGTGCCGAGTTTAAAAAATTGCAAGACAGTATTCCGGAGGGGAAGGGTGCGTCTGACGCGAACATTCCTGCAGTATTTGCGTTGGTGCGTGAAGCCGCGAGACGCACGCTTAAGCAGTCACACTACCGTGTGCAGCTCATGGGTGGATTGGCGCTTCTGCGCGGCAAGATTGCAGAGATGCGCACAGGAGAAGGAAAGACGCTCGTTGCGACACTTCCGGTGACTTTTCACGCACTTGCGCGCAAGGGAGTGCAAGTGGTGACGGTGAACGACTACCTGGCAAGACGCGATGCAGCCTACATGGGACAGGTGTACGCCTTTCTCGGTCTCTCTGTTGGAACCGTGACGTCGACGGGTGCGTATCTCTACGACGCGTCGCACATGTCATCGGAAGACGATGCTGCGCGCGATGACGCGGGTAATTACCGCGTTTTTTATGATTTCTTACGCCCCGTGAGCAAGAAGGAAGCGTACGGAGCCGACATACTCTACGTAACCAACAACGAGCTCGGA
The DNA here is from genome assembly GCA_964415875.1 of uncultured Candidatus Saccharibacteria bacterium. Taxonomy (GTDB): domain Bacteria; phylum Patescibacteriota; class Minisyncoccia; order Phycocordibacterales; family Phycocordibacteraceae; genus C7867-001. The sequence continues at coordinate 10,170 of CAYQCB010000010.1, forward strand.
TTTGATTATTTGCGAGACAACACTGCGTACGAAGCTTCGCAGGTGGTGCAGCGCGCTTACTACTATGCGGTGATCGACGAAGTGGACTCTATTTTAATTGACGAAGCGCGTACCCCGCTTATTATTTCTGGCCCCGCAGGTGATTCCGAAAATCTCTATGAGCGGTTTGCGGGAATTGCAAGCACGTTCGTGAGCGAGACTGATTACACGGTTGATGAGAAGCAAAAAGCAATACAAATCACCGATGCCGGCATGCAGAAGGCCGAAGCTGCGCTCGGTATTGAGAACCTGTACGCCGAGGGCGGGATGAAGTTTGCACATCACTTGGAAACGGCAGTACGAGCGAAAGCGCTGTTCCAAAAAGATAAGGAGTACGTAGTGCGTGACGGCGAGGTGCTCATTGTGGACGAGTTTACTGGTCGCTTGCAGCCGGGGCGCCGGTGGTCAGAGGGGTTGCATCAGGCTGTGGAGGCAAAGGAGGGAGTCGCTATCAATGCCGAGACACGCACGTATGCGTCGGTGACGTTCCAAAATCTTTTCCGCATGTACGACATGCTTGCGGGCATGACTGGCACCGCCCTTTCTTCGGAAGAAGAGTTTTACACGGTGTATGGCCTCGACGTGGTTGCGGTGCCCACGAACAAGCCGGTGGTGCGCAAAGACTATAACGATCTTATTTTCCAGACGTCAGCGGGGAAGTACCGTGCGGTAGCGCGTGCAGTAAAAGAGTGCCATGAGCGCGGCCAGCCAGTGTTGGTGGGTACGGTTTCTATTGAAGACAACGAAGTGGTCAGTACCTTTCTTAAGACGGTAGGAGTGCAACACGAACTTTTAAATGCAAAGAATCATGAGCGCGAAGGTGAAATTATTGCTGGTGCCGGTGAGCGCGGGCGTGTCACGGTTGCCACTAACCTTGCTGGTCGCGGCGTCGACATAAAGCTCGGTGGCGCAGAGGCGAGCGAGGAGGAGCGTCGTGCGGTGCTTGAGGCAGGAGGTCTTATGGTGATCGGTACAGAGCGTCACGATGCGCGCCGCATTGATGATCAGTTGCGAGGTCGCTCGGGGCGTCAAGGTGACCCAGGGGCTACTCGGTTCTACGTATCTCTAGAAGATAAGCTGATGCGTGTGTTTGCGTCAGACATGCTGAAGAAAGTCATGGGCGGTTTTGGAATTGCAGAGGACGAACCCATTGAAAGCTCCATGATTACTCGCTCGCTCGAGACGGCGCAAGGCCGCATCGAAGGGTTTAACTTTGATGCACGCAAGCAGGTCCTCGCGTATGACGACGTGTTGAATACGCAGCGTCTTACTATTTACGCTAGACGCCGCGTGGCCCTCACGGGCTCTGCCGAAGAAGTGAAGACTGCAGCGATTGACTTGCTTACAGCAGCTGGGCAGACGTCGGAAGTCTACGCTGCAAAAGAGCAAGAAATGGGGGAAGGATTTTCTGCAATGGTGCGACGTCTTATTTTGCAGACCGTGGACGCGTACTGGCTTGAGCATCTCGAAACCATGGAGCACTTGCGCCGGTCGGTGTCACTACGCGCATACGGTCAGAGAGATCCTTTGATCGAGTACCGCCGAGAAGGACTGATTCGTTTCCGCCAGCTCGAGAGCGATGTTGCTGGTGCGTTTGCGCAGTCGCTACCGCGTCTGGTAAACGCGTTTGATGCACAGGCCCGCGAGGAAGCTGCACGCATACGCGCTCAAGTTATGGCGGCAGGAAAGGAAGAGGGTAGTGTGGGAACCGTCACGCAGTCTTCCAAAAGCGCATATGGGAGGAACGACATGGTCACCATTGCGCGTGGCGATGAGAGACAGACGCTCAAGTTCAAAAAGGCCGAACCGCTGCTTGCTCAAGGGTGGGCAATCGTTGCCTCGTAATGTACTACTTATGGCATTTGTTGACGAGGTAACTATTTATGCGCGCGCGGGGAAGGGAGGCGATGGTGTCGTACGGTGGCTTCGTACGAAAGAAACAGCGCGCGGGGGGCCTTCCGGCGGAGATGGCGGCCGTGGTGGCGACGTCTTTTTGGAAGGGGTGCGCGACCTAGAGGCCCTCGCTCACTATAGATACGAAAAGAAATTTCTAGCTGAGGACGGTGAATCTGGGCGTGGCGAGTTGCAGCAGGGCAAGGAAGGCGCTCCAGTCATTTTAAGAGTGCCCGTCGGCACAACGGTTACGGTACAAGGTACAGGGGCGGTGTACGAAGTACTCACGGAGGGGGAGCGTAGGCTTATCTTGCGCGGCGGCTCGCCCGGCAAAGGAAATGCACGGTTCAAGAGCGCCACACACCAAAATCCATTTGAGAGAACCGAGGGGAAGCCCGGTCAAGAAGGAGATTTGCATCTAGAGCTTAAGCTTATGGCTGACGCTGGGTTGGTGGGACTCCCTAACGCAGGCAAGTCATCTCTGCTTAAGGCGCTCACGCGCGCACAACCGAAGGTCGGCAATTACCCCTTCACTACACTCGAACCAAACCTCGGCGCTTTCTACGGACACATACTTGCGGATATTCCGGGGCTCATAGCTGGTGCCTCAAGCGGTAAGGGGCTTGGAACGAAGTTTTTGAAACACGTAGAACGCACAGGTTTTCTGCTACATCTTGTCTCGTCAGAACAAGATGACCCGGCAACAACTTACAATGAAGTGCGAGCAGAGATCAATGCCTTTAGTAAAGAATTAAGTAAGAAGCGGGAGGTCGTAGTTCTTACTAAAACCGACTTGCTTAGTACAAAAGAAGTTTCTACAAAAATGGCAGCTCTAAAAAAGGCCTCAAAGGCGCGAGAAGTGTATTCAGTTTCAATCGAAGACCCCGCGGCTCTAAAGGCCTTTTCGGACAATCTAACTGGGCTATTTGCGGCCTAGAGAAGGACAGCGGGCTTGCAGTTTCTGCGCAGAGGCTGCAAGCTAGAGAAAACGTATGGAGTTTACAACGACGGTTGGGCTGGAGATTCACGCTGAGCTCGCTACGGCGACTAAGATGTTTTGCGATTCTCGCAATGATCCGGACGAAAGCCGGCCTAACGTGCATGTGTGTCCTATTTGTCTTGCGCACCCGGGAACTTTGCCAGTAATCAATCTGGAGGCAGTGCGGCACGTATTGCGTGTGGGTCTTTCTATCGGAGGCGCACTCGCTGATTTTACTGAGTTTGATCGTAAGAGTTATTTTTATCCAGATATTCCCAAAGGGTATCAAATAAGCCAGTACGCATACCCCCTAGTGAGTGGTGGTACTCTGGCGGGTGTAGCAGTGACACGAATCCATCTCGAGGAGGACACGGCGCGTTCCATTCATGCAAACGAGAGAAGTCTCGTAGATTTTAATAGGGCAGGCGTGCCGCTCATGGAGTTGGTTACCGAACCAGTCATTCACTCGCCTGAGGCGGCGGGGAAATTTGCACGCGAATTGCAACTGTTGTTGCGCACGCTCGGCGTCAGCGAGGCCAATTTGGAAAAGGGAGAAATGCGCATCGAGGCAAACATCTCTGTGTCAGACAAAGAAAACGTGCTTGGCACCAAGGTAGAGGTCAAAAATCTCAACTCTTTTCGCTCAGTTGAGCGTGCTATTGCATTTGAGGTGGAGCGGCAGAAGGAGCTTCTCAAAAAAGGAGAGCTGGTTATTCAGGAGACGCGCGGGTGGGATGAGGGAGGACAAAAGACATTTTCTCAGCGCCTCAAAGAGGGAAGTGCCGACTACCGCTACTTCCCTGAACCGGATCTTCCCAAGCTGCGTGTCTCAGAAGTGCCCCTACTTGCCACGAAGGTGTTGCAAGAGTCTCTGCCTGAATTACCGTGGGACCGACGAGCTCGTTACGAGCAGTACGGCGTTTCAGAAGAGGCAGCGCTGTTTATTGCCAGTGAACCTTTGCGGGGCGTGTTCTTTGATGCCGTATGCAAAGGCAGTGAGTCAGACTCGACTTTTGTGCAGCTTGCTGCAAACTACATCGTATCGGACCTTGCAGGCTGGTACGCAAAGCACGGTGGCGTCGAGTATGCGTTGATAGATCCTGTGGCATTTGGGCGACTGTTGCGAATGGCTGAAGAGGGAACTCTCTCCTCTCGGGGAGTAAAAGAAGTATTGGCAGTCATGGCTGCCCGCGGAGGCGACCCAGAAGTGATTAGCAAAGAAGAGGGTCTCTTGCAGGTCAGCGATGAAAGCACCCTCTCCGCCCTCGTGGAGAGCGTGCTTGCCGCGCACGCTTCTGTCGCTGACGAGTATCGTTCCGGCAAGAGCGCAGCACTGCAGTTCTTGGTAGGTCAGGCAATGCGAGAGTCTCGTGGGGCGGGAAATCCGGCAGTGTTGCGCACGCTTCTCGAGAAAGCGTTGGCTCAGCCGGGTGACTAACTACAAATATTTTTTAGTAGGTTGTGTGAACAACTCTTTTGCACGAGTCGAGATGTGCGTATACTACGTGCTATATGGACGAGCTTGAACTAGAAGGGGAGACCTATTTTTCAACTAAGCGAGCAGCTAAGGAAACGGGTTACGCCAAGGATTACGTGGGTCAGCTTTGCCGCGAAGGCAGAGTCACCGCTCGGCTCGTTGGCCGTAGCTGGTACGTGCTCGCTAGTGCGATCCGCGAGCACCGTTTCGGCGGCGTTGCGCAAGATGTTGCCAAGGTAGACACGAAAAATGAGCCGCTCTCTCCTCAGGTGACAGAGCCGATCGCTCGAGAATTGCCGTCCCTTGCATGGGAGCCTGCTAGGTATGAACCCATGTCTGACACACCGCTGCCAAACATTAACCGACTGCACGACGTCCCTGTAGAGGCCGTAGCACCTGAAAGAACTCACGTATCAGAAATCGATGCTCCAGCTGCCGCCACTTCAGATATGCAGAGCGTGTGGTCTGAATGGTTTGAAAATAGGCCCGTCGAGGCACAGTCAACTGTCACCCACGAAGCCAGGGCTGTTACAGTGGTCGAACCCGCTGAGGCTGCAGCGCTTTCAGAGGAGGCTTCGCTCAAGGGAGATGTAGGCGGTATGGCTGTTGAGGATGACCCTACAATCATCCCGCTGCGCCCGATTGTATCTACCAGGACGTTAACTCCTGTACCAGCCACCGCTGACAATTGGTCGGTAGAGGAGAGGGCAGAGACATTGGCTGTGCAGCGCTCACGAGAACGTGCTGAGGTACTCCACAGAGATGCGCGTGCTGTGCCTCCTTATGGCGGTTTCGCACTTCGTGTTCTGGCAGTTACGTCAGTACTATTTGCGGTCATTTTCCTGTCACTGGCCGTAATTGGAACCGGTTATATTGACTCATATCTCATCTCGTTTAAACAAGTTAGCTATGTGTCAGGGTTTTATCATTTAAAAAAATAAGAAAATAAAAGACTTCTCTGCTGGTTCTAGACAGAATATATATTTGGAGCGACTCCCCTGAAATTTTGAGAAAGAAGTTATTGCGCTTCTTACATTTCCATAAAAGAGTTCAAATCAAAGTTCAGCTTAATCGAAGCTCTGTAGGGTGATGCTCAAAAGTCGGAGAGCACACGCTGTTTTTTTCGTCTCTTGTCCACAGATTTTTTTTACGCAAACTTTATTCGTGCAGGCATCGTATAGACTAGATTGTACAAGGCTTTTATGGATACAACGCTTTCATCAGATAGGGCATATTTTGACGCTAACGGGAAGCTCATTTTTCATTTTTCTAATCGATCGGCGTACACAAGTGCGAGCAGAGCAATTGATGAGGCATTGGATAATGCAATCCTCAATGGTCGGCAATCTCCCGCTGCAGCAATTCTTGCGGCCGCGGCGGTACTGGTGTTTGGGTTTGTGTCCGCACAAAGTAGTTTGTTTTCTTTGACGCGCGTTGCGGCAGTGAGTGTAGTCGCCACCACGGCGCAAGGTTTTGCAGTACTGTCATCAGACCTGATGACCTCAGTGCAACAAAAGACAGAGATTGCGTATGGTCAATTGTGGGGCCAGAGCGAGCCAGTAAGAGCGTTGCCTTTTGCTGAGCTTGCTGCGAGAGCGCAAGGTGCTATTTCATTGAGTGCGGGAGGTGGGAGTCAAGCCACACATGGGCCAGTCAGGAGTGTCCAGGACCTCGAACAGACGCATGTTGTATCTCTTGCGGCTGCGGCGCTTGCCAGTGTGTCTCTGTCCGCGTTTACGCCCAGTGCCGTTCCCGTAGCTCTTCGTGACGCGTACCTAGCACTTGGTGTCGAGGTGTATGGCGGCATAACCGCGTCCATGCAAGCCTATAAAAATCTCATTGCCGTGGCGGGAGTAAAGGCCTATGCACTTGGTGCCGCGAGTCGCGACGCCATTATCCTGGTGCCATCTGTTGCGTTGCAAGGGTTGACGGCACTTGGTGGCACTATCATTTCGACTACGCATCTGGCAATTTCTACGGAAACGGCTCTCGTGTATCAGTTTGTAGACCTTTCGCCGCGCATTGCGCGCAGCATTACGCTTGCAGTGGGGAATACAGGCGCCTATTTGGGGCAGAGCGTAGCTACGAAACTTCCGCGAGTTCTTGCGTGGGCTATCCAAGAGCCCTCTATTGCGGGGCCTGCCATGTCGCAGGTCGCCGTGAATACTGTGTACGAGAACGCACAGCGTTTTGTATATGCTACGGGAGTCGTTCGCACTACATACGGCAATGCGGTGACACGGACCGGGAACGTCTTGTACTCGCTTGCAATTGACGCAAACGCGCTCGGAGAGGTGCCCGTTGACGGACGTGTCCGTGCGGTCGCGGCACGAGTGCAGAGCGTCTATGGCAGCTTGGTCACGCACAGCAGCTACCTTTTGACCTCCGTATTTGCGGGCGCACGCACGCTAGCACCAAGTGGACAGTGATGTACATGCTGCATGACGACGATACAAAGATGCTTCGCCGCCATGATCGTCGTGTGTCTATGGGCACTAGTTCCCGCGGGGCACATTACACACGCACAGTTCGAAAATGCAGCCATTGCCCGCCTGTATCAGATTACGGGCACGCAACCTATCTCAGGCGACGTCATTTCTTTCGACAAGACGACGCAAGTGTTTTCTTTGTCTCGTGTGGAAAACGACAGCAATCTTTTTGGAGTGGTGGTCAACAATCCGGTGCTGGTGTTGAACACTCCAGGGGGCGGTGTGCCGGTGGTGAGTACCGGAGAGGCGTTAGTAAACGTGACCACGCTTGGCGGACCGATCGCTGCTGGAGACCAGATAACGTCTTCAATTGTGCCAGGGAAGGGTGCACGCGCGAACGGTCTGGGGGGAATCGTGCTTGGGACGGCCCTCGAGGATTTTCCCAGCTCGACAGCGACGCTCGAGAAAGTTTCTTCCACCACTGTGTACGAAGGATCGATTCAGGTGCTACTTCGCATCGGGCCTCGCGAACAATCCGCTACGACGACGGCAACGGTGACTCCAGCTACGACAGACTCAATGCCCATGTCGTCACTGATCGCGAAAGCACTCCGATATGTGTTGGCGGCGCTCGTGGCGATAGGGTCAGTGTTTGCTGCATTCAGGAATTTTGGAGCGAGCATCCGCGACGGAATTGTGTCCGTGGGTCGCAATCCGCTTGCAAAATCGTCGATTCAGTCGATGGTCATCCTGAACTCCGTTCTCATAATTTTGGTAAGTGCTGCAGGACTGTTTGTGGGATTTGCAATCTTATTATTACCGCTGTAACCGCCTAACTCGTGACCACTATGCACTCACTGTCTTCGGTCTTCTCCGCATTCGTCTCGGTACCGCTCACGTCAGTGCTTGTTGCTGTGCTGGTGATTGTGCTACTGGTGCTCGCTGGGCTGATTGTGTTTGTGGTGCAGCTGGGCACACGATTAAAATATCTCACCGCTCCAGTGTACGACCACATCGTGAAAGAGGCTGAGGAAAAGGCAGAGGCAATCCTAGTCGAAGCTCGCGAAAAGAGTCGTAGCATTCGCGCGACCGCACAAGAAGTTGCAGAGAAGGAATCTGCGCAGCGCGCTCTCGAAGACGAGACGTTTAGGAAGGAGCAAGAGAAGCGGCTCGAGGCCATAACGGACCACGCAGCTCAGTTGCTCACCAAGCAGTCTGAGGCGGTGACGAAGCTCTCGGCTTCGCTCGAGGAATCATTGCGGAGCGAAGCTTCGGTGGCACAAAAGAAGGCAACGGACGCAGGCAGTGCCTTGTCGGAGACCCTTGCTCGTGAAGCGAATGCTTTTTCTGAGATGGTCGCAGCGTTGCGGCCCAAGCTCGAGGCAACCTATGCCGATCTGACGAAAAACATGCAAGATACGGTTACATCGGAACTTACGAAAGATGTGGTGGAGGCACGCAAAGCGGTTGCTGCGTACCGCACAAAACGTTTGCTGGCCTTGCAGGAAGAAATCGTGTCTCTGGTTGAAGAGGCGGCTCGTTTGGCGCTTGGAAAGACTCTGTCGCTCGACGAGCACCGCGACATAGTGCTCGCCGCTCTCGAAGAGGCGCGCAAGGAAGGTGTGTTTTCTAAAACAACATGACCGAGTCACAAATGACGACACTCCTGGAGTGCACATTTAGCCGCGCGGAATTCGCTGTGCGCACGGGGTTGCTACGCAATTTCTTAGAGTGGGTTTTCTTTACAGCTCACGAGGGGGCAGCTACAGCGGAGCTTGTAGAGCGATACGAGGCCGAGATGCATACGACAGTCCGTGATGCTGCTTTTTTGCGTGCTCTTCCAAAAACGTTTTGGGACGGCTGGACGCAAGAGAATTTTTATGAGCAACTCGAGACACTCGACGATGCTGTGTCACGACTGCCGGTCCTCACGCTCACGGTGGCAGTACCGTTCGAGAGTGCACAAGTAGATGCTGTGGGTGCATGGGCACGACGAAGCGTGGACCCGAAGCTTTTAGTTGAATGTAATACGGATCCTGCATTGGGGGCAGGTTGCCAAGTGGTGTGGCGTAACCATTTGCATGACTACAGTTTTGCAGAACGTCTTTCCGAGAAGCGATCGCTGCTTGCTGCGCGTATTGTCGTTGCGCCTAACGCCGCTGCATGAGCGCTTCTTTGCGAGAGAGGGGAGAGCAGGAATTGAGCGAAGCGGGCTTCGTTGTGGAAGCAAAAGGGTACTTGCTCGAACTCGAGGGGCTGCCTTCTGCGCGTGTTAACGACATACTCGTCAACGAGCGCGGACAACGTGCCCTCGTTACAGCGCTGCGTGAGGAACATGTCGAAGTGCTCTCGCTCGATGCTGGCAATTGTGATGTGGGAGATCGGTTTGGATACGCGCCTAACGGTATTGCATTTGCAGAGGGAGACCAGCTATTGGGTCGCGTGTTCCATGTGTTGGGTGATCCGATCGACAACAAGGGCGCGTTTACGGAAAAGAATCGACAGCTCGACATGGAAGGCATTGCTCCGGACATGAGCGCGCGCGCAGATATGGATTCTCCGCTCTCGACGGGGATGACGGCGGTGGATGTTCTTATTCCGATTGCTAAAGGGCAGCGTCAACTCGTTGTAGGCCCTATTTCGAGTGGCAAAAATGTGTTCCTGCAGGGTGTGGTGTCGAATCAGCACGCAACGGGTGTAATTGCTGTATATGCGCTTATAGGGCGGCCAGCGGCGTATGTAGAAGAAATGATTGGACGATTGTTGGGCAGCGGCGGCAATCCTGATGCGGTCATTCTCGCCTGTTATTCCGACGAACCTGCTCCGGTGGTGTATCTTGCGCCTATCGTGGCGTTGCAGGTTGCAGAATCCTACGCGCGGAAGGGGAAGGATGTGCTTGTCATACTCGACGATTTAGGCACGCATGCGAAGTATCATCGAGAGATAGCTCTTTTGTCGGGGCAAGTGCCGGGGCGTGAGTCGTACGCGGGTGACCTATTTTATCAGCAGGCGCGTCTGCTCGAGCGCGCTGGGCGTTTTGGCAAACAATTGGGCGGTGGCAGCATTACTATTTTGCCGGTACTTGAAACGAACATTGAAGATATTTCAAACCTCATTTCTACAAATCTCGTCTCAGCCACTGACGGGCACCTATTCTTTTCGCCGTTACTGCATGCCGAAGGTTTTTTTCCTGCACTGAGCCCGCAAGAATCAGTAACTCGCGTGGGACGAAAAACGCAATCGAAGCTCGCAAAACAACTCTCAATACAGTCGCTGGCCCTCCTTGCTGAGTACGAGCACCAGCGGCGCTATAGCCAGTTCGGCACTCAGTTGTCCGAGGAGACGCTGCACACGCTTTCACACGGAGAGATCATGCATGTCTTTCTTGACCAAGACCCAAGTATGAGTGTGTCGCTCGAGGCACAGGTGTTGTCGCTTGCATTAGTCTTTACGTCGTTTTTTGATGGCAAAGACGCAGCGTTCGCTCGGAAAAACCGCGCAGCTATTATTGCCGGAGTACAGGAAGGGAAGGGTGGGGTAGAGGTCGATGCGGTGGTGACGAGTGCACGGAGAGGGTCGATCTCACTGGAGCAATTTCTGAAAAAATTAACTCCCGTACTTCCGTATTTTTCAAAACTATGCCAGCTGTAACCAGTTCATTGCAGCACGAGCTGGAAGATATGGAGACAATTCAATTTGTCACGTCTGCACTGTTTGACGTGAGTGCTGAAAAAATCGGTGGTCTGAAGGCGGCGTTTGAACAGAATCAAGAATTTTATACGGACATTAGTGATTTATATGGCGCCGTAAAAGGAAGCGCACTGCGTCGGAATGAACTGGTTACCACTTCGGAGCAAGATCGCCGTGTGCTGTACGTGCCGTATACCTCTAACGAGCGGTTTTACGGTGCGATCAATCTTGAAACTATGAGCACGTTTGTGCGGGCGTACAAAAGTAAGCCAGCGGAAGTGTTGGTCATTGGGAGAACTGGACAGACGTATTTGCGCGATCGCCCGACACTAGCGTCCAAGGTTAGCGAACTAACGTTTGATGAAGACGATCCGACGCGCGACGAGATGCGTGCGTTTTTGACACGCGTCGCCGCGTACGATGAGGTACAGGTGTTCTACCCATCGTTTGTAAATGTGTTCACACAGACTATCAAGAGTATCGATATAACGCATGCGCCTGTTCCTGAAAAAACCGATGCTGCTGCTGGCGAAATGGATTACATTTTCGAGCCGGAGTTACCCAAAATACTGCAGTTTTTCGAGACCCGTATCCGGTATTTGCTGTTCGAGCGTGCTGTACTCGAGACACAACTCTCGCGCACTGCCGCACGCTTGTTTTCGATGAATAGAGCGCAAGACAGGGCCGAATTGGAATTAAGAGGATTGCGACGCACGGTGCGTTCCCAGACAGAGACCGCAAATGACATGCGGTTGCTCGAGTCATTTACTTCAATAGCACGATTAAAAAAATGAATACACCACCGTATGTTGGAAGGGTTTACGGCGTGCGCGGACAGATCGTTCGTGTTCGTCGCGAGAGCGAATACAAACCGTCTTTGCGAGAGGTGCTCACTGCTGAGGACAATCCCGCGGTGCAGCTGGAGGTGCACTCGTATCGCGGGCGAGACGACCTGTACTGCCTGCTACTCTCGTCGAAAGAAGATTTGTATCGCTCACTGCGTATTGTCAGTACGGGGTCGACGCTCTCCATACCGGTCGGAAGGTGTGTCTTGGGACGCGCCATAAATCTGTATGGAGAGCCTGTAGACGGCGGAGAAAAGCTTGCGTACACAGATTCGCGGCCGATCCAACCGCCGCTCAAGAGACGTTCTCTCGAACTCTCGCACGACCAGCGTTTGGTCGAGACAGGTATCAAGGTCATAGATTTCTTCACACCACTTGTGGAAGGAGGGCGGCTTGCGCTCCTTGGAGGTGCAGGCGTTGGGAAAACGGCACTCATGACGGAGATTATCCGTAATGTGAATACGACGCGCAGCGGTGTCACGTTGTTTGCGGGTATTGGAGAGCGCATACGTGAAGGGCACGAACTGCGGGAGGCGCTCGAAGAAACGGGTGCGCTCGCTCGGACAGGGCTTATCGTGGGACACATTAACGAGAATGCAGCAGTGCGTTTCAAAATCGCTGCAGCTGCAGCAACTCTTGCGGAGTATTTCCGTGATGAAGAGAAAGTAGATGTGCTTTTTTTCGCCGATAACATTTTTCGTTTCGTACAGGCGGGTAACGAGCTCTCGACTCTTCTCGAGGAGGTGCCATCGGAGTTCGGCTATCAGTCTACGCTTCAGTCTGAGATTGCTCAGTTTGAAAACCGGCTTGGTAGAGGCGAATCCGCAGCCATCAGTTCCGTGCAGACGGTGTATGTGCCGGCCGATCAGCTCACTGACCCGTCAGTGGCAGCATCGATACCTTATTTTGAGGCAGTGGTCGTGTTGTCGCGAGAGATGAGTCAGGAAGGACACTACCCAGCCATAGACCTGCTTAAGTCGAAATCATCGGTCCTCGACCGCACGTTCGCGGACACAGAACATTTTGCTGTCCTTACAGGAGCCATAGAGACACTAAATCAGTACGATCGTCTGGTTCGTATCGTGGCAATCATTGGCGAGGCTGAGCTCTCTGCATCGGACAGGACTGTCTATCAGAGGGCGCTGAGGCTTAGAAATTATATGACACAACCATTTTTCACTCTGGAAAATCAGACCGGGCGTCCTGGCGTATTTGTGCACAGAAAGGACGTTATAGAAGATGTGGGGAAGATTGTAGACGGCACCTATGACAAGATAGCGCCAGCGTTGTTTCTGAGTATCGGTACTGTAAAGGATATGGCAGTATGACGTCCTCGCCCGGGGCATTCGTCGTTACGGTGCGGAGTCCTGAGAAAACTGTCTGGAAAGGTGAGGCTACGGCCGTGTCATCTGAAAATAGTGCTGGGGCTTTTGATATTTTAGCGGAGCACGCCAATTTCGTGACAATGCTTAAGAAGGGCGCAGAGCTAAGTATTTTGAAAAAGGACGGTGGGAAAGAGCGCATTTCAGCAAGCGAAGCAATTTTAGCAGTGATGAAAGGTGACTTGAAAATATACACTAGAATATAACTTTCTCGTCTCGTTTGGACAAGTTTAGGTGGGTTTAGGATAAAATATTCGACGTCTTTGTTCTTTGAGTAAGCGATTGCAACTTTGAGGTAGAAATAGGTGCTGCCTTCATCTAGTCACGGCTAATTTCACACAGTGCGGTGTTAGTACAGGTATTCAGCGTTACCTGTTGTGAGAAAGCGTGGAAGTGGCATGTTGGCACACGGAATTACCATGTTGCATGAGTGGGGAACGTATCTATTCATAATCATGATGGGAATCAAAGATACACAAATGAAGTCGTGATTATAAAATGGCTTATTTTATAGATAGGTCGGATTGTACTCGTGCTAATTACCTCGGGTAGGCGCGGCGTTTTAAACCACGGCTACTTAAATGAATCGCTTGGTGTGCGCTTGGGAGTTCAACGAATGCAATTTCGCGAACGTTAGCCGTCAAAATAGTTTTTTTGCCTATAATTGCCCTTGCAGTGGCATGTCTTCTCACCAACGCCTCTCGATGTTGAATCTTTGCACAATATCAGATGCAGTCGCCTGAAATGCTGCTACTTTTTTCTGACTCACATCGTGTTTTCAATCTTGCGCACGCTTTTTTTGAAATACATCTTGCACTTTATTTTTTATCCACACAATACTGATATTTTATGACGGGCGAACTAAAAAAGACTGCTACTATATGGATAGTTCGGCTACTCGAACAGCATGACAAAAACTTCTTTCTCACTGAATCGAGAGCTCATCTCCTCCAAAGACGCAGCACGTGTTGCTGGGTATACAAATGATTATATCTCCCGCCTTTGTCGGTACGGAAAAATCAAAGGTCAGAAAATTGGAAACTCTTGGTACGTTGAAGAATCTTCTTTGCGTGCGTTTATGCGAGATCAAGAGGGGCGACTTCAGAATTCGAATCGTGAACTTTCTGAGGTAAGGAAGTCTGAATACTTACATGCGGGAGTGATTGGCACGGCAGGACTCGATACTGTTGAAGACGTTGTTTTGGCAAAGGCGTACCCCGCGCGCAGCGCACTCATGGGCGTCTTTCGGGTGGTGGTTGGTGTGGGTGTTAGCGTTGCTGTATTGCTGCTGCTGTTTGGGAACACGATGCCAATACTTATCGCGCGCGCGTACGTTGCTTCTGCAGTACAACCAATCTCTAAAGAAGTGTATGCGCTTGCGCAAAAGGCTCGTGTCGCTGTTCCTGCGGACGTCAGTCACTCCTCTGAGTTGAGTGCAAGTGTTTTTTCGGGTGTGTCCGCGCTGTTCGCGACAGTGTCTTCTTCTGTTGCCGACAAAGTTGCACTCACGACGCACACGGTTCTCGCAGTGTTCGGAGTGCGTACTCCTGAGTCGTCACGCGGTAGCGGAAGTGCTCCGAGTGTTGCCACCACTTCCACGCCAGTGCTTGCCGACAATACAAAAGGGCTGACGGGAGCGGGCGTGCTGCAAAGTGCTCCCACATCGATCATTCAACTTTCGAATGGTACCGTTTCGACGCCGCGCTCGACACTCGGCGTTAATACGGGCATTTCTGTACGTGACGGTATTACCGTTGGGGGTGCAGCTTCTATTGGTGGGTCGCTCACGGCGGGAGGGACGCTTACGGTGCGAGGTGGCGGCCATTTTTCTGGTCTCTTGCAGGCTATCGGAGGCATTTCTACTAACAACGCTGACATCGATGCGGGTAGCGGCCGTGTATTTGCGTCGAATTTAATCAATTCAATCAAGGCAGGTAACAACATTATCATCACAGGTACGCCGCAGAATCCGATTATTTCGGCAGTAAGCAGTCCGAGTTTTTTCGGCTCGTCGAATAGCGGCACCGTAACGCGCGTAGCGGGGTCGGGCGGTTCTACGGGACTTACGCTCAGCGGAAACATAACAGATTCAGGGACGCTGACGCTCGGCGGCGT